>CAIXEA010000229.1 GCA_903918315.1 uncultured Acetobacteraceae bacterium | reverse complement strand
GGTATCCTCATCGGTGGCGGGCATGGCGGATTATGTCCGGCGTTCGGTGTGGGTGTAAGCAACCAATCACTGAACGATTCCATATGTTTGCGCCATGTCCGTTCGCGAATCCCTGCCATGCGATGAATAAGATGGGTTAACGGTTTGTTTAGCTTTGGCTGTTATCACCGCCGGCGGAGGGCTTGAAAGATGTTCGACGCCGTCAGCCATGCGGTCATCGGGGCCGCGATTGAGGTTCATAGCGCGCTTGGACCCGGATTGCTGGAATCGCTCTACGAGCGGGCGCTGGTCCATGAATTCGGCCTGCGCGGTATCGGTTTCATGCGGCAGGTGGATTGGCCCGCACGATACAAGGACATGGATCTCGGCGGGCATTACCGCCTCGACCTGATCGCGGAAAATTCCGTCGTCGTCGAAATCAAGGCCGTCCAGCAGTTGCTCCCGGTACACCGGTCCCAACTGCTGACTTATATGCGCGTCGGCGACTACGGCGTTGGCCTTCTCATGAACTTCCACGCGGCCACCATGAAGCACGGCATCGTCCGGATGGTCCGTTAGCGCCTATTGTTTACCCCTAAGGTCATCCCGCGCGACCCCACCCTTCGTGGTTTCGTGTCTTTCAGTCAAAATCCGACTACGAATCGACCCGAGGCGGATGGCGCGGGATTTTGACCGCACGGTGGCGGCCCCTCAGAACCCATCCCGCGCGATGTCCATCGCGAAATAGGTCATGATCATATCCGCCCCGGCGCGTTTGATGGCGGTCAGGGTTTCCCGCACCACGCGGTGTTCATCGATTGCGCCGGCCTGGGCGGCGAATTTGATCATCGCGTATTCACCGCTCACCTGGTACGCGGCGAGGGGCAGGCGGCTGGTCTGGCGGACCTGGCTCAGGATATCCAGATAAGGCATGGCGGGTTTGACCATGAGGATATCGGCGCCCTCAGCCTCATCCTCGATCGACTCGCGCACCGCCTCCCGCGCATTG
Organism: uncultured Acetobacteraceae bacterium; assembly: GCA_903918315.1. GTDB lineage: Bacteria > Pseudomonadota > Alphaproteobacteria > Acetobacterales > Acetobacteraceae > Rhodopila. The sequence continues at coordinate 10,290 of CAIXEA010000229.1, read as the reverse complement.
GCGGGATCCATCTGATAGGCCTTGCGGTCGCCGATCAGGTCGCAGCCAGCGGCGGCGCGGAACGGACCGTAGAACGCCGAGGCAAACTTCGACGAATACGCCATGATCGGCGTGTTGCTGAACCCGGCCCCGTCGAGGGCGGAACGGATGGCACCCACCTGCCCGTCCATCATCGCGGAGGGGGCGATGATGTCGGCCCCGGCGCGGGCGGCGACGACCGACTGGCGGCCCAGATTCTCGATCGTGTGGTCGTTGTGCACATCCTCCCCATGGATGACGCCGCAATGGCCGTGGGAGGTGTATTCGCAGAAGCAGGTGTCGGAGATCACCAGCAACTCCGGCGCGGCGTCCTTGGCGCGCTTGGTCATGCGCGCGAGCAGGCCGTTCTCGTTCCAGGAGTCGCTGCCGGTATCGTCTTTGCGGTGCGAGACGCCGAAGGTCATGATGGCCTTGATGCCGGCGGCATGGATCTCCTTGACCGCCTGGCCAAGCTTCTTTTCCGGGATGCGGAAGATGCCGGGCATGCTTTCGACGGGGGCATAGTCGTCGAGCTCCTCCTCCACGAAGATCGGGTAGATCAGGTCATTGAGGGTGACGGAGGTTTCCCGCACCAGGTCCCGCAAAGCCGGGTTGGCACGCAGGCGGCGGAAGCGGGCGATCGGGAAACGGGCGGTCATGGCGGGGCCTCATGTCGGCGTGTGGGTGCGCCCTGTTTAGCCGAAAGTGACGTCTTCGGCCATGGCACCCTGGAAGGACACCCTGGGGGGCACCCACGCCAACCGCCTACCCCACCGCCGCGATCAGGTAATTCACCCCCAGGTCCCGCCCGATCCGCCATTCCCCCAGCAGCCGCGCGGGCGCCAGCCCGGCCGTGTCGGTGACCAGCAGACCGGCGTCGCGCAGCATCGCCGCCAGCTCGGCCGGGGCGATGAAATGGCGCCAGTCATGGGTGCCAACGGGCAGCAGCCGCATCACATACTCGGCCCCGAGCTTGGCGATCAGGTAGGACCGCGTGGTGCGATTGAGCGTGGACAGGATCAGCAGCCCGCCGGGTTCCAGCAGGCCCGCCAGGATGCGGACGAAGGACGCGGGGTCGGGGACGTGCTCGATGACTTCCAGCGCGGTAATGACCGGGAAGCGCAGCCCTTCCGCCAGCAGGTCTTCAGCCGCGCCTGTTCGGTAGGTCAGTTTCAACCCGGCATGCGCATGCGCGCGTGCTGCGTCGATCGCCGCCCCGGCTGCGTCCAGGCCCAGCACGTCATGCCCCAGCTCGGCCAGAGCCTCCGCCGCCAGGCCGGCGCCGCAGCCGACATCCAGCACCCGGACCCCGTCGTGACCCGCGAACCGGGCGGCGATGCGGGCGTCGATCCAGCCGACCCGGGCCGGGTTCATCGCGTGTAGGGGACGCATCGGGCCCTTGGGATCCCACCATTGGGCGGCCAGGGCGTCGAACCGGGCCACTTCTTCGGCGGAAACTGTTGTCTGTTGCATGTTGCCCCTCTCGCCGCGCGCCAGTATGTGTGCCGCCCATACAGCAACTGGCAATCGATCCCTGATTCATGGCCCGCATCGTGATGAAATTCGGCGGAACCTCCGTCGCAGACCTCGACCGTATCCGCAATGTCGCCCAGCGCGTGAAGCGGGAGGTGGATGCCGGCAACCAGGTTGCCGTCGTCGTGTCCGCCATGTCCGGCGTGACCAACCAGCTTGTCAAATACTGCACCGATCTGTCGCCGCTGCATGATCCGCGCGAATATGACGCGGTGGTGGCGACGGGGGAACAGGTGACCTCCGGCCTGCTCGCGATCGAATTGCAGCGCCTGGGGTATGAGGCGCGGTCCTGGCAGGGCTGGCAGATCCCCATTCAGACCAATGACGCCTTCGGCAAGGCCCGAATCGACGGCATCGATGGCTCCGCGCTGCTGGCGAGCATGGAATCCGGCGCCATCGCGGTCGTCGCGGGCTTCCAGGGCGTGGCCCCGGGTGAGCGCATCGCGACGTTGGGGCGTGGCGGGTCCGACACCTCCGCGGTGGCTTTGGCCGCCGCGCTGAAGGCCGAGCGGTGCGATATCTACACCGATGTGGACGGCGTCTATACGACCGACCCGCGCATCGTGTCAAAAGCCCGCAAACTGCAAAAAATCAGCTATGAAGAGATGCTGGAGCTGGCATCCGTCGGCGCGAAGGTCCTCCAGACCCGCAGCGTCGAACTGGCGATGAATGAACGTGTACGCGTGCAGGTGCTGTCCAGCTTCCAGGACATCCCCGGCACCATGGTGGTGGATGAGGACGAAATCGTGGAAAAACAGAACGTCTCCGGGATCGCCTATTCGCGGGATGACGCGAAGATCACCGTGCGCCGGGTCAAGGACCGGCCGGGCATCGCGGCGATCATTTTCGGCGCGCTGGCGGAAGCCAATGTCAACGTCGACATGATCGTGCAGAACCTTGGGGCCGATGGCACCACGGACATGACCTTCACCGTGGGCAAAGCCGACCTCCCCCGCGCCCATGCGGCGCTGGGCGCGATCAAGGAGGAGATCGGTTACACCGACCTGCTCGAAGATCCCGATGTCGCGAAGATCAGCGTCGTCGGTGTCGGCATGCGCAGCCACGCCGGCATCGCCAACACCATGTTCCGGGCGCTGGCCGACAAGGCCATCAACATTCAGGTCATCTCGACCAGCGAAATCAAAGTCAGCGTGCTGATTGGCGCCGAATACACGGAACTGGCGGTGCGCGCATTGCACACCGCCTATGGCCTCGATGCCGCATAATCGGGAATCGGCACGCGCCGAACTGGATCGTCTCTGGTCCCGCGGTACCGCGTTCCTCGGCTGCGAGGTCGCGATCCTCGGCGGTGCGATGAGCTGGGTGAGTGAGCGGCATCTGGTCGCCGCGATCTCCAACGCCGGCGGCTTCGGGGTCATCGCCTGCGGCGCCATGACGCCGGAATTGCTGGAGCGGGAAATCGCCGGCACCCAGGCGCTGACGTCGAAGCCCTTCGGCGTCAATCTGATCACCATGCACCCGCGCCTGGATGACCTGGTGCAGGTCTGCATCAACGCCAAGGTGGGGCATATCGTTCTGGCCGGCGGCGTGCCGGGTGGCCAGACCATTCGCGCGGTGAAGGACGGCGGCGCCAAACTGATCGCCTTCACCCCGGCTTTGTCGCTGGGCAAGCGCCTGGTGCGCTCCGGCGCTGATGCCCTGGTGATCGAGGGCTCGGAAGCCGGCGGCCATATCGGCCCGGTATCACTGACCGTGCTGGCGCAGGAGATCCTGCCGCATTTGCGGGAGGTGCCGATTTTCGTGGCCGGCGGGCTGGCGCGCGGGGAAGCGATTCTGGCCTATCTCGAAATGGGGGCCTCCGGCGCCCAGCTCGGCACGCTGTTCGCGGCGACCACCGAGTCGATCGCGCATCCCAACTTCAAGAAGGCCTTCGTGCGCGCCAATGCCCGCGATGCCATTCCGTCGGTGCAGTTGGATGAGCAGTTCCCGGTCATCCCCGTGCGCGGGCTGGTGAACGAAGGGACAAAGCGCTTCCTGCGCCATCAGGCGGAAACGGCGGCGAAGTTCCATGCCGGTGAATTGGATAAAGAAGCCGCGCAACTGGCGATCGAGCATTTCTGGGCCGGCGCGCTGCGCCGTGCGGTGATCGAAGGCGATGTCGAAACCGGCTCCGTCATGGCCGGCCAGTCGGTCGGCATGGTGACCGGCGAAAAGACCACCGCCCAGGTGATCGCGGATCTGATCGAGCAGGCGACCACGGCGCTGATGGCGCGGTCCGGCGGGTGATGGCGTCCATCCCGCCATGACCCTTGCCCCCAGGCGCCTTCTGTCCCGCCTGCGGGATCTCCGGGCCCGGGCCGCGGCGCCGCTGCCGGAACTCGTTCGCCTCGTCGCCGCGGAACTGGTGAGTGAGGTCTGCTCGGTCTACGTCCAGCGCCCTGGCGATATTCTCGAACTCGCGGCGACCGAGGGGCTGAACCCCAAGGCCGTCGGCACCACACGGCTGCGCGTTGGGGAGGGGATCGTCGGTCTCTGCGCCTCCACCGCCGCAGTGATGAACCTGCCGGACGCGCAGAACCATCCCTCCTTCGCCTATCGCCCGGAAACCGGGGAAGACCCCTTCGCCTCCCTGATGGCGGTGCCGGTCCGCCGATCGGGCCGGACGCTGGGGGTGCTGGTGGTGCAGAACCGCGCGCCGCGGCATTTCACGGAACAGGAGGTCGACGACCTCGAAACCGTCGCCATGCTGCTGGCGGAGATGCTGCCGGCCAGCGGCGCGGCGGAGGGACGGACCGAAGGCCTGGGCGCCACCGTCCCCCGCGTATTCGCCGGCACCGCGCTGATGGCCGGCATCGCCATCGGCCCGGTGGTGCTGCATGGCACCCGCCGCACCGGCATCAAACTGCTGGCCGATGACCCCGAGGCTGAACTCAAACGCCTGCACGAAGCCGCCGAACGCATGCAGCGCGGCCTCGACGCGCTGATCGCGGGCGTCCCCACGGGCGGACGGTCAGCCGATGCCTCCGCCTCTCGTGAGGTGCTGGAGGCCTATCGCCTCGTGGCCGCCGATGCGGGCTGGCTGCGCCGGGTGGGTGAAGTCATTCGCGGTGGTTTGACCGCCGAGGCCGCGGTCCAGCGCATCGCCGGGGAAATGCATGACCGCATGCGCCGGATCAGCGACGCCTATCTGCGGGAACGCCTCGCGGACATGGAGGATCTGGCGAACCGGCTGCTGACGACGCTGATGGGCGAGGAGCCGCGCGGACCGATCCCGCCGGGGGCGATTTTGCTGGCGCGGCGGCTGGGACCAGCGGAATTGCTGGACTGGCACGCCGCGGGGATCGCCGGGGTGGCGATCGAGGAAGCCAGCCCGTCCGGCCATGCCGCGATCCTGGCCCGCGCTTTGGACATCCCCGCCGTCGGCGCCACGCGCGGCATGCTCGACACCGCCGAACCGGGCGACGAGGCGGTGCTGGACGGGGACGAGGGCCAGTTGGTGCTGCGCCCGGAAGCCGATGTGCGCCAGGCCTATGCCCGGGCCTTGGAAGCGCGCGGCGCCCGCTATGCCAAATGGGCCACGCTGATCAACCGGCCGGGCGTCACCGCCGATGGCACCGCGGTCAGCCTGATGCTGAATGTGGGCCTCAGCATGGAACTCGCCCAGCTCGACCGCACCGGCGCCGCTGGTATCGGCCTGTTCCGCACCGAGATCGCCATGCTGGCCCGCGGCGCCATCGCCGATGTCGGGGAGCAGGCGGCGATCTATGCCCGCGCCTTGGATGAAGCCAAGGGTCGGCCGGTGCTGTTCCGCACCCTCGACCTCGGCGCGGACAAGCTGTTGCCGGGGACGGTGGTGGAGGAGGAAAACCCGGCGATGGGCTGGCGCTCGCTCCGGGTGGGTCTGGATCGCCCGGCTTTGCTGCGCCGGCAGCTGCGCGCCTTGCTGCTGGCTGCGGGCGGGCGTCCGCTGTCGGTGATGTTTCCGATGGTGGCGACGGTGTCCGAATTCCGGGCCGCCAAGGCGCTGCTGGTGGCGGAGGCCAGGCGCATCCGGCCCTCGCCGGAGCGGCTCAGCATCGGCACGATGCTCGAAATCCCCGCGCTGATGTGGCAGTTGCCGGAGCTGCTGAAGGAGACGGATTTCATCTCCATCGGCACCAACGACCTGTTGCAATTCCTGTTCGCAGCAGATCGGGGGACTCCGTCGCTGTATGAGCGGTATGACGTGCTGTCGCAGCCGATGCTGGATCTGGTCGATCAACTTGTCGTGGCGGCGCGGGCGGCGGGGGTGCCGGTTTCGGTGTGCGGGGAGGCCGCGTCGCGCCCGATCGAGGCCATGACCCTGGCGGCTTTGGGGGTGACATCCCTGTCCATGCCGGCCAGCGGCATCCTGCCTGTCAAAGCGTTGTTGGCAGATGTTGACTTGACCGAATTCCGCCCCGTTTTGGCAGCGATCCGGCGGGGCGACGGCGGGGCGATCAGCCTGCGCGACCCGATCGCGAACTGGGCGCGCGAGCGCGGACTGCCCCTCTGACATTCGTATGTTATCCACAGATTTTAAGTAATCACGATTCGACTACGCGGGCGATCCAGGGCACTCTATGGGCTGTTGGCAATTGGCATGCTCGTGGACTAGAACCCGCCCGCACCCGCTTGGGGTGGACGGCCCGGTTTCACGAATAGCGCAGGAAAGACGGGACGACCGTGCTACAGGATCGCTGGTCGCATCTGGTGGATAGCTCGAGCATGATGTCCCGCGTGGAACCGGCGATGGTGGCACCGAGGGCAGGCGCGGATCTGCGCGCGGCGCGCGATCGGCTTGGCATGTCGGTTGAGCAGGCCTCCGCCATGTTGCGCATTCGCCCATCGTATCTGGACGCTTTGGAAGAGGGCGAGCTCAGCCGCCTGCCCGGCAACGCCTATGCGTTGGGGTACGTGCGCAGCTATGCCGCCGCGCTGGGGCTGGACGCGAGTGAGATGGTGCGCCGGTTCAAGGCCGAAGCGGCGGAGGTGACCCAGCGCACGGAGCTGATTTTCCCCGCACCGGTGCCGGAGCGCGGCTTACCGGCGGGCGCGGTGGTGCTGCTGGGTCTGGTCCTGGTCTGCGGCGCGTATATCGGCTGGTACCGCCTGTCGGGCGAAGGACGCCTGCCGGCTGAAACCATGACGGCGATCCCCGAGAAATTAGCCCCCCTGGCGCGCCAGGCGCTGCCGCCCGCCGAACCGCCGCATCCCCCGGCCGCCACGGCGGCGGTGGTGGCGCCGGCGGAACCGCCGATGCCGATGCCGACATTGTCGCCCAGCTCCGCCGCGGCGGCGCTGGTCACGCCCATGCCGGCGCCACCGCCCACCGCCGCGCCGGCGCTTATTCCCGCCCCGGATCAGCCGCGGATCGTGCTGCGCGCCACCGCCGACGCCTGGGTGCAGGTCCGTGAGAAAGCGGGCAAGGTCATCCTCGATAAGGTCCTCAAACCCGGTGAGACCTGGCCGGTGCCCCCGCGCGCCGGGCTGTTGCTGACATTGGGCAATGCCGCTGGCACCGAAATCCTGGTCGATGGGGCCGCCACCGCCCCATTGGGGGCCGCCGGCGCCGTGCGGCACGACCTGCCGCTCGATCCCGACGTCATCAAGGACGGCAAGCTGGCGCTGCCCGCCATGCGCGCGTCGCAATAGCAAAACCGGCCCGTTTCCGGCATTTCAGAACACGGCGGCGCGAATCAGCCTCGCGCGCCAGGAGACAAAGCATGAGCAGCTACCGCCCCTATCAGGAAGTCCTGCGCCGCAAATCGCGCCGGGTTTATGTCGGCAAGGTGCCGGTTGGCGATGGCGCGCCGATCAGCGTGCAGACGATGACGAACACGCTGACGACGGATGTGGCGGGCACGATCGAGCAGATCCGCCGCGCCGAACTGGCCGGGGTCGATATCGTGCGGGTGTCCTGCCCTGACCAACCCAGCGCCCTCGCGCTGAAAGAAATCGTCAAGGAAGTGAACGTCCCCATCGTGGCCGACATCCACTTCCATTACCGCCGCGCCATCGAAGCCGCGGAAAGCGGCGCCGCCTGCCTGCGCATCAACCCCGGCAATATCGGCAGCGACGACCGCGTGCGTGAGGTCATCAAGGCCGCCCGCGACCACGGCTGCTCCATGCGTATCGGCGTCAACGCCGGCTCACTGGAAAAGCACCTGCTGGAAAAATACGGGGAGCCCAACCCCGAAGCCCTGGTCGAAAGCGCGCTGTATCACGCCAATATCCTGCAACAGCACGATTTCCACGACTTCAAGATCAGCGTGAAGGCGTCGGATGTGTTCCTCGCGGTCGCCGCCTATCAGCAACTGGCCGAGGTCTGCGACCATCCGCTGCATATCGGCATCACCGAGGCCGGTGGGCGCCGCATGGGCACGGTCAAATCGGCCGTTGGCCTTGGGTCTTTGCTCTGGGCCGGCATTGGCGACACGCTGCGGGTTTCGCTGTCGGATGAACCGGAAGAAGAGGTGCGTGTCGGCTGGGATCTGCTGAAGACGCTGGGCCTGCGCCATCGCGGGGTGAAGGTCATCTCCTGCCCGTCCTGCGCGCGCCAGGGTTACAATGTGATCGAGACGGTGCGCACCCTGGAAGACCGCCTGGCGCATATCGAAACCCCGCTGACCCTGTCGATCATCGGCTGCGTGGTGAACGGTCCCGGTGAGGCGCTGATGACCGATATCGGCGTGACCGGCGGCGGCAACGGCCGGCATATGATCTACGCCGGCGGCAAGACCGATCACACGATCGATGGGGCGTCGATGGTGGACCACATCGTGGAACTGGTGGAGGCCAAGGCCGCGGCGCTGAAGGCGGTGGCGGACGCGGAGACCCAAGCAGCGGTATAGGTCCGCCGGCCTATTGCCCGCGGATGAACGCGGCCATCAACGGCACGACCTGAGCCTCGATCCCCAAATATCCATGCGGTGACAGCGCCTGGCAGGGTTCGCTGCGCAACGTACCGCCGGACACCATGAGGATCCGCACCAGCCGGGCCTGCGTCAGGCGAAGGCGGAAGGGCTCAACCCCATCGGGCGGACTTTCAGAACAACCGTCATCGCGGTTATGCACGATCAGCACCGGGACCTTGATCTGCTCCGCCGCCGTCAGCGCCATGCCATGGCGCCAGACCGACGATGTCAGCACCACCCCGGCGACGCCACGCCCCGCGGCGCCATTGGCGGCGGATATGCTGCCGCGGCTGGTCCCGATCAGCCAGACCGGCCGCGCGGCCCGCGCCTGCAGCATGGCGACGATGGCGGCGATATCCCGCGCATGCGCCGGACCCGCGCGAAACGGCGGTGGCATGCCGCCCGGCATGTCGGAGGGCACGTCGGCCACCGCCACGGTGAAGCCCTGCGCCACAAGATCGGGCACGATCCGCAGCAGAAAATTGTTCCGCACCGCGCCGACAATCCCGCTGCCGCCGGGGAAGACCACCACGGACGCCACCGGACTCGCCGCCGCCGTCACATACACCGGCTGCGTCACCCCCGGCCGTGTCGGCAGGTCGATCCGCTCCTGCGCATGGGCGGTGAGGGGCAGCAGCAATACCAACATCAGCAATCGCTTCATCGACAGCTCCCACGGCGCGTCCGGTTGCGGGCCCGCCTGGCCCGGGATAGGTCAAGGCAACCGCATTCCCATGAACGGAGACCCATCATGACCCGCCAGAACCTGCGCCAGCAAGGCGAAGCCACACTCCGGCATCTGTTCGGTGAGAGCTATCGCCAGCAACCCGGCTTCGCGAACCTGCTGACCGAGCCGGTGTTCGGCGGGGTGTGGAACCGCCCGGGCCTGGGCCTCGCGGACCGGATGCTCTGCACGATCGCCGCGCTGGGCACCGGCCCGCGGCTGCGCCCGCTGCGCCGGCATATCGAGGCCGGGTTGACCCTCGGCCTCACCGCCGAAGCGATCCGCGAGATTCTGGTGCAATGCGCCCTGTATGCCGGGTTTTCAGCCGCCGAGGAGACCCTGGCTTTGGCCAGCACGATCTTCGCCGAACGCGGCATCCCCTTCCCGGCTGACCCGCCGGAGGATGCGACGCTGGAGGAACTGACCGCGCGCGGCGCCGAACTGATGCGCACCTTGCACGGCGCCCGCGCCACCCAGGGCTATGCGGCGCCGGACAATCCCACCACCGGGGCGCTGTATCCGACGGCGATTCAGTATGGCTATGGCGAGATCTGGTTCCGCCCCGGCCTGGAACGGCGCCAGCGCGCCCTTGTCGCGGTCGCCGGCTTCACGGCCCTGCGCCTCCCCGAGCAGGTCGGCAAATTCGGGCAGTCGGCGCTGAATGTCGGGTTGAACAAGACCGAGGTGATCGAGGCGATCATCCAGACCGCGCCCTACACCGGCTTTCCGCCGGCGCTGAACGCGTTGGGGGCGCTGAGCGCGGCGTTCGCGTAGGCGTTGGTCCAACCGGCTTAACCATTGACTCATTCCCGCTTCGTCATGGCCGGCTTGTCCGGGCCACCGCTCACGGCACGATGCGGGCGGCGTTGGCCCGGACAAGCCGGGCCATGACGATGAGGGCGGGGTGGGATCGGTCAAAGGTTCAGGCGGTTGGTGTGAACCGTTGACACATGTCCTGTTCGTTATGGCCGACTTGTCCGGGCCACCGCTCACGGCACCATGCGGGCGGCGTTGGCCCGGACAAGCCGGGCCATGACGATGAGGGCGGGGTGGGATCGGTCAAAGGTTCAGGCGGTTGGTGTGAACCGTTGACACATGTCCTGTTCGTTATGGCCGACT
>CAIXEA010000228.1 GCA_903918315.1 uncultured Acetobacteraceae bacterium | reverse complement strand
GGTATCCTCATCGGTGGCGGGCATGGCGGATTATGTCCGGCGTTCGGTGTGGGTGTAAGCAACCAATCACTGAACGATTCCATATGTTTGCGCCATGTCCGTTCGCGAATCCCTGCCATGCGATGAATAAGATGGGCTAAACACGCTGAGTGCAAAGACGCCAACAAGCACCTCTTTATCACGCAAAAACGCACATCGTTTTCACCAAATACGCTATGCCAGTCTATCAACAAAATATATTTTGATGCTGGTATTGAAGGTGCGACTAGCCACAGCGGTAGAAGGTCGATGATAACGTCTTTGGCTGCGAAGGGTGTTGGAGTTCGCGTGCTGGCTGCGTTGGCAGGTCATCGGTCGATACAGACGACGCAGGTTTATATCGATGTCAATGACGCTATGAAGCGGGCTGCGGTTGAGTTGATTTAATAACCTTTCTCAATCCGAGACCACCAGCCAAGTCTCTCGCGCGTTGTCGTGGTATAAGATGGCTGTAGTGTTTGTCAATCATCAAAATGCTGGTGCCCATCTGTCTTGCTAGCACGTGTGGTTCAACAGCACCTCGTATTAAACTCAGTGTCGCGTATGTATGACGCAGAGAATATAGCGTCCTGTTCTGGTTAGTGTTCCGATCTTGCAGCAACCCAGCGTCTATCAACAATGCCTCAAAAGTCTGATTTAGGCTATTGGTTCTCGATCCGTCAGGTAGCCTGAACACATATTCATCACGTCCTGCCGCGAGTAATTCGTCCCACGCAAGGTGTTTGAGATCCTCGGCACGTTTATGGATGCGTTGCAGGTAAGTGGCACACCGATGTCGTGCGATTAATTCTCTCTTTCCTGTCTTTCCGTCAACCCAGATCGCGATATATTTGTAATCTCCTTCGATGAATTCGCTGACATTCTTCCATTTCAGACCCATGCTTTCAGTGCCGTGTCGCATGCCGGTGTTGGTGAGGATGAGAACATAGTCGCGCAGCAATTCGCGCATATTCACGCTCTTGCTGGTACGGCCTTTCTTCACCCAGCTTCGCATGTGTTTGAACAGCTCCGTGTATTCGTCGAGCGTGAAGTCTGGCCGTCTGTCGCTGTCGCGCGTCTTGTTTATGAGAACGGGCACCTGCGTCTTGTTCATGTAGCCAAGCTCAAGTGCCACATCGAACACCCGATTGAGCGCCGCGTTGTGCGTGTTGATGGTGCTCGCCTTTGGCGCGTGCTTCATCGTCGCAGCGCGCCATGTAGCGAAGCTCTTGAGCAGCGCGTTGTCGATGGACGAGACGTTGTGGTTGCCGAAATAGGGGGTCAGATAGTTTTCGAGCGCGCCGATATAGTGCGTATATACGGTCTTGCCAGCGCTTTGATCCAAGGCCGCTTGCATTCGTGCTACGGCGATCTTGGCGACTGATGCGAATTTTCTGCTCTGCGTGGGTAGGCCGTGCTTCTCAAGGTATTTGCCTTCGAGCACGATGTCGTTTCCAGCGGTCCGTGCCAGCTTGAGATCGCGCTGCTTTGTCGTAGCGCGAAGCCACTTTCCGTTGACCTTGTAGCGCACCTGCCATGCTGCGCTTCGTGAGCGACGAAACAGCACGGCAACGCCTGGTATCAGCGTATGCGTTTCGTCGCTGAGCTTCGGCACGTCTGATGCTCCCAATACGCAATGCTGAGCGTATGCCCATGCAAGGTTATGGACAATGGCGCTGGAGAGGTTTCGAACAGGTTAAGGCATTGATATCAGGTATTAATATGACCGTATGGTGGCTGACGCTGATCTTGTAGCGCTAGCTACGCTGTAGAACGTAAGGAAAACTTAGGGGAAGGGGCCGAAAAGTGTGCAACGGGTGCGCAACGGGGGTCTATCACGATATCGTGATAAATCCCTATCGCTAACCTGTTGAAACTACTACCGGAATTGGTAGCGGCGGACGGATTTGAACCGCCGACCAAGGGATTATGATTCCCCTGCTCTACCGCTGAGCTACGCCGCCATCCCGTCCGGGAGGCGGGGAGATACCCCCCCCGCCCGCCGCCGTCAACCGTCTCAAACCCTCAAATCAGATAAACACCCCGCCCATCCCGCCAGCCGGATACCGCGTCCCCGCGGCAGCCCCCGTCGGCACCGCGGCCGAGATCGCCGCCACCTCATCCGCCGTCAACGAAACCGCCAAAGCGCCCAGGTTCTCATCCAACCGGCCCGCGTAGCGGGTGCCGGGGATGGCCACGACGTCCTGGCCCTGCGCCAGCAGCCAGGCCAGGGTCAGCTGCGCCGGGGTGCAGCCTTTGTCGGCCGCGAAGCCCTCGATCTTCGCCACCAGTGCGCGGTTCTGGTCGAAATTCTCCTTCTGGAAGCGCGGATGCGCGGCCCGGCGGCCGTCCACGTCGCCAAAGGTCTGGATCGCCCCGGTCAGAAACCCGCGCCCCAGCGGCGCATAAGCGACGAAGCTGATGCCCAGCTCCTGCGTCACGGCGCGGGTCGCCTCGGCCTCGGCGCGATACAGCAGCGAGAATTCCGTCTGCACGGCGGCGATCGGGTGCACCGCATGGGCGCGGCGGATGCGGTCCGGCGCGGCCTCGGACATGCCGAGGAAGCGGACCTTGCCCTGCTCCACCAGCGTTTTCATGGCGCCGACGGTCTCTTCCACCGGCACGTCGGGATCGACGCGGTGCTGGTAATAGAGGTCGATGACCTCCTCATTCAGCCGCTTCAGGCTCGCCTCGCAGGACGCGATGACAAACTCCGGTCGGCCGTTGACGCCATTGGCCTGGCCGGGGCGCTGCACCTGGCCGAACTTGGTGGCCAGCATCACCTGGTCGCGGCGGCCCTTGATGGCGCGGCCCAGCAGTTCCTCGTTATGGCCCCAGCCATACATGTCCGAGGAGTCCAGGTGATCCACCCCCTGGTCGATCGCATACTGCACCAGCGTTTCGGAGGCCGCGTCCTCGGCCGACCCATAGACGCCCGACAAAGACATGCAGCCAAGGCCGATGGCCGATACGGTCAAACCGCCGCGGCCGAGGGCGCGCCGTTCAAGCTTGCTCATGGTCTACTCCCGTTGATTATAATAAATTCATAGAGGGTGCCCGCCGCGGCAAGGCGTTACTCGGCGGCGCGCGCGACCTCATCACCCAGCCGCACGCCGCGCACGACATACTCCGCGGCGACCTTGATCGCCTCGATCATGCTGACCGCGCTGGCCTTGCCGGTGCCGGCGATGTCGAAGGCGGTGCCGTGATCAACGCTGGTGCGCAGGACCGGCAGACCGAGGGTCACGCTCACGGTCTTTTCGAAATCCATCATCTTGGCCGCGATGTGCCCCTGGTCGTGGTACAGCGACAGCACCGCGTCGTAGCGGCCAATACGGGCCAGGTGGAACACCGAGTCGGCGGGCACCGGGCCGCTGACCTTCATCCCCTTGGCGCGGGCGGCGACGATGGCGGGCTTGATCGCCTCGATCTCCTCCCGTCCGAACATGCCGTCTTCGCCGCCATGCGGGTTCAGCGCCGCGACCGCCAGATGCGGCTGCTCGTAGCCGAGCTGCCCCAGCGCCTTCATGCAGCTGGCGATGCCCTTGGCGACCAGGGGTTCGCTCATCAGCTCGCAGGCGCGGGCCAGGGACACATGCCGGGTGAGGAAGAAGATCTTCAGGCCGGAGATGGTGAACATCGTCATCTCCTCCTTCGCGCCGGTGTGTTCGGCAAATATCTCCGTATGACCAATGAACGGGATCTTCGCCGCCTGCAGCGACTCCTTATTGATCGGCGCCGTTACCACGCCGGCCACACGCCCGGACATGGACAGATCGATGGAGGCGCGGATGGCGGCGTAGGCGGCCTCCCCACCCAAAGGCTGCACCTTGCCCATTTGCAGCACCGCGGGGTCCGCGGTTTCCTGGTGCAGGACGTCGATGACGCCGGGCTTGTCGGTAATCGCCTCCGGCGCGGTGATGCGGTTGAGCGTGGCGGTCAGGCCGCACGCGTCCAGGGCCTTGGCGAGGATGCGGGCATCGCCGATGACGAAGCTGCGGGAGAGGGCGCGGACCTCATCGGACAACAGCGCGCGGACGCAGATCTCGGGGCCGATACCGGCGGGATCGCCCATGGTCGCGGCCAGGAGGGGGCGCTGGGTCATGGTTGGACTCCTGAAGATGAGGTTGGTTGGCTGGGCATATACCATCCGTCGGAATGGTTGTCTTACCTTCATTTAGCCCATCTTATTCATCCTGGCCCAGCCCAAGCGCCCGCCCGGGTCATATGGTGTCATACCGAAATAATACACCGCGCGCCTCGCCGATGCTTGCC
>CAIXEA010000227.1 GCA_903918315.1 uncultured Acetobacteraceae bacterium | reverse complement strand
GGTATCCTCATCGGTGGCGGGCATGGCGGATTATGTCCGGCGTTCGGTGTGGGTGTAAGCAACCAATCACTGAACGATTCCATATGTTTGCGCCATGTCCGTTCGCGAATCCCTGCCATGCGATGAATAAGATGGGCTAAATACGACAGTCTCGTGATCATCGAGGATCCGCAATGTCAGCAGCCGAAGAATCCCCGGAAGAAGCAACAACGGTCTTCCGTGGACCCATCACCTGGGCGATCGAAGCTGAGAAAAGCAGGATCGTTCACACCTTGCTGCTCCTGGACGACAATGGCGCACCCAGGCGGATCAACCTGGACTCGCTGCCCATCGTGATCGGGCGGGCGCCGCCGGCGGATCTGGTGCTGGAAGGCGGCTCCGTGTCACGCAGGCATTGCCGCTTCGACCTGACCGGCGACAAAGTCACGCTCACCGATATGAACTCCACCAACGGCACCTATCTCGATGGGGTGCGGCTGGACGCGGCCGTGACACTGGTGGACGGCATGACCATCGCTGTCGGTGGACATCGCCTGCGCTACCAGCGCCGCGACCACGCCGAAGCCGCGGAGGCGGAGGCGATGGATCGCGACATGCAAGCCGCCAGCAATTA
Organism: uncultured Acetobacteraceae bacterium; assembly: GCA_903918315.1. GTDB lineage: Bacteria > Pseudomonadota > Alphaproteobacteria > Acetobacterales > Acetobacteraceae > Rhodopila. Next base: position 20,088 of record CAIXEA010000227.1, on the reverse strand, counting down.
CGTCGCCTCCATCCTGCCGCCGCCGATCGAGGCTGGCGCGGTTGAGACCGAGTGGTTCTACCAACCTTGCGCTCGGCTTGGTGGGGATGCGTTCGGTTATCAGATGGTCAGCGACCGGCATTTCATGCTGTTCCTGCTCGATGTCGCCGGCCATGGCGCGGGGGCGGCGCTGCACGCCGTGTCGGTCGCGAATGTGTTGCGCCAGAAGATGCTGCCTGGGGTGGATTTTGCCGATCCATCGGCGGTGATTGGCAGTCTTAACAAAATGTTCACGATGGAACAGCACAACGAGTTGTTCTTCACGATCTGGTATGGCGTCTACGACACCGTCTCCCGTGAGTTGGCCTTCGCGGCCGGCGGCCACCACGCGGGCTATCTGATAACGCCCGGCTCCGCCGAACCGATGCCACTGAGCACGCGCAATCCCGCGGTCGGAATCGTTCCCGATCGCGCCGTCACCGCGTCCCGGATCGCCGTTCCGGTGGGCAGCGCCCTGTCATTGTTTACCGATGGGGTATTCGAAATCGTCGACCAGACCGGGAAGCAATGGGGCATGGCCGAGTTGCTGCCCCTCCTGCCGGCTTCGGCGGGCAAAGGTGGCCCACGCAAACTCTATGATCAGATCCGGGCGGCTTCCCGCCCCGGAGCGATGGATGACGATTTCTCGGTGCTGGTTGTTCGCTTTCCCTGAGTCATGCCATATTGATGATGAACAGTTCAAATATCGGCCCGAATATATGGCCAATATATGACAGCACACGAAGGAACGAAGCACCCATGCGTTTAGACATCGAGGAAATCGCTCCTGGCGTAACCCTGGCGCGGTTGATTGGCCGCCTGGACATCCCCGGGGCGCAGGCGATCGATCTGAAATTCAACGTCATGGTCGGTTCGAAACGGGCCATCATCCTGGATCTGTCCGCATTGGATTACGTCGCATCCATGGGCCTACGCACCTTGATCATGGGGGCCCGCACGGTCGCCTCTAAAAAGGGCAAAATGGTCCTGCTCAATCCCAACCCCGACGTCAGCGGCGTACTGACCAGCAGCGGCGTAGATTCCCTGGTCACCATCATCACGGACCAGGATGAAGCGATCCGTGCCGTCAGCGCCTGAAACCTCTGAGCGTTTTACCATTCGCGTGCCGCGCGACATGGATGGACTGGCTCAGTTGGGGAATTGGGTCGATACGGTGGCGGAGTCCCTCCACCTCCCGAATAAGGACGCTTTCGCACTGCGCCTTTGCCTGGAAGAAGCCACCGCCAACCTGGTGATGCATGGCGTCCCGGCGTCCGCGAGCCAGCCAGATGTTTTCGACATCACGCTGGACGATGTCGGTGATGGATTGCGGTTGGCGGTCGAAGACCGGTGCGTCGCGTTTGACCCGCTGAATGCGGCCGCACCAGCCCCACTGGTCAGCCTGGAAACCGCGCGTATCGGCGGTTTGGGAATCCATCTGATGAAGCAATATACGCGCGACCTCGCTTATATCACTGACGGCGGGGCAAATCGGTTGGTGATGACCCTGAATCGGGGATAACAAAAAGGGGGCCGTTGGCCCCCCCTCCGTCCAACCGCTGGAGCGTATCCGTCAGCCAACCGCCAGCAGTTCCACATCGAATACCAGCGTGGCATTCGGGGGAATCACGCCGCCGGCGCCGCGCGCGCCATAGCCGAGTTCCGGCGGGATGGTCAGCGTGCGCTGCCCACCCACCTTCATGCCGGCCACGCCCTGATCCCAGCCAGCGATCACCTGCCCGGCGCCAAGGCCGAAGCGGAACGGTTGGCCACGATCGCGGGAGCTGTCGAACTTGCCGCCCTTCTTGTCGGCCGCGCTGTCGTCGAACAGCCAGCCGGTGTAGTGCACGGCAACCGGCATGCCAGCCACGGCTTCCTCGCCGTCGCCGATCTTCACGTCATGGATCATGGTCTCTTCCTTTTCGAAACAGGCATCCGGTTACAGGCTGACCTTCAACCTTGCAACTCCCGCAGGATCGGCAGCAGGTACTCCGCGAAGAGCCGGGGATTCTCCGCGAAGGGGAAGTGTCCGATGCCCTGCATCGCCTGGAAGCGCACGCCGGGGATCTTCGCCGCCGTGGCTTCGGACAGTTCCACCGTGCAAGAGTAGTCGTATTCCCCGGTCAGCATGAACAGCCGGCAACGGTTGGTATCGATGCGCCCTACCCTGTCGCGTGCGTCCCAGTCGCCGGAGTAAAAGGCGATGTCGCCAAAGAACACCTGCGGTCCGCCCTGACCATAATGCCAGGTAATCTGTTCCACGTATTCGGCCGGGCTTTGCGGGGCGCTCAATGCCCGGATCCATTCCGGCACGAACTGTGCCTGATTGACATGGGGATGCGCGGCCCAGACGGTCTGGCGCTGATTAATCTTCTCGCAGGCCTCGCATGCCACGATGCCCGAAAACGCTTCGGGATGGCGATACGCCAGTTCGAGGCAGATCTCCCCCGACATGGACGCACCCAGCGCGATCGGCTTGTCCAACCCGGCGGCGGCGACGAAACCCATGATCAACTCGACATAGAGATCGGTGTTCAATCGCCAGGAGCCATGAATCGCGCCATCCGGCGGCGGCGACTTGCCGTGCCAGGGCAGGTCGAACGACACCAACCGATGGTTTTCGATGATCCGGGCATCGGCCATCAGCCCATGGAACTGCCGGCCGTCGGCGCCGGCTGTGTGCATGCACAGCACATCGCGGCCGGAACCGGCGGACTCACTGTAGATCTGATAGGTCACGCCGCGCACCGTCACCGGCACGTAGCGGCCGGTGACCGCCGGCACGGCGCGGGCGCCCTCCCGCGGGTTGAGCGACACCGGCACCGGCAACGCGTTGCCAAGCACCAGCCATTTGCCGATTTCGAGTACGCGCCTGGCGATGTGGGCGTGCTGCATGAAGGTGAGCTGATCGCCTTCAATCCTGAAATCCGCCTGCCGATACATCATGGCAAAGATGCCGTGATGGTGCCGCGGCGGAATCGGTTCGAGGCACTTTGCCCAGACCGAGGACGGCGCTGACAGCGTAAAGGCCGGGGCGGCCTCGTCATCGGTCACCCGCCCCTCGGTCAGGCTGAACACCGTAGCAACCCCGTCGCAGGAGACCGCGAAGCAGGTAGACCAGGCGCCGGCCCAGCCGGTCAGAACGGCGTCGGTCCGGCAGGCCTCCCGCCAGGCGGCGGCATGGGGGAACAGGGTCATAGCGGGTCAATCACCTCCAACACGACGGGGTGATACTGATCGCCATGCCCCTGGCGTTCGGCTTCCTTCAGCCGCTCCATCGTCAGCTTGGCGGCCTTGAGGTCCAGACCCGCTTCGTCGGCCATCTCCAACGCGTAGGACAGGTCCTTCATCGAATACCGAACCGAGAAGGCACGGTCCGGGTAGACCCGGGGCACCATCGACTTCATACCGTGATTGCGAAGCACGAAGCTGTCACCGGACCCGACCGCCATCGTCGGCAGCAGCACCTCCGGCGGGACACCGTTGCGCCGGCCAAGCGCAATGGCTTCGGCCAGGGCGGCGGTGTGCTGAAAGACCAGCATGTTGTTGAGGATCTTCACCACCTGCCCACAGCCGACGGGGCCGCAATGGGTCACGTCGGTGCCCATCGTTTCCAGGATCGCGCGGACATAGGCGAAGGTGCTGTCAGAGGCCCCGACCATGATGCTGAGTTCACCACGGGCCGCGGCGTCGCGGGTGCGCGCGACCGGGGCGTCGGCGAACAGGATGCCCTTGGCCTCCAACCGGGCGCCGATGGTGCGGGTCATCGCAACGGAGGAGGTGCTGGTATCGACAATGCATTGGCCGGGGCGCAGATGCGGCTCCAACAGCGCCACGACCGCCTGCATCGCCTTTCCATCCGGCAGGGAGAACAGGATGACCTGGCAGGATGCGGCAAGCTGCTCAGGTGTCGCTGATGCCACACCCTGCTCCGCGAGACGTGCCAGCGGTGCGGGGTTCAAGTCATAGGCCATCACGGTCTTGCCCGATCTGCGTGCGAGGTGGCCGCACATCGGCTCCCCCATCACGCCGAGGCCGATAAATCCGATGGTTTCGATGGACGCGGTCATGGCTGGTTTCTCCGAGGTCGCGGGCATTCTCGTCACGGCGCGGCGTCTGTCAAAGGCTGCTCCGGTGGGAGCGGCAGGACGGTCAAACTGCGAAACGTGATTGCCAGGCGGCGGTGGTCGGTCGAGTCTGACACATCCATCGGTCTGGCGGCCTTGGGATGATCCAGCAGGATTTCCATCCGATCCCGCCCTTCCATCACCTCACCCCGGACCCGGCACCCGAGAACCCCTTTGCCCAGGGGATCGAACACATGCACCAGTATGCCGTTAATGTGGATGGTGAGCGATTGCCGCAGCCCGGATGGTTCATGTTCGAAGGGCACCACATCCATCTCCAACCAATACGCCTTGGCGGCGGGGACATCGGGAAGGATGAGCGTGCTGCGGTCGTCGATGGCCCAGGTGAACCCTTCCTCCGGCGTCGACCAGCCGGAGGCGAAATCGGTGACCGCGTTGCCGTCGTTTCCGAAATAGGCATCGACCCGGGGGGGCAGCGGTTTTGCCACTGGTTCCTTGATGGAAAGACCGAGGGGGGCAACCACTGGAATGATGCGGGCGGGCCAGACCGCCCAGGCGCGCCGCAGCATTGTCAGCCAGGATTCGAGATCCAGACCCGGTACATCCCGCCGGTGCGCCAGGCGCCGCACGTAGCCCGTCAACAGATGCGGATCGATGACATCGACCGTGCCGGGTGGATGACCCGCCCTGGCCGCCTGCACCCAGAGCAGCGTCGCCCGCGGCCCCACCCGCGCCAGCGCCGCGCGCAGATCCACGAGATCCCGCGCCAGCAGCGGCTCATTCTGCCGGAAAACCATCAGCTTTTCTGGTGTGGCGGCATCGGCCAGGAATTTATCCGCCAGAAACCGCAGCGTCCGCGTCTGCTGGCGGTGCAGCACGACAGGGTCCGCGGCGCCTATTTTGGCTTGGGCGTGGTAGACAAAATCGTAGCGGCCCACGCGGACCATGAACTCGTCGTTCTCAGGCTCAATGAACACTCTGGCGGGGTCGTCGATCCCCTCCAGCCGCGCGTTCAGCGCCCGCACCAGGTTCGGCAGGGGAACACCGGCGAAGCGAAAGAGCCCGAGCGGCTCGACGCCCACAAGACGCTGGACCATGCCCAGCTCGCAGTTATCGCCGAGGCTTTCGAAGTTCAGGACCAGTTCGCGGTCACTCGGCTCCGCGGTTGCGGGGCCGAGGTCAGGCCACGGCACCGGAACCATGGGGCTCTACCGGAATAGGGCCTGCGCCGCGACATTCGCCGCGTCCACCACCGGCGCCGGGTGAAGGAAGAAGAGCACGGTGAACAAGCCGGTGACACCCGCGACCAAGGACAGCGAGGGCGCACGGCGATCAAATGCGCCGGCCGCCGGATCGAAGTACATCACTTTGATGATGCGGATATAATAGAAAGCGCCGACGACACTGCTGAGCACACCGACCACGGCCAGGGTCCAGGACCCGCCTTCGATAGCGGCCAACAGGACATACAGCTTGGCGAAGAATCCCGCCATCAGCGGGATACCGGCGAGGCTGAACATGAAGCCGGCCAGCAGCATGGCAAGCCAGGGATCATTGGTCGCCAAACCCGCGAGGTCGGAAATCTGCTCCACCGCACGGCCCTGGCGCCGCATGGCGATGATGCAGGCAAACGTGCCAGCGGTCATCGCGACGTAGATGGCCATGTAGACCAGAACACCACGCACACCATCAGCCGTACCCACCGACAGGCCCGCGAGCGCGAAGCCCATGTGACCGATGGAGGAATAGGCCATCAGGCGCTTGATGTTGCTCTGCCCGATGGCCGTGAAGGCCCCGAGCAGCATGGAGGCGATCGAGAGGATGACGATCAGCGCATGCCAGGCACCAACGAGATGCCCAAACGGGCCGCACATCACCCGCGTGAACAAGGCCATCGCCGCGACCTTGGGGGCGGTGGCGAGGAATACGGTCACCGATGTCGGCGCGCCTTCGTACACGTCAGGCGTCCACATATGGAACGGCACGGCGGAGACCTTGAAGGCCAGCCCGACCAGCACGAACACCACGCCAAAGATCAGACCGGGCGACGCCGTCAACGGATCGGTCAGCAAGGATGCCAGCTTGGCGAAATCCATGGTGCCCGAAAACCCGTAGACCAGGGAAATACCATAGAGCAACAGACCCGATGCCAAACCGCCAAGCACGAAATACTTCAGACCCGCTTCGGACGAGCGCAGATCATCCCGCGCGAAGGCAGCGAGGACGTACAGCGCCAACGACTGCAACTCCAGCCCCAGATAGAGAGTCATCAGATTCGACGCCGATACCATGATCATCATGCCGACGGTCGCGAACAGCACCAGGACCGGGAATTCGAACCGGCCGATGCCCTGCTTGTCGTTGAAATCCAGTGACAGGATGACAGCCAGCGATGCCCCCGCCAGAATCAGCACCTTGTTGAAAGCGGCGAAGGAGTCGGCAAGAAACTGACCGTTGAAGCCACCCCCACGGGTGCCGTTCAGCACCAGCAGGCCCGCGGCCAGGAAGCCGCCGACAGTGAGCATGGTGCAAAGGAGCACGTTGTCCTGCTTGCGCAGAACCCCGAAAACCAGGATGGCCAGGCCGATTACGGCCAGCACGATCTCAGGTAGCGCGATCGTCCAGTTCATCAGTGCAGCACCCCGGCAAGCTTCACGGTTTCAGCCAGCGCGGCAGTGTGTTGTTTCACCATCGCGGCGACGCTGGCATCCCAGAAGCCGGTAAAGCTGGATGGGTAGATCCCCATCCACATGGTCAGAACGATCAGCGGCGCGAACACCGCCCATTCCCGCGCGCTCAGGTCCAGGATCCCGCGCAGATCATCGCGGGTGATCCGGCCGAAGACGACACGGCGGTAAAGATACAGCGTATAGGCCGCGCCCAGGATCATCCCGGCGCCACCCAGCAGGGCCAGCCAGAAATTGACCTGGAAAGCCCCCACGATCACCAGGAACTCACCCACGAACCCCGCCGTTCCCGGCAGACCCACGGACGCCATCGCAAACAGCATGAACGCGAAGGCATAGCAGGGCATGCGGTCGGCCAGACCGCCGTACCGCGCAATCTCCCGCGTGTGGATGCGGTCGTAGATCACACCGACGATCAAAAAGAGCGCGGCGGACACGACGCCGTGCGACAGCATCATGAACAGGCCGCCCTGGATGCCTTGCTCGTTGAACGTGAACAGGCCGATGGTCACCACGCCCATATGGGCGACCGAGGAATAGGCGATCAGCTTCTTCATATCCTCCTGCGCCAGCGCGACGAGGGAGGTGTAGATCACCGCCACCACCGAGAGCGTGAAGATGAACGGCGCGAAATAGGCCGAGGCATCCGGCAACATGGGAATGGAGAAGCGGGCGAACCCGTAAGCGCCCATTTTCAGCAGCACGCCGGCCAGGATCACCGAGCCGGCCGTCGGCGCTTCCACGTGCGCATCGGGCAACCAGGTGTGCATCGGCCACATCGGAACCTTCACCGCGAAGGAGGCGAAGAATGCCAGGAACAGCCACTTCTGCGTGCCCACCGGGAAGGTTGTGTGCATCAAGGTCGGGATATCGGTCGTGCCGGCTTGCACCCACATCGCCAGCAGCGCCAGCAGCATCAGCACCGAGCCGGTTAGCGTGAACAGAAAGAACTTAACCGCGGCATACACCCGGCGCGGCCCGCCCCAGATGCCGATGATCAGATACATCGGGATCAGCACGGCTTCGAAGAACATGTAGAACACGACGAAATCGAGCGCGCAGAACATGCCCACCATCATCGTTTCCAGGATCAGGAACGAGATCATGAACTCTCGCACCTTGGTCTGGATACTCTCCCAACTCGCGAGGATGCAGAGCGGCGTCAGGACCGTCGACAGCAGCACGAACAGCACCGAAATGCCGTCGACCCCCATTTTGTAGCCAATCTTGTATTGCGGCAGCCAGGCCACACTCTCAACAAACTGAAAGCCCGCGTCCGCGCGATCGAACCTGACCCAGATCACCAGTGAGATCGCCATGACGATCAGGCTGGTCCAGAGCGCGGTCCAGCGCGCGTTGGTGGCGACCGTCTTCTCATCCCCGCGGATCGTCAGCAGGATCACCACACCGGCCATGGGAAGCCAGGTGATCAGGGACAGAAGCGGGAAACCCATGATGTTGCTCACTGCGTTCATCGGGCTCACCGGTAGATCATATAGAGACCGATCAGCGCGACGACGCCGATCAGCATGGAAAAGGCGTAGATCGCGAGCGACCCGGTCTGGAGTTTGACGAACTGGCGCGAGGAACCGCTGGTCAGCGCCGCCAGCCCATTCGGGATCCCATCAATGATCGCCGTGTCGCCGGTCCGCCACAGCACGCTGGACGCGCAGATCAGCGGCCGCACGATGATGGCGTCATAGAGTTCGTCGAAATACCACTTGTTCAGCAGGAACCGGTAAACGCCGCCAAACCGTTCCGCCAGCTGGATCGGCAGCAGCTTGTTCACCATATACATATAATACGCGAGGCCGATGCCGCTCACGGCCGCAACCAGCGGGATATGCTCGACCCAGGCCGGCACATGCTCCAGCCCCTCGATCACGTGGTTCCAGGGACCGTTGAAGATGGCGTCTTCCCAGAATTCCTTCTGCCCCTCACCGATGAAGGCATGATGGCCCAGCCAGCCGGCGAAGAGCGCGCCCAGCGCCAGCACGCAGAGCGGGCCAAGCATCACCCACGGGCTTTCATGCACATGGCTGATCACATGATGGTCTGCGCGGGTGTTGCCGTGGAATGTCAGGAACAGCAGCCGCCAGGAATAGAACGCCGTCAGGAAGGCCGCGAGCACCGTGCAGATGAACGCATACTGGCCGACCGCACTATGGGACGCATAGGCGGCGGAGATGATCGCATCCTTGGAATAGGACCCGGCCAACGGCGGAATACCGGCCAGCGCGAGATTGCCAATCCACATGACCGCGCAGGTGATGGGAATCAATTTGGCGAGGCCGCCCATCTTGCGGATGTCCTGCTCGTCGGACATCGCATGGATGACGGAACCGGCGCCCATGAACAGAAGCGCCTTGAAGAAGGCATGGGTGATCAGATGGAACACCGAAGCCTGATAGGCACCCACCCCGGCGGCGACGAACATGTAGCCGAGCTGCGAACAGGTCGAATAAGCGATCACCCGCTTGATGTCGTTCTGCACGCAGCCAACCGTGGCCGCGAACAGGGCAGTGGAGGCGCCGACGATCGTCACGAAACCCAACGCGTACGGCGCGTGTTCCATTACCGGCGACATGCGCGCCATCAGGAACACGCCGGCCGTCACCATCGTAGCGGCGTGAATGAGGGCGGACACCGGCGTCGGCCCTTCCATCGCATCAGGCAACCAGACATGCAGGAAGAGCTGCGCCGATTTACCCATGGCACCGATGAAAAGCAGGAAGCCGATGACTTCCATCGAACGCAGTTCGGTGCCGAACAGGTGATAATGGTCGTTGACGTGGCGCGCCACGGTCGAAAACACATGCTCGAATTCGATCGAACCGAATGTCAGATAGATCAGCGACAGCCCCACCGCGAACGGCAAGTCGGCCACGCGGTTGACGATGAAAGCCTTCATCGCCGCGGCGCAGGCGGACGGACGATCATACCAGTAGCCAATGAGCAGGTAGGAGCAGAGGCCAACGCCTTCCCACCCGAAGAATAGCTGCAGCAGATTGTCAGCCGTCACCAGCATCAGCATCGCGAAGGTGAACAGGCTCAGATAGGAGAAGAACCGCCAACGGGTCGCGTCATGCGACATGTAGCCGATGGAGTAGACATGGATGAGCATGGCGACGAACGAGACCATGCCCACCATGGCGGCGGATAGCGTATCGTAGCGCAGCGACCACGCAACGTGGAACGACCCCGCCTGCACCCAGTCACCCAGGAAATAAGCGGTGCTTTCCTCATGCCCGCTGACGAGCTGGAAGAAGGCCACGGGGCCGCAGACCGCGGCTACCAGCATTCCGAGTACGGACGCGGCCATCGCGGCGCGATCGCCGATGGATTTTCCCAGCAGGCCCGAGACCAGCGCGCCGGCCAGCGGCGCGAATACGGCGAGAGCGTAAATCATGTCAGCCCTTCATCAGGTTGACGTCTTCAACCTGGATCGATCCGCGGTTGCGGAAATAGATCACGACAATGGCCAGCCCGATGGCCGCCTCGGCCGCCGCGACGGTCAGCACCAACATCGCCATCACCTGCCCGGCGAGATCACCCAGCGCGGCGGAAAAAGCAACGAAGTTCAGGTTGACCGAAAGCAGGATCAACTCGATCGCCATCAAAATGACGATGACGTTCTTCCGGTTCAGGAAGATGCCGAAAATGCCCAGCACCAGCAGAATGGCACTGACAACGAGATAGTGGCCGAGGCCGACGGTCATCATGGCTGCGTGCCCCCTGCGTCAATGGCCATGACCATGGTCATGTCCTCCATGTCCATGATCGTCATGCCCGTGGTCGTCATGCCCATGATCCTCGCTGATGAGGTCGGCGGGCTTCGGGCGATAGAAGCCGCTATCGCCCTCCCCGGTGCCTGCATTCAGCGACATCGACACCATTTGCAGCGTGTCGGCGACCTTACGCTCCGTCTGCTGGCGGATGTTCTGATGACGCGAGGTCTTGCGGTCGCGCAGCGTCAGAACGATGGCGCCGATCATGGCAACCAGCAGGACCAGGCCGGCGCTCTGGAACAGGAAGACATAGTCCGTATAGAGCAGGCGCCCCAGCGCCTCGGTATTCGAAATCTTGGTGTCGATCGGCGCGAAGCGCAGCTGGCCAGCTTGCGGGGCCAGTTTCCAGCCGCCGATGACGGTCAGCAACTCCATGAACAGGACGGCGCCGACGAGCGCGCCGACCGGCATGTAGCGTTGGAATCCGCTGCGGAGCTGAATGAAATCCACATCCAGCATCATCACCACGAACAGGAACAGCACCGCGACCGCGCCCACATAGACGATGACAAGGGTCATCGCCAGGAACTCGGCGCCGGCGATCAGGAACAACGCCGCCGCATTGAAGAACGCGAGGATCAGGAACAACACCGAATGAACCGGGTTGCGGGCGGTCACCACGGTCGCGGCGGAAGCCACCAGCACCGTCGCGAACAGGTAAAAGAGGATAGTGGTGATCATCGGTAGGGCGCGTCCAGCTCCAGGCGGCGGGCCAGTTCCGGTTCCCAGCGGTCGCCGTTCGCGAGCAGCTTGTCCTTATTATAGAACAGCTCTTCACGGGTTTCGGTGGCGAACTCGAAATTCGGCCCCTCGACGATCGCATCGACCGGGCAGGCTTCTTCGCAGAGGCCGCAATAGATGCATTTCGTCATGTCGATGTCATAGCGCGTGGTGCGGCGCGAGCCATCCTCACGCGGTTCAGCCTCAATCGTGATCGCCTGGGCGGGGCAAACAGCCTCACACAGTTTGCATGCGATGCAGCGTTCTTCGCCGTTGGGATAGCGGCGCAGCGCATGCTCACCCTTGAACCGGGGGCTGATAGGCCCCTTCTCATAGGGGTAGTTGATCGTGACCTTAGGCTTGAAGAAATAGCGCAGCGTCAGGCTCAGGCCGGAGACAAGCTCTCCGAGCATCAGGCTTCGCGCGGTACGGTCCAGGAATGCCATGGCTTAGCAGGCTCCTTCGAGCGAAATCAGGTCAGGCATGCGGCAGCCATCCAAAGGCAACCAGCGCGCCGGCGGTCAGCACCAGCCAACCCAGTGACAGTGGCAGAAACACTTTCCAACCCAGACGCATCAGCTGGTCATACCGATACCGCGGCATCGTCGCGCGCACCCAGATGAACACGAACAGGCACACCACGACCTTGCCGACAAACCAGAACACACCCGGGATCCAGGTGAAGGGTTCCACGCCAATCGGCGACAGCCAGCCCCCCAGGAACAGGATCGTGGTCATCGCGCTCATGAGGATCATGTTCGCGTATTCGCCCAGGAAGAACAGGCCGAAGCTCATGGAGCTGTATTCGACGAAGAAGCCGGCGACGATTTCCGATTCACCTTCGGGAATGTCGAACGGGGAGCGGTTGGTTTCCGCCAGCGTCGAGATGAAGAAGATCACGAACATCGGAAACAGCGGCAGGCAGTACCAACCGGGGATGAAGCCCCAGTAGTAATGGTCCTGCGCACGCACGATCTCGGTCAGGTTCAGGCTGCCCGTACACAGCATGACGGTCACCAGCACAAAGCCCATCGAGACTTCATAGCTGACCATCTGGGCCGCGGAGCGCATCGCGCCCAGGAACGGATACTTCGAATTCGACGCCCAGCCGGCGATGATGATGCCGTAGACACCCAGGGAGCTGATCGCGAACAGATAGAGAATGCCGACATTGATATCGGCGATCGCCCAGCCATCCGCCACCGGCACGACGGCCCAGGCCAGAACCGCCAGAACAAAGGTCAGCATCGGCGCGATAATGAACAGCACCCGGTTGGCGCCCGAAGGAATGATGGTTTCCTTCATCACCATCTTCAGCGCATCGGCGAACGGCTGCAGCAGGCCGAACGGCCCCACCACATTCGGGCCCTTGCGCAGCTGCATCGCGGCCATGACCTTGCGTTCGGCCAAAGTCAGGAAGGCCACGCAGATCAGCAGCGGCACAATCAGCGCCAACGCCTTGATCACCGTCAGGATCACCTGACCCAGGTCGGTGTGCAGAAGGAAGTGTACGATTGTATCGATCATCGCCCTACTCCGCCGCCGCCAGCAGGGTGGCTTCGCTCGCCGTCTGCGCGCACGCCGCCATGGTCGGGCTGTTCCGGCTGATGGAGTCCGTCTGGTAGTAGTTGGCCACCGCCGGCACGAACGGCGCATCGCTCAGCGCCGCGGGATCTCCGGACGGGCCCGACAGGTCCGAGCAGCCGAAGCGCGGCAAATAGCCGATCCGGCCGAACACGAGGTTCACCTGCTCGAGCCGCGCGCGCAGCGCATCGATCGTGTCATAGGGCAGCGTCTTGCCGATGAGCTGGCTGAAGGCGCGAATGATGGTCCAGTCTTCGCGTGCGTCACCCGGCGGATTGACCGCCATGAAGCCCCGCTGCACGCGGCCTTCGGTGTTCACATAGGTGCCCGATTTTTCCGTATAGGCCGCGCCGGGCAGGATCACATTCGCCCCATGCGCTCCGGCATCGCCGTGGTGACCTTGGTAGACCACGAAGGTCTTGGACCCGATGCGCGCCGTATCGATCTCATCCGCGCCGAGGAGCCAAAGAACGTCCACGCCGCCATCCAGCATTTGCGCCACACTCTTGCCATGCGCCCCCGGCACGAAGCCGAGATCGAGGCCGCCGACACGCGCCGCTGCGGTGTGCAGCATGTTGAATCCGTGCCAATCCGGCAGCAGCGCCCCCACACTGGCGGCCAGACGCCAGGCCGCGGCCAATACGGCCGCCCCGTCAGCACGGGCCAAAGCCCCCTGCCCCACGATGATCAGCGGCTTCTTCGCGTCACGCAGAACCTGCGCGAACGGATGGGCGCCGTCATGCAACGCGTTGATCAGGGCCGGGTCATTGCCGATATGCGTGACCTTATAAGTCAGGTCCGTCTCCGCCCCGATCACGCCGATCGGCGTCCCCTTGGCCACAAAGGCCTTGCGGATGCGGGCGTTCAACACCGGCGCTTCCTTGCGCGGGTTGGAGCCAATGATCAGGACCGCGTCGGCTTCCTCGATCCCCGCGATGGAGGTGTTGAAGCTGTAAAAATCCCGGCGTGACGTATCCAGCTTCGCCCCGTCCTGACGGCAATCCAGGTTAGCGGATCCCAACGAAACCATCAGATCCTTGAGCGCCAGCATGCTCTCGGCATCGCTCAGATTGCCGGCGATTGCGCCAATGCGGTCACCGGCCAGGCCATTGACCTTATCCGCGATGGCCGAAAACGCTTCCGCCCAGGACACCGCGACATGCTTGCCGTCGCGCCACAGCCAAGGACGATCCAACCGGCGGCGCTTGAGCGCGTCGAGGGCGAAGCGAGACTTATCGCCCAGCCATTCCTCATTCACGTCCTCATTCAACCGGGGCAGAATGCGCAGCACTTCCGGGCCACGCGCGTCGATGCGGATATTGGTGCCAACCGCGTCAAGGGCGTCGATACTGTCGACCTTCGCCAATTCCCAAGGCCGCGCCACGAAGGCATAGGGCTTGGAGGTCAGGGCCCCCACCGGACAGAGATCGATGATATTGCCCGAAAGCTCCGACGACAGCGCCTTTTCGACGTAGGTGCCGACTTCCATATGCTCGCCGCGCGACGTCGCGCCGAGTTCCGGCACGCCGGCGACCTCGGTGATGAAGCGGATGCAGCGCGTGCAATGGATACACCGCGTCATCGTGGTTTTCACCAGCGGGCCAAGTTCCTTGTCCTTCACCGCGCGCTTATTTTCGGCATAGCGCGAATGGTCGGAGCCGAAGCCGATGGCCTGGTCCTGCAAGTCGCACTCCCCGCCCTGATCGCAGATCGGGCAGTCCAGGGGATGGTTGATCAGCAGGAATTCCATCACGCCGCGACGGCCATTGCGGACCATCGGCGTGTCAGTGTGCACGACCATGCCTTCACCCACCGGATAAGCGCAGGAGGCAATGGGTTTCGGCGGAGTCTTCTCAACCTCAACCAGGCACATCCGGCAATTGCCGGCGATGGACAGACGTTCGTGGTAGCAAAAGCGCGGGATTTCGATCCCTGCGGCTTCGGCGGCCTGGAGGATGGTGGAACCGGCCGGGACTTCGACCTCAATCCCGTCGATGGTGAGTTTCGGCATGTCCCTACTCCGCCGCCATACGCGCGGGTGACGCGATGCGGGCCTTATACGCGGTAATCCGCTCTTCCATGACCGGCCGGAAATGCCGGATCAGCCCCTGGATGGGCCAGGCCGCCGCATCGCCGAGCGCACAGATCGTGTGTCCCTCAACCTGCTTCGTCACCTGTTCCAGCGTGTCGATTTCGCTGATATCCGCCTTGCCCTCGGCCATGCGGGTCATCACACGCCACATCCAGCCGGTGCCTTCACGGCACGGGGTGCACTGGCCGCAGCTCTCATGCATGTAGAACTTCGACAGGCGGGCGATGGCTTTGATCAGATCGGTGGATTTGTCCATCACGATCACCGCCGCCGTGCCAAGGCCGGAGCGCACACCGCGCAGGCTGTCGAAATCCATCAGCACGTCGTCGCAGATCGATTTGGGGATCATCGGCACCGAGGCGCCGCCCGGGATCACCGCCAGCAGATTGTCCCAACCGCCACGCACGCCGCCGGCATGACGCTCGATCAGTTCCCGCATCGGGATGCCAAGCTCTTCTTCGACATTGCACGGCTTGTTCACGTGACCGGAAATGCAGAACAGCTTCTGCCCGGCATTGTTCGGCCGCCCCAGCGTCAGGAACCAATCGGCCCCGCGGCGCAGGATGGTCGGGGCCACCGCGATCGATTCCACGTTGTTCACCGTGGAGGGGCAACCATACAGGCCCACACCCGCCGGGAATGGCGGCTTCATGCGGGGCATGCCCTTTTTGCCTTCAAGGCTTTCGATCAGCGCGGTTTCTTCGCCGCAGATGTAAGCGCCGGCGCCGCGATGCACGACCACGTCAAACGCATAGCCCGAACCGCAGGCATTCTTGCCGATAAGTCCGGCTTCATAAGCCTCATCCACCGCAGCCTGCAGCATGCGGCCTTCGTTGTAGAATTCGCCGCGCACATAGATGAACGCCGCGCAGGCGCCCATGGCGAAGCCGGCGACCAGGCAGCCTTCGACCAGCTTGTGCGGGTCGTGGCGCAGGATGTCGCGATCCTTGCAGGTGCCGGGCTCGGATTCGTCGGCGTTCACGACCAGGTAGCAGGGACGATCCGACTGCTTGGGCATGAAGGACCACTTCAGCCCGGTCGGGAAGCCCGCGCCGCCGCGGCCGCGCAGGCCGGACTTCTTCATTTCGTCGATGATGGCATCGCGCCCGCGCGCCAGAATTGCCGCGGTATTGTCCCAATCGCCCCGCGAGCGCGCGCCCTTCAGCAGCGGGTCATGCACACCGTAGAGGTTGGTGAAGATGCGGTCTTTATCTTGCAGCATCGCTCAAGCCTCCGGTGCGAAATGCAAGGTGAGCATCGTCGTCGGCCCGCCTTCGGGGGCCGAGTTCTGCCGACCGGACATGGAGCCTTTGGGCGGAATGTTGCCTTCGCGGAGGGCCGCGATCAGGGCCAGCGTCTTCTCGCGGTCCATGTCCTCATAGAAATCGTCATCCACCTGCAGGATCGGCGCATTGACGCAAGCGCCCACGCATTCGACCTCGGTCATGGTGAACATGCCGTCGGCACTGGTCTCTTTCCAGCCCTTGATACCCGTGGCTTCGCGGCAGGCGGCCACGATATCGTCGGAACCCCGCAGCCAGCACGGCGTCGTAGTGCAGAGCTGCAAATGGTATTTCCCGATCGGGGCCATGTTGAACATGAAATAGAAGGTCGCGACCTCATACACCCGGATCGGTGCCATCCCGAGGCGTTCGGCCAGCGCATCCATGCCCTTAACCGGCACCCAGGCGCTGTCGGTCTGACGCTTCATCTGCTTCTGAATGACATACAGCGACGGAATGACCGCACTGGCCTGTTTGCCGGCGGGATAGCGCGCGATGAGCTTGGCGACTTCGGCTTCCGATTCCGCGTCGAATGTGAACGACGCGGGCTGCTCGAAACCGGCTGAAGATGATCCTGCCATGACTTACCTGTCGATCTCGCCGAACACGACGTCCATCGATCCAATGATCGCGCACACGTCGGCCAGCATGTGCCGCTTGGAGATGACGTCCGTCGCCTGCAAAAAGGCGAACCCGGTCGAACGGATCTTGCACCGGTACGGCTTGTTGGTGCCGTTGGACACAAGATAGACGCCGAATTCACCCTTGGGGCTTTCCACCGCCGTATAGGTTGTGCCTTCCGGCACGTGGTAGCCCTCGGTGTAGAGCTTGAAGTGATGGATCAAGGCCTCCATCGACCGCTTCATCTCGCCTCTGGTAGGCGGCGTGAATTTCCGGTCCTGCACCTTGATCGGCCCCGGCTGCATTTTGGCCAGCGCCTGCTTGATGATCTTCACGGATTCGCGGGTTTCCGCGAGCCGCACCAGATAGCGGTCGAAGCAATCGCCATTGCGCCCGACGGGCACCTGGAAATCCACCTCGGCATATTTATCGTACGGCTGCGAACGGCGGAGATCCCAGGGCACGCCCGAGGCCCGCAGCGGCGGGCCGCTGAAGCCCCAGGCCAGAGCCTGTTCAGCGGAGAACACACCGATATCAACCGTGCGCTGACGCCAGATGCGGTTACCGGTCAGCAACTGCTCCAGATCATCAAGGAATTTCGGGAACGTCTCAGCCCAGGCCGCGATCTTATCGGTCAGCCCGGCCGGCAGGTCCTTGGCCACGCCACCGGGACGGAAATAATTCGCATGCAACCGCGCACCAGACGCCGCCTCATGGAATTCCATGAGTTTTTCGCGCTCTTCAAAGCCCCACAACGCCGGGGTAATCGCCCCGACGTCCAAGGCGTATGTAGTGAGATTAAGAAGATGGTTCAGAACCCGGGTGATCTCCGCGAACAGCACGCGGATCCACTGCGCGCGATCAGGCGCCTTGATACCGAGTAGCTTTTCCACCGCGAGGGCAAAAGCATGCTCCTCACACATCGGGGACACGTAATCGAGGCGATCGAAATACGGCACCGCCTGCATATAGGTCTTGTACTCAATCAGCTTCTCGGTGCCGCGATGCAGCAAGCCGATATGCGGATCGGCGCGTTCGACGATTTCGCCGTCGAGCTCCAGGATCAGACGGAGCACGCCATGCGCGGCGGGATGCTGCGGGCCGAAGTTGATGGAATGGCTGTCGATCTCGACCTGACGGGTCGTCGTCGCGGCGGCGGGATGGATGACTTCGCTCATCGTCTCAGCCTCTTGCCCGTTCGGCGGCGCGTTCGGTGAACACCTTCTCGTCGCCCGGCAGGGTGGTCAAAGCCTCCCACGGGGAGAGGAAGTCGAAGCTCCGGAAATCCTGCGTCAGTTTGACGGGTTCGTAGACGACGGACTTGCGATCCTCGTCGTAACGGACCTCGACATAGCCGGTCAGGGGGAAGTCCTTGCGCAGCGGATGCCCCTCAAACCCATAATCCGTCAGGATCCGGCGCAGATCGGGCTGGCCGGAAAACACGATCCCGAACAGGTCCCAGGCTTCCCGCTCCCACCAGGTGGCGGCGGGCCAGACGGTATGGATGGATGGCACCGGCGTCACTTCGTCGGTCGTAATGATCACCCGGATGCGCTGGTTCAGCGACACCGAAAGAAGATTGTAGACGACGTCGAAGCGATCGCCGCGTTCCGGCCAATCGACTCCGCAGAGGTCCATCATCTGCTCAAATGCGAATTGCGGGCTGTCGCGCAAAGCGATCATCAGTTCGACCACCGAGTCGCGGGCCGCGTGCACCGTCAGCTCACCATGCTGCCAGGCCGTGCCGGTCACGCCGGGCAGCAACGCAACGGCGGCGGTGAACAGTTCGGCCGCGGTGGGTTCTGGCGGCGGCGCCGCCACCTCTGGCGCGGTGTCCTCAGCCACGGAGAATGGTCCCCGTACGGCGGATTTTCTTCTGCAACTGCATAATCCCGTAAACCAGCGCTTCGGCCGTGGGCGGGCAGCCCGGCACGTAGATATCGACCGGCACAACCCGATCGCAGCCACGCACCACCGAATAGGAGTAATGATAATAGCCGCCGCCATTGGCGCAGCTGCCCATGCTGATAACCCAGCGCGGCTCCGGCATCTGGTCGTAGACCTTGCGCAAGGCCGGGGCCATTTTGTTGGTCAACGTGCCCGCGACGATCATCACGTCGGACTGACGCGGAGAGGCGCGCGGGATGATCCCGAATCGATCGAGGTCATAGCGCGGCATATAAGCGTGGATCATCTCCACCGCGCAGCAGGCCAGACCGAAGGTCATCGGCCACAGACTGCCGGTTCGAGCCCAGTTCACCACCTTGTCGAGGTTGGCGACCACGAAGCCCTTGTTCTCAATCTCACCGGTGATGCTTTTCAGCACCGCGTCCTGCGCCGGGCCCGGCGGCAGCGCGTCCCGGTTATAAGCGAGTGTCGTGCTCATGCTGCCTTACTCCCAGTCCAACGCGCCTTTGCACCACTCGTAGACAAAGCCCACGGTGAGCACGCCGAGAAAGGCGATCATCGACCAAAAGCCGAATGCGCCAATACCCTTGAGCGCCACGGCCCAGGGAAACAGGAACGCCACTTCCAGATCGAAAATGATGAAAAGAATGGCGACCAGGTAATAGCGGACGTCGAAGCGGCGGCGCGCGTCATCAAACGCTTCAAACCCGCACTCATACGCCGAAAGTTTCTCATCATACGGCTTCTGCCGCGCCAAAATCAGGGAGGCGCCCACCATGGCGATGGCGATACCGCCCGCGATGGCCAGAAACACGAGAATGGGCAGATACCCGTAAAGGACAGGTTGCATCGCGGTTCCACTCACCCTCGTTCGTCGCGCACCCCGCGCGTGATCCAGACTCTTGACGCAGCGAACCCGTCAGAAAGCCCCCTTAGCGGGCAATCCGGCCGACAACAAGCGTCACCCCGAATAATAACCCCAACCGACCGCCCACGCCATAGGCCCGCCTACCGCATCGCGGCATAACGGTCGGGAATTTTTGCAATTTTTCGAAGAACCTTGCTGCTGGCGCGAGAGACGGGGCTCGAACCCGCGACCTCCGGCGTGACAGGCCGGCGCTCTAACCAACTGAGCTACTCCCGCAGCAAGGAGGCGCGGTTTAGGCGGGACCGGACGTGCCGTCAAGGATGGTTCTGCGTGTTGTGGCTAGCTCGTGATCTGTCCGGTGTTTGTAGCTCGTGACGTGTCCGGTCATCTGCCCTGTGAGGAACGGGGGCACAGATGGACCGGGCACGCAT
>CAIXEA010000226.1 GCA_903918315.1 uncultured Acetobacteraceae bacterium | reverse complement strand
GCGGACAGATCATGAGCTACATAAACCGGACAGATTGATTAGCTAGCGACACCGGTGGCCGGCAAAGGAGGCGCGTTTTGTTCGGCCGTCGATCGTGCCTTAAAAGCGGGCAGGTCCCGCGCGCGGGGCAGATTTGCCGCGCCACCCCTTGCGGCTTGCGCCCTTGCGGTGCATTGCTCCACTGACATACCCGTGGGCCGGATTGAAGGAAGCAGTGGATGCGTCTGGCGGTGCTGAGAGAACGTCGTTTGGCCGAAACCCGCGTTGCCGCGACGCCCGAGACGGTCAAACGCCTCATTGCCCTTGGGCTGGAGGTTGCGATTGAAACCGGGGCCGGTGCCGCGGCGTCCATCCCCGACAGCGAATTCCTGTCGGCCGGGGCGCGGATCGGGGACAATCCGGAATCCACCCTGACCGGGGCGGAGATCGTCTTCGCGGTCCAGGCCCCCTTGCCCGAGCAGCGGGCGTTGATCCCGCGCGGTACCTTGCTGGTCTGCATCGCCGGTGCGTTCGGCGATCCCGATCTGGTGCCATCCCTTGCCGCCGCCGGGATCGATGCCGCGGCCATGGAATTGCTGCCGCGCATCACCCGCGCGCAAGCCATGGACGTGCTGTCCAGCCAGGCCAATCAGGCCGGCTACCGGTCGATCATCGAAGCGGCCGGCGCTTTCGCCCGTGGGTTTCCGATGATGATGACCGCCGCTGGCACGGTCCCCCCGGCGCGGGTCTTCGTGATCGGCGCCGGCGTCGCAGGGTTGCAGGCCATCGCCACCGCCCGCCGGCTGGGCGCGATCGTGTCCGCCACCGACGTGCGCCCCGCCGCCAAAGAGGAAATCAAATCCCTCGGCGCCACCTATGTCGGGGTGGAAGACGCTGAAACCGCCGCCCAGACCGGCGCCTATGCAAGGGAAATGAGTGACGCGTTCCGCCAGAAGCAGGCCGAGCTGATGGCCGCCACCGTCGCCAAGAACGACATCGTCATCTGCACCGCGCTGGTGATGGGCCGCAAGGCGCCGACGATCGTCACCAAGCCCATGGTCGATGCGATGCGGCCGGGGAGCGTGATCGTCGATCTCGCGTCCGACGCCGGCGGCAATTGTGAATCGACCATACCGGGCCAGCACATCGTGACGCCGAACGGGGTGACGATCCTCGGCTTCAACAACTGGCCGGGGCGCATTCCTGTGGCGTCGTCCTCGCTCTATGCCCGCAATCTGCTGACCTTCCTGACGACGTTCTGGGACAAGGCCGCGGGTAAACCCAACCTCCCGGTGGATGATGACATCGTGAAGGGGGTCATGTTGACCCGCGGCGGTGCCGTCGTTCATCCCAGCTTCCAAGCCGCCTGAGACCAGGAGACCGAGACGATGAACCCCTCCCAGTTGGCGGAAGAGGCCGCCCGCCTCGCCGAACGGGCACATGAGTTGGCCGCGCACGCGCAGTCAGTCGCCGTCAGCGTCGGTGCCGTGGCACCCGAGGTCGAGCCTTTCATCTTCCTGCTGGCTGTGTTCCTCATGGCCTGCTTCGTCGGTTACTACGTGGTCTGGAACGTCACGCCGGCGCTGCATTCGCCGCTGATGGCGGTGACCAATGCCATCTCCTCCGTGATCGTCGTGGGTGCCATGCTGGCGACCGGGCTCGCGGAGTCGGGCTGGGCGATGGGCTTCGGCTTCATCGCCGTGACGCTCGCCTCCATCAACATATTCGGGGGCTTCGTGGTCACGCAGCGCATGCTCTCGATGTTCAAGAAGAAGCAGTAGGGGCCGCACCATGTCAGCCAGCCTCACCTCGCTCGCCTATCTCGTCGCCGCCGTCCTGTTCATTCTGGCGCTGCGCGGCCTCTCCTCCCCCGTCACCTCCCGCCAGGGCAACCGCTTCGGCATGATCGGCATGGGCGTCGCGGTCGCCGCCACGCTGCTGCATCATGGCATGAGCGGCTGGGGCTTCGTGCTGATCACGCTCGGCATCGTTATCGGCGGCGGCATCGGGACCGCGGTCGCGTTGCGCATTCAGATGACGGCGCTGCCGCAGCTGGTCGCGGCCTTTCACTCCCTGGTCGGTCTGGCTGCGGTGTTCGTCGCGGCGGGTGCGCTGAATGCGCCAGAGGCGTTCAATATCGGCACGCCCGGCCATATCCATGGGCAAAGCCTGGTCGAGATGTCGCTCGGCCTGGCGATCGGTGCGATCACCTTCTCTGGCTCATTGATTGCCTTTGCCAAGTTGCAGGCTTTGATGAAGGGCGCGCCGATCCTGTTTCCGGGACAGCATAAGCTGAATTTGGGGATGGGGATTTTGCTGGTGGTGCTGGTGGTGGCGTTCGTCATCAGCGGCGGCAGCCAGATCCTGTTCTGGCTGATCGCCATTCTGGCGCTGGTGCTGGGCTTCCTGATCATCATCCCCATCGGCGGCGCGGATATGCCGGTGGTGGTGTCGATGCTGAACAGCTACTCCGGCTGGGCGGCGGCGGGCATTGGCTTCACCATTCAAAATCTGGCGCTGATCATCACCGGCTCGCTGGTGGGGGCGTCGGGCGCGATTCTATCCTACATCATGTGCAAAGGCATGAACCGCAGCATCTTCAACGTGCTGCTGGGTGGCTTTGGCACCGATACCGCCGCCGCCGGGCCCGCCGGCGCGGCGGGCGATCGCACGGTGAAAAGCGGCAATGCGGAGGACGCGGCCTTCATTATGAAGAACGCCTCGAAGGTCATCATCGTGCCCGGCTACGGCATGGCGGTGGCGCAGGCGCAGCACGCGCTGCGCGAGATGTCCGACACGCTGAAGAAAGAAGGCGTGGTGGTGAAATACGCCATCCATCCCGTCGCCGGCCGCATGCCGGGGCATATGAACGTGCTGCTGGCGGAAGCCAACGTTCCGTATGACGAGGTCTTCGAGCTCGAGGAGATCAACAACGAGTTCTCCACCGCGGATGTCGTCTATGTCATCGGCGCCAATGACGTGACCAACCCGGCGGCCAAGACCGACAAGACCTCGGCCATTTACGGGATGCCGATCCTGGATGTGGAAAAGGCGGCGACGGTGTTGTTTGTGAAGCGGTCGATGGCGTCGGGTTATGCGGGCGTGGACAACGAGTTGTTCTTCCGCCCGAACACCATGATGCTGTTTGGCGATGCGAAGAAGATGACGGAAGAGATCGTTCAGGCCTTGGGACACTGAGGCCAGGGTCCCCGAGGCCGGGTGCCGTCAGTGAACGGTGTCCGATCCCGGGTAACGGCGGTTCATCAGCGCCTGTAAGGCGGCGTCATCGAGGTGCCGGGGCGGCGCCTCAGGCGGTTTGGCCGCGATCGCCGGTTGAGGCGTTGGTTCGGCACCGCGTTTGCGACGGTTGACCTGCATCGACGCCAGCATGCGGGCGGTGCTCTCAGCGGCGCGGCGCATCGTGTCTGCCTGCGCGGTCCATTGCCTGCACATGGTCGGATCGATGCCAGGCTTGTCGGCCAGGCGCAGGCATTCCTTTGCCTGTTCATGGGTCGCGACATATTGAATGGCCAGCATCACCTCGGCGGCATTGGCCGGCTGGAGAGCGAAAACGGCCGCGATCGCAGCCTCATTACGCCGTTCAAGCGCTTCGGGAGTCGTCTCCCGCGGCTGCGGCAGGCAGGCCAGCAGGGTGGACAAGGCGTAGCGGTGGGTTTCACGTTCGGCTTGCCAGGTGGTGCTTTTGTCGGTCATGGGGGTGACATAGGCTAATATTCCTGGTTTTCAAGAGGGCTTATTTTCAATCGCGACTCACATCCTGCGATCCGGGCCCTCACCCGGGCTCTGATCCGGGCTCGGATCCGGTCTGGCCCTTGGCCAACCACCCCCAATCGCCTAACGTCGTGCCAATCTCACCGACCCAAGGGGAAAACGACCATGCCCAACGTATCCGCCGAACAACTGATGGACATCGCCAAAGGCCTGCTGGTCGCGGCCGGCGCGTCGGAGGAAGAGGCGGCTGTCGTCGCCAAGTATAATATTGGCGCCAATCTGGTGGGCCACGACTCCCACGGCATCATCCTGATCCCGCAGTATATCGAGCGCATCAAGGCCGGCCACATCGTGCCGAAAGCCCCCTGGGTCATCACCCAGGAAACCGCGACGACCACGGTCGTCGATGGTAACTGGGGCTTTGGCTATGCGGTCAGCGACCGCGCCATGCGCTACACGATCGAAAAGGCGAAGAAACAGAACGTCGCCGCCACCACGGTGTTTCGCCAGAGCCATATCGGCCGCCTCGCCAGCTATCCGCTGATGGCCGCGGCGGAGGGCATGATTGCCCTGATCACCGCCGACTCCGGCCGCAGCCCGAAAGCGGTTGCGCCGTTTGGCGGCGCGCAAGCGCGGCTTGGCACCAATCCGATGTGCTTCGCCATCCCGTCCAACCTGGATGGCCCGCTGGTATTCGACATGGCGACCTCCGCCGCCGCCGCCGGCAAGATCAACGTCGCGACCGCGCGTGGCGATCAGGTGCCGTCCGGCTGGCTGATCGACAAAGACGGTAAGCCGTCCACGGATCCGCGGGTGCTCAAAGCCGGTGGCGCGCTGCTGCCGCTGGGCGGCGCGGAAGGCTACAAGGGCACGGGCCTGGCGGTGATCGTGGAGATCCTGTCCGGGCTGCTGACCGGGCTGGGCTTCGGCGTCGAACCGACCGGCCGGCACAATGACGGCTGCTTCATGGCGGTGTTCAACGTGGAGGCGTTCCGCTCCCTCGACACCTTCAAGAAAGAGGTGACGGATTTCGCGCATTACCTGAAGGCGACCCCGCTGGCGGAAGGGTTTACCGAGGTGTTCTACCCCGGTGAGGTCGAGTTCCGGAAGGAACAGGACCGCCGCAAGAACGGCGTGCCGGTGGAAGACGCGACCTGGACCAAGATCGGCGATCTGGCGAAGGGCTATGGGATCGCGGAGCGGCTCGGCCTGGGGTGAGGCTGCGCATCACCTCTCCCCCTCCCGTTGAGAGAGGGGGAGAGGGTGCGGCCAATTACGCGTCCGGCATGAACCCGAGGATCTTCGCAAAGCGTTCGCGGTAGGCCGGCCAGACCTCAGGGTTCAGCAGCCGGGGCGGCTTTTTCCCGTCCAGAATATCCAACATCTGTTCGGCCGCGATCTTCGCGATGTTGTGACGCGATTGCCGCGTGATGCCGGCGGTGTGCGGGCTGACCAGCACATTGTCGAATTGCAGCAGCGGGTGGTCGGACGGCGGCGGCTCATCCTCCCACACATCCAGTCCGGCGCCGGAGAGCTGTTTCGCGGTCAGGGCGGCGGCCAAAGCGGCCTCGTCATGGATGCCGCCGCGGGCGGTGGTGATGAAATACGCATGCGGCTGCATGGCGGCGAATTGCGCCGCGCCCATCATGCCGCGGGTCTCCGCGGTATGGGGGCAGTTGATCGACACGTAGTCCGCCTGTCGCAGCATGTCGTCGAGGGAGGCCATTTTCTCCACACCCTGCGCGGTCGCCTGTTCGGCGCTGATATAGGGGTCGTAGGTCATGACGCGCATGCGGAACAGGCCGCGGCAGAGCTCCGCCAGGCGGCTACCGACATTGCCAAGGCCGACGATACCGATGGCGCGGCCCTGCACGTCGTCGCCCATGTAGTCGCGGCGGTTATAGGTGCCGCCGGCGCGCATCTGGTGATCGGACAGCATGATCTTCTTCGACAGCGCCAGCATCATCGCGAGCGCGTGTTCGGCCACCCCTTCTTTATTGCCGCCGGCCTGATTGACCACCGCGACCCCCGCCGCCGTCGCATCCGCCAGCGACACCGTGTCGAAGCCGGCTCCATTGGTGGACAGCACCACCAGATTCGGGCAGCGCTGCAGCAACGGTGTGTAGCCTTGGTACTTCATCGCCAGTTCCTGGCGGGAGGACCCGATCTGATAGGCGTGCGCCTGGGCCAGGATCGGTTCCGCTTCGGCGTCAGGGCTTTCATTGACCAGCTTGTCCAGCTGGATGTCCGGACGCCCCGCCAGGATGTCGATATAAACCTGGGCAGAGACGGCATTCACATAGAACACGCGCTTGGTGTTGGGCGCCATGATGGGGCTTTCCTGGAGTGTAAAATTGAGCGCGGACCCTATGCCGGCTTGCAGCGCGCGGCAACCGGCCGCATCGTTCCGCGGTCTCGAACCGAGGAGCCCGTTATGAGCGTTTCAGGCAAAGTCGTGCTGATCACCGGCGCCGCGCGCGGCCTGGGTTTCGAATACGCCCAGGCCTTGGGTGCGCAAGGCGCCCATATCGTGGCGGGTGACGTGGCGGATTGCGCCAGTGCTGCCTCCGCGGCCGGCAACGGATCGATCGGTGTCAGGCTGGATGTGACGGATCCGGGATCGTGTGAGGCGATGGTCGCCGCGGCGGTCGCGGCGTTCGGCCGGGTCGACGGCATTGTGAACAACGCCGCGCTCTACGGATCCCTCAGTGGCGGGCGGTTCAATGCGATTCCGGAAGCCGATTGGGATGCGGCGATGGCGGTGAACGTCAAGGGTATCTGGAATTGCTGCAAAGCGGTGGTCCCGGCTATGCGCCAGGGCGGCGGCGGGTCGATCGTCAACATCGCGTCTTTGGCCGCGACCTACGGCATGCCCTTCGCCCTGCACTACACCACATCCAAAGCCGCGGTGATCGGCCTCACCCGCGGATTGGCCCGTGAACTGGGCCGTGACAACATCCGCGTCAATGCGATCGCACCGAGCGCGGTGATGACGGAGGGGACGGTGGCCTTTCTGGGGGATAAATATGAGCGCGGACTGGAGGTGATCCGGACCGGACAGTCCATTCAGCGCACGTTGGCCCCGGCAGACCTGAGCGGTACCGTTGCCTGGCTGCTTGGCGATGGGAGTCAGTTCGTCACAGGACAGACAGTCGCGGTGGATGGCGGTACCGTCATGTTATGAAGACGTTTTACAGGCTGTTGCCGACTTTGCTGAATTTGTTGGACAGATTTGTGCCAAGGACGCCGAAGCCCAAGGCAATGACAGCAACAATGATTCCAGCGATCAGTCCATATTCCAGTGCGGTAACGGCACGCCGATCATATTTCAATTCTAACCAGTAGGCGATGAAGTGATACATGATAAATTCTGCCCCTGTCTGTTGTCGTTCAATATAGCGGCGTCCGTGTCATTGTCGAGATTATGATATTGAAAGAATTCTGACATAAAACGATCCGGCATGAGATTGGTCAAAAAGATAAAAAATAGAAATAAAACAACGGTATAGATATTTTTTCAACCCATGCGGGCAATCTATAATGAGATAATATTCGTTTTTTATTATGGAATCTGTTAAAGGCGGTCCCTGCTGGCTCAAAGGGTGGCCAAAAGGCCCCAGCGCCGCTACCGTTTGACCCGAAACGCCCGGAGGACCATGCAGAATCATGATTAACAAATTCGTGAGCACGTTAAATGAGGCCATGGAGGACCTCGAAAACGGTGCGACCGTCTTGTTGGCCGGATTCGGTCCCGGCACCCCTGAACACCTGGTGCAAGGATTGATCGCCAGCGGCGTCCGCGACCTGACACTGGTCGCCAATGCCGGTGGGCGTGATGACGGGCCGATCGCGGAATTGCTGGCCACCGAGCGCGTGCGCAAGATCATCTGCAGCTTCGTCCGCCCGGCCAGCGTCGCCGCCCGCCTGTTTACCGCCGGCAAGCTGGAGCTGGAGATCGTGCCGCAGGGCACGCTGGCCGAGCGCATTCGCGCCGCCGGGGCTGGCATTCAGGCATTCTATACTCCCACCGCCGCCGATACTCTGCTGGCTGAGGGACGGGAAACCCGGGTCATTAACGGGCGGAATTGTCTTCTGGAATACCCAATCCATGGCGACGTCGCCTTGATCGATGCATGGCAGGCGGACCGCTGGGGCAACCTCACGCACAAGGACAGCGCGCGCAACTTCAACCCAATCATGGCGATGGCGGCGAAGCGGACCATCGTGCAGACAAGTCATGTCGTCGAACTCGGCGAACTGCCTCCCGCGCATATCCATACCCCCGGCGTGTTCGTGCAGCGCGTGCTGCACGTTCCGGCCTGAAGGAGGACCCGGTCATGTCTGACACCGCATTCAAGCCCCTCGACCGTAACGGCATTGCCGCCCGCATCGCCCGAGACATTCCCGAAGGCTGGTTCGTCAATCTCGGGATCGGCATCCCCACCGGCGTGTCCGACTTCGTGCCGGAAGGCCGTGAGGTCATTTTTCATGCTGAAAACGGCGTGATCGGGATTGGCCCGGCGCCCGCACCGGACCAGGTGAACCCGCATCTGGTGAACGCCGGCGTGACGCCGATCACGCTGCGGACGGGCGGAGCTTATATGCACCACGCCGATAGTTTCGCGATCGCGCGGGGCGGTCATCTCGATCTATGCGTGCTTGGCGCGTTTGAGGTCGCGGAAAATGGCGATATCGCCAACTGGGCGCGCTCCCCCAATGAGCCGGTCAAGCAAGTGGGCGGGGCGATGGACCTCGCGGTCGGGGCGCAGCGGCTTTGGGTCGCGATGGAGCACAACACCAAGGGCAATGGCGAATCCCGCATCCGCCGGGTGTGCTCCTACCCATTGACGGCGAAGGGCGTGGTGCGGCGGGTCTACACCGATCTGGCGGTGCTGGACGTCACGCCCGACGGCTTCGTGGTGTTGGATATGATCCCTGGCCTGACCTTTGAGGCCCTACAGGCGCGGACCGAGGCGCCTCTGCGGCGTATGCCTGGGTAAGATCAGACAAGCAAAATCTCGGCTGGCGGGGCAGGGGGAGTCCATGACAGAAACGCGCCTGGAGCATGTCAGGTGCTTTCAGGCGCACCTGACATGCTCTAACCGATTGTTTGGTCGCGTGATTCACGGCTCCGGTGATTCCACCTCCGCCGATCACGTTCTAGTCCGGTACGGAGAGTCCACGCATGAACGCCCCGCTCAATCCCGCCACGTCGCGCGTGCCGACCGATGATCGCCGCGTCCATATCCTGAAGCAGATCGAGAAGAAGCTGCTGTGGCTGTCGGCCTGGACGATCCATCATGCCAATCACGTGCGGCCGAACCGCGACGGGCTGAAAGTCGGCGGGCATCAGGCGTCCTGTGCCTCCAGCATATCGATCCTCGCCGCGCTCTACATGGAAATCGCGCGGCCGCAGGATCGGATCGCGGTCAAGCCGCATGCCGGGCCGGTGTTCCACGCCATCAACACTCTGTTCGGCCGTCAGACCGCTGAAAAGCTCAAGGGCCTGCGGCAGATGGGTGGCATTCAGCCCTACCCGTCTCGGGTGAAGGATGGGGCCGAGGTTGATTTCTCCACCGGCTCCGTCGGATTGGGCGTGGCGATGACCAGCTTTGCAGCGCTCATGGCCGACTACGTGCGGCTGCATGGGCTCGGCCGCACCGATCTGCCGCCGGGACGGCACATCGCCATTGCCGGCGACGCCGAACTGGATGAGGGCAATATCTATGAGGCCTTGCTCGAAGGCTGGAAGCACGACGTCCGCAATGTCTGGTGGGTGATCGACTACAACCGCCAGAGCCTCGACTCCGTCGTCCCCGATCGCCTGTTCGGCCGGATCGAGGGGCTGTTCCGCGATATGGGCTGGAACTGCGTCACCATCAAACACGGCCGCAAGCTGCAAGCCGCTTTCGCGCGCGACGGCGGGGACGATCTGCGCGCCTGGATCGATGACTGCCCGAACAGCCTCTATTCGGCGTTGACCTTCCAGGGTGGTGCGGCCTGGCGGCAGACCCTGCTGTCGGACCTGGGGCGCAGCAAGGCGCGCGCCATCATCGATTCCCATACCGACGACGAACTGGCCGCGTTGATGACCAACCTCGGCGGCCATGACATCGAAGTTCTGACAGAGGCGATGCGCGCGGCGGATGCCGAAGGCGATCAGCCGACTTGCTTCATCGCCTATACGATCAAAGGCATGGGCCTGCCTTTCGCCGGCCATAAGGATAACCATGCCGGGCTGATGAGCAAAGAGCAGATGGAGCAATTCCGTCGCGATATGAACATCCGCCCCGGCCATGAATGGGACCTTTTCGAAGGCCTGGATGTTCCGGAAGCCGAGCTGCGGGCCTTCCTGGCCTCGGTACCCTTCGCGACGCCGCTGACCCCCGAAGGCCGGGCCTTGACCGCGCCCATGGTGTTCGTGCCCGACACGTTGCCCATGCCCAAGCTGGCCGGGCGCAAAATGTCCACCCAGGGCGGCTTCGGCGACATCCTCGCCGAAATCGGCCGCGGCCAAGGGGCGCTGAAGGACCTCGCCAACCACATCATGACCACTAGCCCGGACGTGACGGTTTCGACCAATCTCGGCCCCTGGGTGAACCGGCGCGGCATCTTCGACCGCCATACCCGCAACGACGTGTTCCGCGATGCCAAGCTCGCATCCGCCCAGCGCTGGGGCATGTCGCCGGAGGGCCAGCATATGGAGCTCGGGATCGCCGAGCAGAATCTGTTTCTGGTCCTCGGGGCCGCCGGCCTGGCGCCCGCGATGACCGGCGCGCGGGTGCTGCCCATCGGCACGGTCTACGATCCGTTCGTCAATCGCGGTCTCGATGCCTTGCTCTATGCCTGCTACCAGGATGCGCGGTTCCTGTTGGTGTCGACGCCGTCCGGCATCACCCTCGCGCCCGAGGACGGGCAGCACCAGTCGATCAATACGCCGCTCATCGGCATGTCGACCGACCGTCTGGCGAGCTTTGAGCCAGCGCATGTGGACGAACTCGGCATTCTCATGCGCCATGCTTTCGATCATATGCAGCGCCCGGATGGCTCCGCCGTCTGGCTGCGCCTGTCCACCCGTACGCTGGATCAGAAGGACCGGGTGCTCAACCCCGCGGAGGTCATCGCCGGCGCCCACTGGATCGTCCGCCCGGCTGAGGGCGCGCGCATCGCCCTCGGCTATCAAGGCCCGATCGTGCCAGAGGTGGAGGCTGCTTTCGCGGAGGTGGTCCAGGAAGAGCCGGGTGCGGGCTTGCTCGCCATCACCTCCCCCGATCGGTTGCACGCCGGCTGGCTGGCGGCGATGCGAGATCGGCGGACGGGCGCGAGCGGCGCCGTCTCCCATATCGAACGCATCCTGGCACCCCTGGCGCCAGGGGCCGCCTTGGTGACGGTGCTGGACGGCCATCCGGCCGCGCATGCCTGGATGGGGTCCGTGCGGGGGCAGCGGGTGATTCCCCTCGGTCCGGACCGGTTCGGGCAGACCGGCGACCTGCCGGATCTCTATCACGCATACGGGCTGGATACGGACGCGATCCTCGATGCCTGCGCGCAGGCGTTGCTCGCGCTATAGTGCCCTTCACGCAAGCCCCCATTTCAGCGACAATAGCGCTTCGCGCCCTTAGCTCAGTTGGATAGAGCAACAGCCTTCTAAGCTGTGGGTCGGTGGTTCGAATCCACCAGGGCGCGCCAACCCGTTCAACGAAGTGTCCGGGAATACACCAACCATCATGGACCTTTCTTGGAGCCCGCATGCGCCATGACTGATGAGACAACGCCCTCGGCCGCAAATATTTCACCGGATGCGATCCTTGTGCTGCTGACCCGGATCGAGCGTCACCTCGATCGGATCGCGCGCGCCACCGAAAATCTGACCAATGCGCCGATCAGCTTCCAGAAGGAACTCGGGGCCGTCCGAACGATGCCGGAGCCGCTGCCGCGGTGATTCGTTCCTCCCGTAAACCGCGGAGCAAATGGGCCGCCCGGCTGGCGGCGCAGGAAGCGGCGAAGCGCCACAAGAAACTCGCGATCCGCATAGGCGTCTATGCTGTGCTCGGCCTCGTCGTCTGTGTCACGACGGGCACCTGGATCGACGACTTCTCCAAGCGCAGACCCGGACTGTGGAAAATGGTGACCGAGAGCGGTTCGGTCTGGAAACCGGTCCGCGAAGTCCGGATCTGCATCGACGCGGCGAGTGAGGCTGCACTGTTTCGCCTCACCCAGGGCCGCAATGAGGGTGATTGCATCGTCAAGAAGACCGATCGACGCGGCGAGCGACTGATCACTGAGACCGTGTGCCGGGTCGGAGACACCGAAATCACTGCCCGCGCCGTCCTCACCATCAAGGGCGACGTCGCCTATCGCAGCGAAATCAACGCCCATTTCGATCCGCCGACACGCAGCGGGCGGACCGACGCGACCTCCGTGCAGGACGCGCGCTGGATCGGCGCCTGCCCCGACGACATGGAACCTGGCGATATCGTCATGCCGTCCGGGGTGCGTGTGACGCTCAATGCGCTGCTTGGACTGAGCAGGTGATCTGAGCGCCCTCTATTTTCCGAACATTATTCGGTTTATCTTGACAGCCTGACGCCGGGTTGGGATGGTCTCCCAAGCAGCGGTACCCAAGCCGCGCGTAACGGGAGTGCGTCCCATGCCCGACGATCTTCGCCCCCACACGATTGCCGAAATGCCGGCCCAGCGGGCGGCAGACCCGGCCAGTCCGGCGCAAGCCCGGGGCCGCTTTTTCAACACCGGCAATGCCTTCAACATGCAATTGCCGGTGGTCCCGGATCATTTGTTTACCGACGAGCCAGCCCGTGCGTTGGACCCGGCGACACCGACGGGGCTGATTACGTGCGATATTTCGGGAATGCTGGACTGCGCGTTTCCAGCGACCTCCCCGCTGGTCCTGGCGCATTACGCGCGCATTCGGGCGGGGGAGACGCTGGCGACCGATTTCGTCGCCAGCGGGGTGATTGCGTATGTCATCACCGGCTCCGGCCAGACGCTGTGCGCGGGGGAGACCGTGGCCTGGGGCCCGGGCGATCTGTTCATCCTCCCGGGAGGCGAGCCGGGGACGCATACCGCGGGCGATGCCGACGCCGTGTTGTGGATCGTTACCAATGAGCCGCAATTGGCGTTCGAGAAGCTGCGCGCGCCCGCCCCCGGCGAAGCCCCGACCGATGTCGTGCACTATCGCGGCGCGGAGATCGATCGGCAGATCGACCTGCTCTACGATGTCGGCCGCAACGAGCAGATCGCCGGTTCGGCGCTGATCTTCTCCGCCGAACGGCAGGAAGCGACGCGCAATATCCTGCCCACCTTGACGGCGGCGATGAACTCGTTGCCGGGCGGGGTGGTGCAACGGCCGCACCGACATAATTCGGTCGCGGTGTCACTGGTGATCAAGGGGGAGCGGTGCTTTTCCGTCATTGACGGCAAGCGCAAGGACTGGGCGCCCTGGGCGACCACGATCACGCCGCCGGTTTCCGTCCACTCCCACCACAATGGCGGCAATGAGCGGGCTTTGTTCCTGATCATTCAGGATGGCGGGATTTACTATCACGCCCGCGCCATGGGCTTCGAATTCGTCGAGCAACCGGTCTGATCGGGGGGATTGCCATGAGCGGTTTACAGGTCCGTCCGCTGCATCCGTCCCTCGGGGCCGAGGTACGCGGTATCGATATGCGCGTGGTGCCCGATGCGGCGACGTTCCAGGCGCTGCATGATGTCTGGATGCAATATCAGGTGCTGGTGTTCCCAGACCAGGACATCACCGACGAACAGCATGTTGCCTTCACCCGTTGCTTCGGCGATCTGGAGGTGCATCACCAAAAGATTATTCGTTCGCGCTTTCTGCCGGAGATTTTCCGGGTTTCGAATGTCAATGACGATAACGAGTTGATGCCGCCCACGCATGCGACGGTGAAGCAGGTGGCGCTGGCGCAGTTCTGGCACACCGACAGCAGTTTTCGGGAAAAGCCCTGCACGGGGTCGCTGCTGCATGGGGTCGAAATCAGCCGCACCGGCGGGGAGACGCATTTCACCAATATGTACGCCGTGTACGACGCTCTTCCTGAATCTCTGAAGCGCCGGATCCATGGCCGGCGGGCCCTGC
The DNA here is from genome assembly GCA_903918315.1 of uncultured Acetobacteraceae bacterium. Taxonomy (GTDB): domain Bacteria; phylum Pseudomonadota; class Alphaproteobacteria; order Acetobacterales; family Acetobacteraceae; genus Rhodopila. Next base: position 26,456 of record CAIXEA010000226.1, on the reverse strand, counting down.
ATGACTTCGGGCATCTGCATAAACTGGCGGACCTGAAGCCCTTGACCGATGAGGAACGCGCGGCGATGCCGCCGGTCTGGCAGCCGATGGTGCGGGTGCATCCGGTCACGAAACGGGCCTCGCTCTATATCAGTCCGATCTACAATGACGAGATCGAAGGAATACCTCAGGCTGAAGCGCGGCAGTTGATCGCCGATCTGACGGGGTTGGCGGGGGAACGGCGGTTTGTGTACGAGCATCGGTGGGAACCGCACGACATCGTGCAATGGGACAATCGTTGCACGATGCATCAGGTGACGCCGCATGACCCGACCGAGCGGCGGGTGATGCATCGCACGACCATCGCGGGTGTCGATACGGTATTGGCGGCATAAATAATAAAAAGGAAACGCCCATGGCTGATCTATCGCGACGGGTGGCTCTCGCGGCTCTGGCGGCTGCCCCGCTGGCGCGCCCCGGATTATTACGCGCGCAATCATCATCCGTGCCCATCCGCATCGGCTTACTCAGCGACGTGGCCGGGCCCTACCGCCATGTCGGCGGGCCCGGCAGCCGGGTGACCGCTGAAATGGCGGTAGCCGATTTCGGCGGATCGGTTCTGGGCCGCCCGCTGGAGGTCATGCAGGGTGATGATCAGAACAAGGCCGATGTCGCTGGCGCCTTGGCACGGGAATGGATCGACAACAAAGGCGTCGATGTCCTGGCCGACGGCGCGGCGTCCTCGGCCGGGCTGGCGATCCAGCAGGTGGCGCTCGAAAAGAAGCGGCTGTTTTTGATGAGCACGCCGACCTCGACGGCGTTTATTGGTAAGCAGTGCTCGCCGTATGGGTTTCAGTTCGCGGCGGATACCTATGCGCTGGCTAAAGGGGTGGGCGATGTGCTGTCGCTGGGCCAGGATGTGTGTCAGGGCCTGGTGCTGACCAATTCGTTCTATTTTGATGCGACCCCGGAAACCCGCGCCTGGAGTGAGCGTTACATTGCCAAGATGAACGCGCCACCGAATGAATATAACGCCGGCATGTACGCGGCGGTCTCGCATTGGCTGAAGGCGGTGAAAGCGGCGGGAACCCTGGATGCGGACGCGGTTGCGGCGCAGATGCGCGCGATCCCGTTGAACGATTTCTACAACAAAGGCGTGAAGATCATGGACAATGGCTGCGTGCCGCACACCATGCATCTCTGGCAGGTGAAGGCGCCGGCGCAGAGCCAGCACAAATGGGACCTGTTTGAGAATCTGGCGACGGTGCCGTCACCGGAGGCGTTCCCGCCGGCAGGGTTGTTCGGCTGCCCGTTGGTGAAGGCGTAGCGGGGAAGAGAGACCGTCTCTCCCCCTCCGGCGTGGAGGGGGAGAGACGGGGAAACTACCCCTCCAACTCGAACCAGAAATCCATCATTTCGCCTTTCCGCTCAGCGGCGAAGGTGGCCACCACCCGGGTGCCGATCTTCAGCTTCGCCGCGGCTGCTTCCGGATCGGTCAGGTCGATGCCCTTGAAGAACCCGCCCAGCGCGGTATCCGCGCCATCCAGCAGCACGTAGCCGAATGCATAGGGCGGCGGCGGCAGGTTCTTGAAGGCTTCGTACACCATCGTGAATGCCTCGATCCGCCCGCCCGGGCCGACTTTGACCCATTCGCCCGTGGGTTCCAGAGTCTCATCCGAAAATGAGCGCGGCGGCACCATGACCTTGTTGCTGCCGGCGATGCGGCGGCCATAGATCGCGGCCTCGTCGCGAATCAGTGTGTAGAACGTGCTCGCGGTTTCGCCGAGCGCGTGGTCATAGGTGATGTTCCAGACTTCCTGGCGGCCCAACAGTTCCATTGCGATATTCCTTTAAGCTTCGATAACCATGGTGCCGAAAATCTGGTGGTCGCCGCCATTGCCGCTGGCGATGCCCAGTTTCGCGCCCTTGACCTGATGCGCCCCGGCCCGTCCCCAGACCTGCAACGCCGTCTCCGCCACGCGCGCCATCGCGGTCACCGCGATCGCATTGGTGCAGAGCGTGCCGCCGGACGGATTGACCGGAATGCGGCCGCCCAGTTCAAACTCCCCGTCTAGCAATGGCCGGATAGAATCGCCCGGCTTTGCGACCAGCTTCGCGGAATCGATGGCGTGGAATTCGGTGTTGCTGAACGGGGCATAGAGTTCGGCGACATGCACCTGCTTCGCCGGATCCTTGATTCCCGCCATACGGTAGGATTTCTCGAACGAACGGGCCAAGGCATGCGCGCCGGAGTGTTCCGCGGTGGGATTGTTGCCCATGCGGTCGCCCATCCAATAGGTCTCCGCCGCGTGCGCCACGCCGGTGATCCACACCGCGTCGAGATGATTGTCCTTGATGTATTTCTCCGACGCCATCACCAAAGCCGCGCCACCGGTGGATTGCGGACAGCAATCCAGCAGTTTGATGGGCCAGGAAATGATCCGGCTGTCCATCACATCGTCAATCGTGACGACCTTGCGCAGATGCGCGTTCGGGTTCAGCGCGGCATGGCGGCGGTTTTTGACCGTTACATAGGCCATGTCCTCCTGCGTCATGCCGAACTGATCCATGTAGCGCAGGCCCGACATCGCCAGCATGTTGATGGTGCCGAGCGGCAGCGGGCGTTCGTAGCTGGGATCCCAGATCTTGTTCAAAACGGACTGGGAGTCGCCGCATTCACCAACCTTATCGGCGCCGGCCGTCAGCACGACGTCGTACATGCCGGAGGCGACATGGTAATAAGCAGCGGCGGCGGACGAAATACCGGTCGCGCCGCCGGTGTTGATGCGCAGGAACGGTTTGCTCCGCCCGCCAACCGCATCGACGCCTAAACGTTCCGCATTGCCAATACCGATCATGGCGTCGGGGGACAGGGAGTAAACCACGGCCTGGATGGCGTCGAAGTCCATCTTGGCGTCGGCCATGGCCATGACCACGGCTTCGCGCACCAGTTCGGGGTAGTTGGCATCGTCACGGCGGGCGCGGAACGCGGATTGGCCGATACCGATAATGCCGACGCGATCGCCGCTCATGCCCGTGCCTCCTGTCCAAGAATAACCGCGGCCTGATACATCATGGCAAAGCCGCTCCCGGCATGGGCGAGGCCACGGGTCACGTGGGGGACCTGATGCGCGCCAGCCTTGCCGCGCACCTGCTGCGCGACCTCCGCGATACGGATCAGGCCGGTGCAGAACACCGGATTCCAGGTCAGCGCCCCCCCCGACGGATTGATCGGCAGCTTGCCGCCGACACTGAACGTGCCGTCCGTCGTCCGCGCTTCCCACTCGTCGCGGGCGCAAAGGCCGAGCGCTTCATAGGCCAGCAGTTCGGCATAGGGGGAGGCATCGGTGATTTCCACCACCCCGAAGGCGGAGGCCGGATCGGTGATGCCGGCCATCGCATAGGCCTGCTTCACCGCGGCATCCAGCGCCGGAGCGGTGGTGAGGTCGCGATCGCCGAGGAACCCGGCCTCCGTCGCCCAACCCATGCCCTGAAGCCAGGCCACGTTGGTGATGCCGCGTTCGGCGATGAATTCGGGGCAGGCCAACACCATCGCCACCGCGCCCGTCACCGGGGCCGAGGTCATCGACGGCGTCAGTGGCCAACGGAGTGCGCCGGCGTCCGGTGTCATGGGCGGGGCAGGGTAGGCAGCCTGACCCTGCGCCCGGTTCTTCGCCGTCACGGCTTGCGCCGCCGCGCGTGCGCCGGGCACAACGCTTTCCAATGCCGAGGCCTGCAGCGCATGCGCCGACAACTCGTCCAGCGGCAAGGCGCGGTGGAAATAGGGGTCGGTGCCAAGCCGCTGCGCCTCCGGCATTGACGACACTTCCGTCGGGCTCCAGGACACGATCAGCTGGGTGCGGAACTGGCCCGTGGCGACCCGCAGCGCACCCAGAATGAACGCATGCTCACTGGCCGAGGGCGTGGACATGATGTCGCGATCAACCCCACCAACGGAACCCGACGCCATCATCACCGAGATCGATCGGCCATCGAATTGATCATTGCTGCCCACCGCGATGCCATCGATATCGTTGATGGTCAGGCCGGCGTCTTTCAACGCGAGTTGCGCGGTTTCGTAGATGATTTCCTCAAGCGAGCGATCGCGGCTGGCGATAACCGGCCGGATCGCGCAGCCGATAATCCCTGGCTGGACCCGTAAACCCATGATGGTGCTCCTTATGATCGTGTCGGTGACAGCAGTCGGCGGGGCGATGCGGGTGGCGTCATATCAGCCATCACAGCACCACCATCGGGCTGATCGGGCTGCCGGTGCCGCCGACAACCGGCAGCGGGCTGGCGGCGAACAGAAATTCGTTGCGGCCGGTGGCGGCCAGACCCTCCAGCACCAAACCTTCGATCAACGGTATGCCGTAATCGCGGATCAGGCGCTGATGCACGGGAAAGACGGTGCCGGTGGGGAAGGGCAGCACCTCGACTGCGTAATTATCGGCGCCGAGGACCGCGATCTCCGCCTCGGCCAGCCATAGTCCGGCTTCGACGTCGATCCCTGGTTCGGCGTTGAACGAAATATCAGCCGATCGGCTTTGGCGTTCGGCCCAGCCGGTGCGGATGAGCACGATGTCGCCCTTGCCCGGTCGAACGCCGGCCGCCTTCGCGGCGCGTTCCATGTCGGCCAGGCCAATGGAAAACCCGTCTTTCAAGGGTTCCCCATAAAGTGCCGCGATATCCAGCAGCACCCCGCGCCCGGCGATCGGCCCCATCTTGTCGATACCGCAACGGCTGGCGCCGCGGGTGCTGGTGGTACCGTTGCCGGGAAAGCCGTTGTAGAGCTGATCGCCATACCAGGCGTGGCAGAGGGCATCGATATGCGTGCCGATATGCAGCGGCAGGATGGCGGTGTCCTCGGCGAACTGGAAGCCGCCGGGCTGGCGGGCGCCGGCTGCGTAGTCCCCGCCATCGCGGCCCAGGAAATGCTGAACCCCCGCGCGATGCGCCGGAACCGGGGTGCGGGCCGATAAAGGCTGCGCCAGCGACAGCACCTGGCCGGAGCGCACCAGACCCGCCGCCCGCTGTACCTGCGCCGGGCCGATATGATTGAGCGCGCCGCGCTCGTCCTCCGGCCCCCAGCGGTTCCAGGCTTCCTGGCTCATTTGCGCAGCCTCGCCGCCATGGTCTTGAGTTCCCGGCGCATCAGCTTGCCCGTCACCGTCACCGGCAATTCGGTCCGGATCTCGATGAAATCGGGGATCTTGTAGCGTGATGCCAAAGCCCGGCAATGCGCCACCAGATCGGCTGCAAGCGGATCGAAGCCGGGTTTGGCCACCACGAACGCTGCCAGCAGTTCGCCCTGCGTCGCGTCGGGCACGCCCACGACGCCGGCCAAAGCGACGGCTTCATGGCGCATCAGCACGTCTTCCACCTCGGCGGGGGAGATGTTGATGCCGCCCTTTTTGATCATCTCGCTGACCCGGCCGCTGAAGGCGACCGAACCATCCGGGAGCAAGCGCCCCATGTCGCCGGTCCGGAAGAACCCGTCCGGCGTCGTCACCGCCGCCGTCTGATCCGCGCTCGATCCGGTGTAGCCGTGCATCACGTAGCCCTGGACCTCGATCAGCCCTTCCTCGCCCGGGGGCAGGGCCGCGCCGGTCATGGGGTCGGTGATGCGGACCGTCACGCCTGGCAAGGGCGGGCCCTGGCAGGCGGCGCGCTGTTCCAGCGGCCAATGATGCGGGGTCACGGCGCAATTGCCGTAGCTTTCGGTCTGGCCGTAAACGTTGCAGATCTCGGCCGCGCCCAGGACGTTCGCGGCGGTCAGGATGTCCTGCGGCGCGCCGATGGTCAGGCCGGTGCGCAGGCTGCGGGTCTTGTCGCGGAAGAATGTGGGGTGGGAGATGATGGCGCTGGTGATTGCCGGCAGCGTGTAAAGCGCGGTGCAGCGGTGCTTTGCGATCAGGGCGATGGCCTCACCCGGTTCGAACTTGCCTTGCAGCACCAGCGCAGCGCCATGCGTCAGCACGGCCGACATCGCGTTGGCGCTGCCATAGGACCAGAACAGCGGCGGCGCCAGCAGCACCCGGTCGTCCGGCGTATAGCCCTGGCGTTCGCCGATATTGAAGCCGTTCTCGATAATGCCAAGATGCGTCAGCGGCACCGATTTCGGGCGCGCGCTGGAACCAGACGTATAGATCACGATCGCCGCGTCGCCCGCGCTGGCGCCATGGCCGGGATCGAGGCGGGGGGCTGGTTCGGCGGTCAGGAGGGCGGCGAATTCGCTGACCAGCACGACCGCCTTTAGCGCCGGGTGTTTCGGGACCAGGCGCTGCGCATAGGCGGCGTAGTCGTTGTCGGCGAAGCGATCGACCGCGATCAGCAGGCAGATGGCTGAATCACCGATCAGCCAGTCGAGCTCGTCCTCGGTCGACCAGGTGCTGAAGGCGGCGACGGTGGCGCCAGCGATCATGGTGCCGAAGAAAGCGTCCAGCCATTCCGCGCGGTTGTTGACCAGCAGCCCGACCCGGTCGCCGCGCCCGATCCCCCGGGCACGCAGCGCACCCGCCACCCGCGACGCGCGCTCAGCCAGTTCGGCGTAAGTGATGGTCTGATCCCCGTCGATCACGGCGGGGCGGGAGGGGAAGCGCTCGGCTTGTTCGAACACAAGGTCCGCCAGGCTCCGGCTGTAAGGCGGCATGGGTTCGGGTCTCCCGTTGACCAATTCCGAATAATATTCGCTTTTTACGGCTGGGCATGTCAGAGTGTCAAGCGTGCCCTTTGGAACCGATGCCGCCGATGCCCGATTCGATCACCGACCCCTGGCTTGAGATCCTTGGACAGGCGGCCCAGCCGCACCAGGACGGGGGCTCCGACCCCAAGCAGCAGCGCAGCCGCCAGCGCAAGCGGGAGTTGCTGGCCGCGGCGACGCGGGTATTCGCCCGCGATGGGATTGCCAAGGCCAAGATGGCGGACGTGGCGAAAGAAGCAGGGATCGCGGTCTCGTCGATCTACGACTACTACCCGAGCAAGGAGGCACTGGCCTACGAGATCCCCATCCAGCGGCTGGCGCATCTTTACGCCGCCTTTCTCGAACAGGTCGCCCCCCTGCCCACCATGCGCGATCGGCTGCGCCTGTTCCTGACGATGACGGTCGACCATGCCCGGGACAACCCGGACTGGGCGCGGCTGCTGTATTTGGAAATCTGGCCGAGTGTGCTGATCGAGGAAGCGCGGGTCCGCCGCTCGGTGGATGATTTCGGCCGGATTATCGTGGCAATGTTGCGGGAGGGAAGCCGGCGCGGGGAGTTCCGTGCCGATTTGGACCCGCATCTGAGTGCGACGATCCTGATGGGCAGCATTACGCATATGCTGATAACCTGGTTGCTCTACGGGCGGCCGCAGGATCTCGCCGCCGCAACCGGACCGATGGTCGATACATTGATGGGTTTGATCGCCAGCCCGCGTTAGCGAGGACGGTACCCGTTGCGCCGTGTACGATGTGCATGGCAAGGACCGCCGGGATCGGGTCCACTATGGTCATGCCGAATCCAGCCCTCGAAACATCCCTCTACCCCGCCGTGAAGGCCTTCCTCGAAGCCCAGGGCTTCACGGTGAAGGGCGAAATTCGCGGCTGCGATGTGGTGGCTGTGCGCGGCGATGAGCCGCCGTTGCTGGTGATCTGTGAGCTGAAGCTGGGGCTGACGCTGGAACTCCTCCTCCAGGGCATCGATCGGATGCGGTCCGCCGACGCGGTGTGGCTGGCCGTGGCGACGACGCGCAAAGGCCGGGATCGCGACATACGGGCGCACCGGCTTTGCCGCATGCTCGGCTTTGGCCTGCTGGCCGTGGATGCCGGGCGGGCGCGGGTGGAAGTCCTGACCGAGCCGGCGCCCTATAAACCGCGCCCCAATCACAACGAGCGGCGGCGCCTGCTGAAAGAACACACCACCCGCCGCGGTGATCCGACCGGGGGTGGATCGACACGCCAACCCATCATGACCGCCTACCGCCAGCAGGCGCTGGACTGCGCCGCGTTGTTACGCGACGGGCCGAAGCGGCCGCGTGAGCTGCGACCGGTGGCGCCCGACGCCGCGGCCATTCTGCTTCGCAACGTTTACGGATGGTTCGAGCGGGTGGATCGTGGCGTCTACAAACTGGCCGAACCGGGGGTGATGGCGTTACTTCGATGGGATGATAAAAATAAATATTGACTCGATTATTATTGGATCCTATCCTGCAGGGGACAAAAATACCGGGCGGACACATCGGGTCCGCGGGGGGTATGGTATGGTCAAGAAATGGCACATAGCCGGAATATCCGGCATGGTTCTGCTCCTGGCTGGGTGTGACCGTCAGCCTTTGAACCTGCGGGAGCAGATGACGCAGAATCTGCAGACACTTGGCGTGCGGGCATTTTATCCGTTACGGGAAACGCCACGTCTCGGTAGTCTATATTTGTTCGATCAGTCCGCCAATCCGGGCGGGGCGGGCGTCGCGCCCTATATGGACAATGAGATTTTGCTCACCGACGTGCTGGCCGCCCCGATGGAGGCGAAGCGCCGGGCCACGGCGGCGATGAAGACCCGGTTCGTTTTGACCAAGGCCACAACGGACGACGACAAACGGCTGGGCGGCACGACCGACGCGCCCGCCCGTTATGTTCAAGGCGATCCCGCGACCAATCAGGCGCAACTCGCTACGGCGGCTTTTCCATCCTACACACTGGCTTCGGTTGAGCAGTTCTCCGCCTCGGCTTTTGTGCCGGCCCAGTTCCAGAGCTTTCTGGCGGCTCTCGGATGGCGCAGTACCCGCTATGTGCATGTTGAAGCCGAAGGCGTGGAATTCGCCGAATTACCGTTGCAGGACATGACCGAAGTCATTGCCTCCGCCTGCAGCCAGAAATCACCGCCGTCACCGCTGACGAATGAAGCCATGGGCAATCGGCTCGTCGGCCGATCGGTCGAACTGCAGCAGGCTTTGTATGAGGAACGAGTTCGGATGGCGACGCAAGACGTGTCGCAACGTCTGTCCAGGCCGAAGCCGCAAATCTATCTCATGCGGCGCATCTATTATATGCGTGGAATAAAATTCATCATCGATGACAGTCAGACCACCGCGGCGATGTTGCAAGCGGCGATCAATCCGCGCTTGTCGGCCCCCACCGCGACTCCGGCCATCAATGTCGTGACCGCGAGTGCTCAGCCGCAGGCTGGAACGCCCGCGGCCGGCAGTTCTGATGCGAAAATCGCCGACCTGGCCGCTAAAATCACCGCCTTGCAGGATGTGCTGAAGAGTCAGGCGTCCGGAAACAATGCCCAGATCGCGACGTCCTATGCCCGTGCGACGGCCCGCGGCATTGAACTCGTCAATGTTTTCGACCGCCCGATGGCGTTTGGTTATGAGCCGGTGGCTTTCAACGTCACCGGGACCTGGGCAGACGATGGCAGTGGCCGGTTCCTCGTGCACAAAGGACGTGGCCTGAGCCAGCTTTGTGATTGGGCGCATGACTAGGGCTTGTTTGATCGCGTGACTCACGGCTCCGGTGAATCCACCGCCGCCGATCGCACTCCAGAAACGGCCGATCAGGTGGAAAGGGATTGATCCATGGCACAAAAGCCAACCAACGACACGCCGGGTCCGGCGGACCCGGGGGGTGGGGCGGAAATCCCCCCTAAGCCCGGAAATGGCGGCGGTCCGGCGGCGCCCGGCGGCGGTGTGGAAATTCCCCCTAAGCCCGAAAACGGCGGCGGCCGGAAGAATCCGTCCCGTCGCTGAACACCGCGCACCCGCACTGGACGGAGACGCCGGCTTGCGCGAGGCTCCCGGTGCAATGCGGGGTAACGCTGATGTCCACGTTCGTTCTCATTCACGGTTCGTATCAGGGCGGCTGGATCTGGCAGCCCGTGGCCGCTCGCCTGCGCGCCCAGGGCCATACCGTCTTTACCCCGACCATGCAGGGTTGCGCCGAACGCCGCCATGCGCTGCGGCCGGGGATCGATACCACCACCTTTGTGAACGAAGTCGCTGACCTGCTGTTCTTCGAGGACCTGAGGGACGTCGTCCTCGTCGGGACCAGCTCCGGCGGCATGGTCGTCTGCGGCGTGGCGGAGCGGATGCGTCATCGGGTCGCCCGGATCGTCCTGGTCGATGCCTTGGCCCTGTTCAACGGGGAACGCTCACGCGACATCACCAAACGCCCCGCCCCAGCCGGCCCGATGCCCTTGGCCGCCGCCCCCAGCCGGGAGGAAGCGGCGATCGGCCTGTTCGCCGAACTGGACCCGGCGACGCTGGCCTGGGTGCTGGACCGCTATACGCCGCACCCCGTCGGGACCTCGGAAATCCCCGTCAAACTGGGTGATTTCTGGGACATGGACTGGAACGCGACGGTGATCTGGTGCCGTCAGGCGGTCCATCCTGGGGAGGCCCATCAGCGCCGCGCCGCCGCGCGTCTGAACGCGGCCTGGTTTGAGCTCGATACCGGGCACTACCCCATGCTGACCACGCCGGACGCGCTCACCGCGCTTTTGCTCGGCGGGGCCTAGCCGCATGGCCTCCCATCCGATCCGATTCGGCATCTGGGCTCTGGTCCATGGGAGCCGGGCGGCCTTGCAGGACCCCGATGAGCCGTACGACGCGTCCTGGGATCGCAACCGCAAGCTGGTGATCGAGGCCGAGAAACTCGGCTTCGACAGCACCCTGGTGGCGCAGCACACGGTCAATCCGCACCACGCGCCCAACGACCAGTTGGAGGCCTGGACCGCCTCCGCCGCCTTGGCCGCGCTGACTGATCGGATCGAGATCATCACCGCCATCAAGCCCTACCTGTATCACCCCGTGGTGCTGGCGAAGATGGCGCTGGGGATCGAGCACATCAGCCACGGCCGCTTCGCCATCAACCTGGTCAACGCCTGGAACCGGCCGGAGCTGGAAAAGGCCGGCATCGGCTTTCCCGAGCACGATGCCCGCTACGATTACGGACGCGAGTGGATCTCGGTCCTTGAGCCGCTGCTGCGCGGCGAGTCGCTCACCTGGAAAGGTGAACGCTTCCAGGTCGACGACTACATGCTGCGCCCGGCGGACCCTTATCGCCCGCGCCCGCTGATCTATGTCGGCGGCGAGTCGATGCCGGCCCGAGCGCTGGTCGCGGACAAGGGCGATGTCTGGTTCATCAACGGCCAGCCGTTGGAAGACGTGCGCGCCCTGATCGAGGACGTGGCCGCCCGGCCCCGCACCGGCGCGGCCTTGCGCTATGGCCTGTCCGCCTTCGTAATCGCGCGGGAGACGGAGGCCGAAGCCCAGGCCCATCTGGCGCATCTGTTCGCCCTCGCGGCGAAGGATGCACCGATCCGGGCGGTGCAGAAGGCGAATACCGACGCGGCGTCGGTGATGGCGCAGACCATGGCCAAGACCCCGCGCGTCGGCAGCAATGGCGGCACCGCGGCGGGGCTGGTCGGTTCCTACGATCAGGTGGCAGCCAGGATTCAGGCGTTCCATGACGCCGGGATCGAGCTGTTCATGCTCCAGTTCCAACCCTTCGAGGCCGAGATGCGGCGCTTCGCGGCCGAGGTGATTCCGCGGGTCAGGCGCCGTTAGGGTTGGCCCGTTGGGGCACCATTAATGCCCCAACGGGTGTGTGCGCTGCTGTGTGGCCGGCGCCGATGCGGGTGGTGCGGATGCGGGCGGATGCGGTGCCACGGCAGGGCGCACCGGTGCTTGCTGCTGAACCCGCGCGGGCGCCTGCTGTTGAAACCGCGTTGGCGCCTGTTGCTGGAAACGAGGCTGTGACACCGGCGGCGGCGTCACACGGGAAGGCACGGAGGCTGGCGGATGGAATGGCGCCGCGTTCACCGGTGGTGCCGCGGAATGCCCCGAAAACGGCGCGGAGCCACCGCCTGCGGGATAACGTGATGGGCCCTGGAGCGGCGCTCCGCCCTGCGGCGTGGTGCCCGGGTTCCCGGCGGGAAAGCCCGGTTGGCCCGGATGCGGCGTGGCGGGCGCGGCGCTGCCCCGGAACGGTTGCGCCATCCCCGGGGACGCCGGGGTAACACCCAAGCCCAAACCCGGCCGCGTCATCCCAGCGCCGCCCGCTCCGCCGCCTGGCGCTCCCCCGCTAAAGGCGCCGTTGGTCGTGCCAGGCGGGCGCAGCGCCGGTGCCGCGCCGAAACCGGCCCGTGGGGTGATCACCGGCCCCGGCGCGGCCATATGCGCGGGACCACCGGCATTGGGCGCAATACCCATCTGGCGTGCCGCCGAAGGCGTCAGCCCCGCGGCCCCAAAGCTCGGGTTGATCGGCTGTTGCCCCATCAGCGGCCGTGCCCCGGCCAGGGCCGAACCAGGGAGTGGCCGTGCAACGCCGCGCAGCGGGCTGGACCCGGCCATCGCGGCCGCCGGTGCGATAGTCGCGGCGCCACGGTTGCGGAAGCCCTCCGCTGAACCGGCATTGGCGAAGCTGACCGGATGGTTGGCGTTCATCACGCCGAGATAGCGGGGGGAGGCGCGGTACCAGGGGTGGTAAGCCTCCCGCGGGCCCAGCGGGATCCAGCTAACGGAGCCGGCGGCGAAGGCCGCGCCCAGGGCGACACCGGCGCCGATGCCCACGAAGGTCACGAGCGCAGGGGCATAGACGGGATAGCCGAACCGGCGTTCATGCTCGAAGCCCGGGGTCCAGGCCCAGCGGCCGTAGACCTCCACCCAGCGGCCATAATGGAACGGGGCGAAGCCCCAGGGCGCGTCGTCCACCCAGGTCCAGCCCCAGGGAGCGATGAAGGCCCAATGGCCTTGGCGATAGGGGACCCAGCCGGCCTCGACGCTGGGATACCAGACCTCGCCGTAGTCGGGGCTGTTGGACCAGACGCCATAGCGGGACAGGTCCTCCCCACCCGGTAAGGCCGCGACCATCGGTGGCGGAGGCACCGAGCCGGCCCGCGCGGGCGCCAGAAGCGCCGGGCGCTCCCGGTTCATCACCGCCTGGGCGAAGGCGTCGGGCTGGATGGCGCCGAGCACCACCTGAAATGAATCCGTGCCGGTGATGATCGCGGCCTGCCCGCCGTTCAGTATCTGATCGAAACCGGCCCCGGTGATGCGGGCATTGCCGTCCAGCACCGATACGATCGTCGGCGATTCGGTGTCGCCGGCCGCGATCAGGATATGCCCGGCATGGGCGGTGGTCAGCGTCCCGCGCGGGGTCTGCACGGTCCACACCTCCCCCGTCGTCAGGTCGCGGGGCCGCAGCAGCGCCTTGCCCTGCGTGAGGGTGGCCTGCAAGCCGTTGCCATCGAGGGCCGCGATATCGATCTCGGTCCCGCCCGCGAGGCTCAGGCGGCTGCTGGATAGCTGCAACTCCGCTTCCGCCTGCGGGTCGGTCCAAAAGGAACTGCCGGATGCGACGGGAAAATTCATATCCGCGCGGGTCCATTGGGCCTCACCGGCGGTGTGGTAGGATACGGTGCCGCTGACCAGGCCGAGCCGACCGACGCGGGCGGGTGGATCTGCCTGCGGTGCCTGAGGGTCAAGCTGGTCTGGCGCGGCTTGGGCGCGGGCCGGCCCTTGGGGCAGAACGGCCGCCATAAGAGATGCGGCGGTCAGGGCCGCGGCCAGGCGGAACAACGGGGTATGGGTGCGCATGACAACGCCTCCGGCGATCGCGTGCGGTCTTTTGCGCGCTCATGATGGCGAAACGGAGACGCCGTGCCTCGGTTTCGCCGTGACCCCGCCATGAGGTGGCCGCGAAGCCTGATCATACTCCCTGTCATCGTCCACCAGATGGGAGACACGATCATGGCGCGCACAACCCGGTTTCGCCGCTTGCTGCTTCTGCCGGCCTTGGGGGTGCTGACCCTGCTTGGCGGCTGCGTCGTGTATCCGGACGGCGGCGGATATGGTTATGGGCGCCCCTATTACGGGCGGGGTCCGGCCTACGCCTATGACGGCGGCGGTTGGCATCATCACCATCGCGATTGGTAAGACCCGATCCATGGGCCTGTCGCATCCGATTTTGCGGATCAGGGCGCGCGCAGTATGATGGGCGCGTGAGAGGCAGGTCGAGGGCCAGCCGATACAGACCCTTTGACCGGATGCGACAGTATGAACGCGAGCACAGCCGAACCATCGGCCGCTGCCATGATGACACGGGGCCGGAACTACGCCCGCCGCTACTGGGTCTTCGCGGCCCCGGCCGCGGTGGTCGTCGCGGCGGTGATCCTGTTCCCCTGGATTTTTACCCTGTTCATGTCGGTGCATGACTGGAAGGTCAGCGGCGACACGCCGTTCGTCGGCCTCGCCAATTACAAGAAAATGCTGTTCGATGAGCGGTTTCAGTGGGCCGCCATTCGCACCTTCGTCTTTACAGCCGCGTCGGTGATCCTGCCGATGATCCTGGGCGTCTGGGCGGCGGTCTGCTTTTCCTCCAAATTCCGCTTTCAGGGCATTGCACGGACCATCTTCGTGCTGCCGATGATGGCGACTCCGGTCGCGATCGCGCTGGTCTGGACGATGATGTTTCACCCGCAGCTCGGTGTGCTGAATTATCTGCTCTCCACCGTTGGTATCCCGCCCTCCGCCTGGGTGTATGACGCCCATACGGTGATCCCGACGCTGGTGATGGTGGAGACCTGGCAGTGGACGCCGCTGGTCATGCTGATCGTGCTCGGCGGCATCGCCAGCCTGCCGACGGACCCCTATGAGGCTGCGATCCTGGATGGGGCCAGCCCCTGGCAGATGTTCCGCCACATCACGCTGCCGCTGGTGTTCCCCTTCATCGTGGTGGCCGGGGTGATCCGGGTGATCGACGCGCTCAAGGCCTTCGACACCATCTACGTCATCACCCTCGGCGGGCCCGGCAATGCCAGTGAGACGATCAATATCCTGCTATATCAGACCGCCTTCGCTTACTACGACCTCGGCTACGGGTCAGCCATGGTGGTGGTGTTCTTCGTGATGATCCTGCTGGTCAGCATGGGCCTGCTGGTTGCCCGCCGGGCAGAGGTGAAGACATGAACCGCCATCGCGTGCGCCGCTTCTTCGCGCGGCTGGGTCTGTATTTCTCGGTGCTGATGCTGGTCTCACCGGCGATCCTGTTCTTCCTGTGGATGGCATCCCTGGCGCTGAAGAATGAGTCCGACAACACCGCCTTCCCGCCGGTCTTCATCCCCAATCCGCCGACGCTGGCCAATTTCATCGACGTGTTTGAGAAGAACGACTTCCTGTCGTACACCATCAATTCGATCATCGTATCGTTCAGCGCCACCGGGCTGGCGCTGCTGCTTGGCGTGCCAGCCGGCTATGGCATCGCCAAGGCCAAGGCCACCAAGGCGGCGGTGCTGATTCTGATCGCCCGGGTGACCCCCGGCCTGTCCTATCTCATCCCGCTGTTCCTGCTGTTCCAGTGGCTCGGCATGATCGGCACCCTGACACCGCTGGTGATTACCCACCTCGTGATCACCGTCCCCATCGTCGTCTGGATCATGATCGGCTATTTCGAGGGACTGCCGGCTGAACTGGAGGAAGCCGCCCTGGTCGATGGCGCCACCATCTGGCAGGCCTTCCGCCATGTCGCGCTGCCCTTGGCGCGGCCGGGGATCACGGTGGCGACCATCCTTGCATTCATCTTTAGCTGGAATAACTTCATCTTCGGCGTGGTTTTGGCCGGGCGCACGACCCGGACCCTGCCGGTGGCGGTCTATAACGTGCTGACGTTCGAGCAGATCAGCTGGGGCCCGCTGGCGGCGGCCGCGCTGGTGGTGACGGCGCCGGTGCTGCTGCTGACCCTGCTGATGCAGAAAGAAATCGTGGCGGGGCTGACGGCGGGGGGTGTGAAAGGGGGCTGAGTGTGGCTGCGAGTCCGGACAGGCTGGCTGATCGCCGCAATCGCCCGTGTGGCCGCGCCGAAGGCCGCATGGCATGACCCCGTCTCCGGGATCGATGCTGTATCGTGGGTTCAGCGTCCTGTGCATCGCCATGATCCTGGCCATCTGGGGGCTCGATAACCTGGACCGTGATCGGCGGCTGGCCGAACACATCCATACCCAGGCCCTGATCGAAAGCACCTGGGTGCAAACGGGCAAAAGCAGCGGGCGCTACGCCGCGGTCTCGTTCATGAACCAACAGGGGAGCAACCCTGGCCTCTGCCAGCTTTCGCATCTGCGGCTGGGGCCATCCAGCCTGACCGTCTCTCCCGGTCAGACGATTGAGGTCGTGCCGCGTCCGGGGACATGCGCCTGGCCGGACCTGATGAACCAGCCGACCTCTCCGGCTATGTCATGGGGCCTGCTGGGCATGGCTGCGGCGTTTCTCGCCGGCGGGATCTGGCGGATCCGGTCCTGCTACGCCTTACCCGCATCAAAATAGCGATGGCCGGATCAGCCTGGCCGCTTCCAGTCCAGCCACTTGATCACCCCCAGGCCCATGACTTTCTCCAGGTCTGCCCCCTTCAACCAGGGCAGTTCTTCCGTGAAATGGGTCACGCATTGGCGGTAGCTGCACGGCATGCGGGTGATGTCGGTGCCCCAGAAATACCGGTCCGGCCCGAAGGCGTCGAAAATGCGCTGCAATCCGTCGCTGATATTGCGGAACGGGTATGTCTGTGACGTGGTGGATGGCGCGCCGGTCGCCTTGACCGCGATGTTGGGATATTTCGCCAGCGCCAGCAGATCGGTCAGGTCGCCATAGGCGGCGTCATCCTTGGCCGAGCGCACCGTGCCCAGATGGTCGATGATCAGCTTCAGGTTCGGGTGCCGGGCCGCGATCGCCCCGAATTGTTTCAGGAAGCGCCAGGCCATGGTCGCGACCGGGGTGCCGGCGGCCTCGGCGGCGGGCCAGAGCCAGTCCATGGTGCCGTCGTTATGCCAGGTCTCCTGCCCCGGGCGGGTCAGCGACCAGCGGAGGCCGACCATGCCGGGGCGCTGTTTCCATGTTTTGATGCGGTCGCGCTGGGCGGGATCGTTCAGCGGGAACCAGCCTAATGTGCAGAACTTATCCGGGTATTGCATCACGGCCGCGTCGGCCATCTCGTTGGAGCCGGGATCCCAGCTCGGCGGGTGCAGGACCGCACCATTCACCCCGGCCGCATCCATTTCCTTAACCAGATCATCCGCTGAATACAGCGACACCTGCCGGTGGTGGTCGCTCGGCCGCCCGCTGCCCCAAAGATGGACCTGTGCGTCGAAGATCAGCATGGTTCGGTTCCCTCATTCGTTCCGATCATACTCGCGCCATCTCAAGGACTAGGCAACTTCGTCTGGACAGGTCAAACAAGGGCGAGCAACGACAACGGAGCCTGACCGTGCTGGATCGCGTACTCCTGACCAATGACGATGGCATCGACGCCCCGGGGCTGGAGGTGATGGAAGCCATCGCCGCCCAGATCGCGCGGGAAGTCTGGGTCGTCGCCCCGGAACATGACCAGAGCGGCCAGTCGCACGCGATCTCCCTGCACCATGCGCTGCGGGTCAGCAACCACGGGACCCGGCGCTTCGGCGTGACCGGCACGCCCGGCGACTGCGCGGTGATGGGCCTGTGTCACATCATGAAGGACAATCTGCCGCAGCTGGTGCTGTCCGGCGTCAATCGCGGTTTGAATCTGGGGTTGGAGACGGTGTTCTCCGGCACTGTCGGCGGTGCCATGACGGCGATGCTGCTCGGCGTTCCGGCCATCGCCATGAGCCAGGCTTACAACGACCGCCGCAACGTGAGCTGGGACTGCTCGCGCACGCTGGGCGCCGATGTGGTGCGCAAGCTGCTGGCGATGGGCTGGGGCAAGGATGCGGTGCTGAACGTGAACTTCCCGCCCGGCGCGGCGGCGGATGCGGGGGAGATGACGCTGGCGCGCCAGGGCGTGGGCATGGTCGCGGGGATGAATGTCGAAACCCGCACAGACCCGCGCGGCATGGATTACCACTGGCTGAATTTCCGCCGCGGCGACCGCCCGCAGAGGGCGGAGAGCGACTATACCGCCCTCCGTGCCGGGCGGATCGTGGTGACGCCTTTGCGCTACGACCGGACCGATGAGGATGCCTACGCGGATCTGGCCGGGAAATTGCCCCGGCTGCCGTAGGAGCCCTGGCCGAATAACAACGACGTTGCGTCGCCAGGATCAGGGCGACGCGGCGCACCCGGCGGGGGTTGGGCAGCGAAGGGCGTAGATCCGATGCGCCTGCGTCGCGAACACCGGCTCCGCCCGCGTCGCGTCGAGCGTGATCGTGCCGGGCGCGATCGCCCAAACATGGGATGCTTGCAAACCCAGAGGTAGAGCGCTCTGACCGAGGAGCCAGCCGGCAGCGGCGCGTCGGGCGGCCTCATGCGCGGACCAGTCGGCATAGGGGTTGGAAAACAGCGCATGCAGCGCCACCAGGCGCCGCCCCGCCGCGACCACGGCAAAGGCGCCGGCGTCAAATGGGGCGTCGGCCTGGGTCGCCTCGAAGGTCACGAACACCGCGTCGGGGGGCGTCTTGTCCCGGATCCAGCGATACGCGGCCACATCCATCACGTGTGTATCAGCGTGAAACACGGCCAGATCCCGCACGCGCTCATCAAAGGACCGGTTCATCAGAGCCGCCACACCCAGGCCGAGCAGGGCGACGGCGCCGGCACCAGCCAGGAGCGGGCGCATCTGGCGTGCCAGCAGCGGCAGCGCCGCGCCCATCAGGCAAGCGCCGGCGGTCTGTAAGTACAAATGAAAATGATGCACCGGCAACCGGCCGGCGCGGCAGACCAGGGGGCCCGATGCCTCCGGCCCGCAGAGGAAATGGCGGCCCAGCCCGGCGAGGCAGACGGCGATCCAGGCCAGCAGGACCAAGGTGCCTTTGGGTCTGCCGCCGCCGCGCCACAGCACGGCCGCCGCCAGGGCCCAGGCCAGGTTCACCGCCAGCAATGCCGTCGCGGCCTCGGGCCGCAGGGCTTCGGCGGTCCAACCGCCGGGCGCGCGATGCACGATGCCTTCGGGATGCATCAACAGCATGGGCAGCAAATAGACGGACGCGACCAGCGCGGCCGTGAGTCCGGCGGTCAGCAGCCACCCGATCCGCCGCCGAACGGTTCCGACCGCCGCGATCGCGGCCAGCAGAATTCCAGGCACCGGGTGCAAAAGGAACACCAGTCCGATCACCAGCCCCGCCGCAACGCCACCGCCCCAACCCGGTCGCTCCGCCAGCCGCGGGACCCATGCGGCGGAGGCCAGAAACGCGGCCTGACCCAGCACAGGCACCAGCAGCCAGGGCGAGTAACCGCCGCTCACCCACGGATCGCTCCAGGCGCCGTTGACCAGCGCGAACACGGCGGTACCGCAGGCAGCCTCCGTCAGTCCGAACAGGCGCCGCATGAAGAAGAAGAACGCCAGAACGGGCAGCAAGCCGAGGAACGGCCCGGCCTGCACCCACAGGCCCGGCAGGTCTCCGATCCCACCGAGGCGGACCAGCAGCGCCATCGTCGCGGGGAACAACGGCGGATAGTACCGAACCGTGCCGGCATAGCTCGGGTCGCCGAACCAGTTGCCGTCCAGGAAGCCCTGGGTGAACCCGATGTCGCGCAACGCATCCAGGTCCGGCGGGACCGTGAGGCCGTCGGTGACCGTCAGCCCATGCGCCAGACACAAAGCCAGCAAGGCGCACAGGAACAACCATGCGGCGAGCCCGCGTCGGCGCTCGGGCACGATGATTGATCCGGACGGATGCTGATCCTATTGCCCGCCGGTCACGTCGATCGTCAGCCCGGTCACGAAATCCGCGTCCGAGGAGGCCAGGAAGCACAGCACCTTCGCCTGGTCCATCGCGGTTGCCACGCGGCGCAGCGGGGTGCTGGCGATCTGCGCCGCCTGCGCGTCGGGGGCGCGCTGGTTCCAGTGCGGGGTGATGCGCTCGGTCAGGGTCAGGCTGGGGGCGATGGCGTTGATATTGATATTGAACGGACCCAGCTCGAAGGACAGCTTGCGGGTGAAGGCGATGATACCGCCCTTCGCCGCGGCATAGGCCGAACCGCTGGCCACGCTCATGCCGCGCCCGGCGATCGACGCCAAATTCACGATCTTCCCCGCTTTTTGCCCCTTCATGATCGGCACCACCGCATGGGTGAACAGGAAGGTGCCGTTCAGATTG
Organism: uncultured Acetobacteraceae bacterium; assembly: GCA_903918315.1. Classification (GTDB taxonomy): domain Bacteria; phylum Pseudomonadota; class Alphaproteobacteria; order Acetobacterales; family Acetobacteraceae; genus Rhodopila. Next base: position 6,438 of record CAIXEA010000226.1, on the reverse strand, counting down.
AAGTTGATCACCCGCTGCCAGTCATCCAGCGAGTGTTCTTCGACATTGGCGCTGGGGTGGGCGATGATCGTGCTGCCGCCGACGGCGTTGACCAGGATGTCGATCCGGCCAAACTCTGCCACGACGCTGGCGACAACCGCATCGACCTGGGACTGATCCATCGCATCACACAAGCGAGGATGCGCGATGCCGCCCTCTTTGGTGATGGAATCGATCGCGGCATCGAGCCGTTCCTGATGGTTATCGACGCAGATGACCGTCGCGCCCTCCCGCGCCATGATCCCGGCGCTGGCGCGGCCGATACCGTTGGCGGCGGCGGTGATCAGGGCGATTTTGTTCGCGAAACGCATGGTTTCTTCCTTCATTGCTGGTTCAGGCGGGCGGCTTCGGCCATGGCCTCGATCGCAGCGGGCTGGCGGGAGCGCACGGTGATGCCGGTCGCGCCGGTGCCTTCCCAGGCGCGGTAGCGTTGCTTGATGCGGGCAGGGGGGCCGACGAGGGATTTCAAATCCACCCATTCGTCAGGAACGGCGGCGATCGCCTCTTCCTTGCGATGCGCGAGATACAGTTCCTGAATCCGGTCCGCCGCTTCGCCGAAGCCGCGGCGTATCATCTGGTCTTTGTGGAAGTTCTTGTCCTTGTGGCCCATGCCACCGACATAGAGCGCGACTTCGGGTTTCAGTTTCGCCAGCGCTTCTTTTACGTCTTCGGCGACTTCAACATGGACCGAGGCCTGGATATCGAAATCCGCCATGGTTTTGCCGTTGCCAGCCCGCCGAAAACCTTCTTCCAGCCAGGGGCGGTATTCTTCCATCGCGCCGGGAACGAAGCCCATGGGCAGCCAGCCATCGGCGATTTCGGCGGTCAGTTTCACTGTCGATTCGCTGCCGGTGGCGAGATAAATCGGTATCGATTTGTTCATGTGCAGGATGGATTTCAACGCCTTGCCCACGCCGGCGGCGCCTTCGCCGGTATAGGGCAGGGAGATTTCGCGTCCCTCATGCGTCAGCGGCTCATCGCGGGCGAAAATCTTGCGCATGATCGCGACATAGTCCTTCAGCCGGTAGTACGGGCGGCCCCAAGGTTCGCCATACCAGCCCTCGACGATCTGCGGGCCGGACACGCCGAGCCCGGCGATGAAGCGCCCGCCACCGGCGAGCGCGTCCACCGTACCGGCGCACATCGCGGCATTGGCCGGCGTACGCGCGGCCAGCTGCATGATGCCGGTGCCGAGTTTGATGCGTTTCGTCAGTCCCGCCAGATAAGCGAGCGGCGTCACGGCATCGGACCCATAGGCCTCCGCCGTCCAGACGGAATCATAACCAAGTTCCTCGGCCCGCTGGATCAGCTTCACCGGGATATCGAGATGGGCTTTGGAATAGCCGATCGAGAGGCCGAGTTTCATGGGGTCATTTCATGGGGCTGTAGGTGGTGGGGATGAGCATGACGTTGTTCATCTCAACGATGGCGCCGGCGCCCTTGGCGATGAAATCCAGCCATTCCGGGTCCTGGAACAGGTCCGTACGGGCCTTGGTGCGGGCGGCCAGGCTTTCGTAGTTCCACATATGCAGGACTTCGTTCGGCTGCGGCGCCTCACCGGTCCACACGCCGACATTCTTTGAGTATTTTTCGCGCACCGGCATGATGTCGCGATAGCGGTTGGCCCAGGGGCCGGCCATGCCGGGGTTGAAGCGGTACATCCGCAATTCGTAGAACCCGCCTTCCTTTTCTGGCGTGTTGACGCCATGCACCAGGTTCAGGAAGCGGATGTCCTGGCGCTGAATCAGCGGGCGGATGGCGGGGACGTAGTTTTTGGTCCAGGCCTCATTCTTCGACAGTTCGGTGCGCAGATGCGCCCGCTGCTCCATGCTTTCATATTGCCAGAGGTGCCAGATCTGATTGAGGGAGCCGAATTCGGACGTCCAATAGCCCATGTTGACGCCATAATTCTGACCGCGCGCCGGGCGGCCGATGGTGCGGGCGATGTCCAGGTATTGGTTGATCTTGCCTGGGTGGAACGTATAGGTGCGCAGTTCGTGGATCATGTTCGTTTCCTTTTATGTGGTTCAGCCGCCAACCCGCGGGACGGGCAGACCGAGGTTTTCGCGCAACGTCTCACCGGCATAGTCTTTGTGATACAGGCCGCGCCGTTGCAGTTCCGGGATCACGTGCTGCACGAATTCCATATAGGTGCCCGGCACATGCGTCGCCGCGACGACAAATCCGTCGCAAACGCCGGTCGAAAACCATTCCTCCAGCCCGTCCGCCACTTCCTTCGGTCCGCCCACAAACGGCTTGTTCGGGCGGGCGCGGCGGGTGTGCTTGATGAAATCGGCCGGGGTCGGGTTCTTGCTGCCGGACAGTTGCACCGTGCGGTCGCGCTGCGACTGCGTGCCGGAGATGCCGGCCAGTTCCTCATCCGTGAACGGCTCATCGAGGGCTTTTTTCGAGAAATCGAAATTCATCGATTCCGACAGCAAGGATAATGCGTCCTCATCGGTCGCGAGGGTCTCGATGTAGGCCATCTTGTCCTCGGCCTCCATCTTGGTTGCGGCCGAGACGATGTAGGCCGAGGGGCAGATCACGCAATGCGCGGGATCGCGGCCATGCGCGGCGACGCCTTCCTTGATCTGCTTGTAGTTCTCCCGCCCATGTTCCAGCGTCACCGGGCTGCCGACGAACAGCAGCTCGCCCCATTTGGCGGCGAAACGTTTTCCCGGACCGCTCTGGCCGGCCTGGATGATGACGGGATGGCCCTGTTTCGAACGCGGCACGGTGAACGGGCCGCGGGAGCTGAAGAATTCCCCCTTATGGTCGATGCGGCGCACCTTGTCCGGGTCTGCGAACACGCGGGTATCGCGGTTCTGCAGAATGGCGTCGTCGTCCCAGGACTTCCAGTGGCCCATGACCACCTGCATGAATTCCTCGGCGCGGTCGTAACGGCGGTCGTGCTCCATATGCAGATCCGCGCCCATGTTGAGCGCTTCGCCGTCGTTCATCGATGTCACGACGTTCCAGGCAGCGCGGCCATTGGTCATCAGATCGATGGTCGCGAAAGTGCGGGCGACGTCGAAGGGTTCGTAATAAGTCGTGCTGCGGGTCGATCCGAGGCCGAGGCGTTTGGTCGCCATGCCCATCACCATCATCACCGTGACCGGGTCCATCTTCACGCAGCGGATGCCGTGTTCGACGGTGTGGCGATGGTCGTTGCCATAACGGTCGGGCATTGCCAGGCGGTCATCAAAGAACGCAACCTGAAACTTCCCAGCCTCCAGCACCCGCCCCAGATCGGCGTAATATTCCGGACTCCACGTGTCTTTGCGGGACTCCGGATGGCGCCAGGAGCTCACGAGGTTCGTGCAGTTCTGGGCTTGCAGGAAGCCCACCATCACCATTTTGCGGTCCATTGTCGCGCTCCGGTCAGAAGGGGGTATCGCCGCGTACGGTCACGCGATGCATGATCCGCGTTTCGGCGGGGTAGTCGTTGATGGCGAAATGCTGCGTGCAGCGATTGTCCCAGAAGGCCAATGACCCGTTTTGCCAGCGGAAACGGCACAGAAATTCGGGCCGTGCCGAATGGTCGCGCAGGAACCTGATCAGCGGCGCGCTTTCGGCCTCCGTCATGCCTTCTAGAGTGTGGACATGACTGCCGATATAGAGCGCCTTGCGGCCGGTTTCCGGATGGGTGCGGACCAGCGGATGCAAAGATGTGGTCTGCAGGCCTTTGGGCGGCTCGACCGTCTTCATCGCGATGGTGGCGTTGTTGTATTCCATGCGCGCAATACCCCCGCGCTTTTTATCCCCCACGCAAACCCCGCGCAGGCCCGACAGCATGGATTTCATGCCATCCGACAGGGCCTCATAGGCCAGATACTGGTTGGAGAACATCGTATCCCCGCCGACGGACGGCACCTGTTTCGCATACAGGATCGTGCCCATGGCGGGCTGCGGTGAAAACATCTGGTCGGTGTGCCAGGAGCCGCCGAAATTGCGCTTGTCGGCGGGGGTTTTGCGGATTTCCAGCACCTCCGGACAATCGTCCATGCCGGCCATGAAGGGGTGCAGATGGATGTCCCCCCAGCGCCTGGCGAAGGCGAGCTGCTGGTGCGGGGTCAGGTCCTGGCCACGGAAGAAGATCACCTGATGCGCCAGCAAAGCCGCGCGCAGCTCTGCGATCACGGCCTCCGGCAGGTCCCGCGACAGGTCCACGCCGGAAATCCCGGCGCCGAGGCTGCCGGCGATCGGGTGGGTTTCGATGAAGCGGTAAGGGGCGCTCCGCATGCCGTCCATGGCCCTATTCCCCCGCCACCGCGGCGCGTTCCTTGGCTTCCATCATCGCTTTCAACTGCTGGGGCGTCAGGCGCACGATGTCCTCATTTTGGTGTGAATACAAATCATAGGCCAGGGTATCCAGGTCCTCCAGCACGATGCGCCCGGCCAGTACATCCGCCTTCCACGCATCCTGCGTCGGTTGGCGGGCATGGAATTCGGGCATGACCTCTTTCGCGAACAGTTCCAGGCTTTCGCAGATATCTTTATGCGTGGTCTTGCCGGCCTGATTCAGCAGGATGACCTGATCGACATGCGCGTCCTCGAATTGGCGCAGGCGTTTGCGGATGGTGTCGGGCGAACCGATCAGGCCGTTGCGCAGCGCGGCCTGGGCTTTGTCGGTGTGGCGCCAGTCCTGATATTCGCGCCACAGATCGCCTTTGCCCGGCGCGTCGACGCCCTTGCGGCCGTAATAGCCGAGCGCGAAAATGAAGAAGGTCCAGCCGGCGGCTTTCTCCAGCGCTTCCTCATCGGTCGGGGCGCACATGAAGCCGTTGACGATCGCGACGTTGGGATTGTCGGCATAGGCGCCCAGGCGGCGCGGGGCGTGCAGGAATTGGTTGTAGTATTTATGCACCCAGGCGCGCGCCGCGTCGGGGGACACGAAGCTGAAGCCCAGCGCGCCCATGCCCCATTCCCCCGCCTCCCCGATGGTGCGGATGTTGGAACATGCGACCCAGAGCGGCGGGTGCGGCTTCTGGAACGGCTTCGGCACGACATTGCGGGCGGGAAAATCGTGATACTTGCCGTGGAATTCCCAACTGCTCTCTGTGAACATGGGCATAATGGCCTGTACCGCTTCTTCCCACCGCTCCCGCTTGTCGCGCACCCGCACGCCGAACGGGTGAAGCTCCGCCGGGCCCGCGCCCTCGCCCAGGCCGAGTTCGACTCGTCCGCCGGAGATCTGGTCCAGAGTCGCGACCCTTTCCGCCACGCGATGCGGCTGATTGGTCGTGAGCTGCACGATGCCATGGCCAAGCCGGATGGTCTTGGTCCGCTGGCTCGCCGCCGCCAGGAACACTTCCGGCGCCGAGGAATGGGAATACTCCTCCAGGAAGTGGTGTTCGACCTCCCAGGCGAAGTCGTAGCCAAGCTTGTCGGCCAGTTCGATCTGCGCCAGGCCGTTCTGGAACAGGTCGTATTCGCTCGTCTCGGTCCATGGACGCGGGAGCTGATGCTCATAGAAGACGCCGAATTTCATGGCGGGGTTTCCTCTGGCTTGGTCAACGTGACGGTCGCATCGCCGCGTCCGAGGGTCAAGGAAGGCACCCGGGAAGGCCCAGTTATGGAGGCCCCTGGCCGCGCCATCCGCGGCCGCGCTAAACTCCGCCACCGAAGACAGGAGACTGAGAATGGACGCCATCGACTTGTTGCTGAAGCGGGAAACCGCGCTCAAGCTCGCTGAACCCGGCCCGTCGCAGGCGGACCTGGACGCCATGTTCGACGCCGCCGTGCGCACCCCCGATCATGGCCGGTTGCGTCCCTGGCACTTCGTCGTCATCGGCGCCCAACAGCGGGAGGCGTTTGGTGAACTGCTGGCCCAATCCGCCCTGCGCCGCGATCCCGATACCTCCGCCGAAATGCTGAAGCGGGAGCGGGCCAAGGCACTGCGCGCGCCGACGATCATCGTCACCGTCGCCCGGGTGAATCGCGGCCACAAGATACCGGCCTTCGAACAGATCGCCTCCGCCGCCGCCGCGACGCAGACGCTGCTGCTGGCCGCCAATGCGCGCGGTTTCGGCGGCATGTGGAAAACCGGCGATGCCGCCTATGACACGGAGGTGAAAACCGCCCTGGGACTCAGCGCCGAGGATGAAATCATGGGTTTCCTCTATATCGGCACCGATGTTGGCGGCATCTCCCCCATCCCGCGGCCGGAGGCGGCGCGGCATGTATCGGTCTGGCCAGGGCGGCCGTAAACGAGCACAGGCTAGCAGCCTGTCCGGTGCTTTCAGGCGCACCGGACATGCTCTAGAGCATTTTCAGGCTGACTGTCTGTATCCGGCATGAGCGATGAAATTGCTGCACTCTTGGGGCGCAACCATGTCGGCGATCTTCCCGAGTGCGGCCCACAAGGTTTCGACGGTGCGGTTCGCCATGGCTCGCAGG
>CAIXEA010000225.1 GCA_903918315.1 uncultured Acetobacteraceae bacterium | reverse complement strand
GGTATCCTCATCGGTGGCGGGCATGGCGGATTATGTCCGGCGTTCGGTGTGGGTGTAAGCAACCAATCACTGAACGATTCCATATGTTTGCGCCATGTCCGTTCGCGAATCCCTGCCATGCGATGAATAAGATGGGCTAATATAGATATTTGTCACATTTTTTTCACAATAGTCTCTTTAGATTGCGTATTCGCCGTCTTATTTGTCTTTAAGAAATTGTTTCAAAAGGTTGATGAGGTCCTATTTCAGACCCCATCGTGACTTCCAGAGTCGTCCTCAAAGCAAGAGGCACGCCTTAAGCGGAAGTGCCCCCAACCGTCAGTCCCGACAGTTTGATCGTGGGTTGCCCAACACCAACCGGCACGCCTTGCCCGCTCTTGCCGCAAGTCCCGATGCCAGGATCCAAGGCCATATCGTTCCCCACCATGGTCACCTTGGTCAAAGCATCCGGTCCGTTGCCAATCAAAGTCGCACCTTTGACAGGAGCAGTAACTACACCGTCCTCAATCAAGTACGCTTCGCTGGCGGAGAACACGAATTTCCCCGAGGTGATATCAACCTGACCACCACCAAAATTCACAGCGTACAACCCGTGCTTGACGGACCGAATCATTTCCTCTGGCTGATGTCCGCCACCCAACATTACGGTATTGGTCATCCGAGGCATCGGCGCATGCGCATACGACTCACGGCGCCCGTTACCGGTTACTGCCATTCCCATCAAACGAGCGTTCAGACGATCTTGGAGGTATCCCACCAGGATGCCGTCTTCGATCAGCACTGTCCGATTAGTCGGCGTTCCCTCATCGTCAACGGTGAGGCTGCCCCGACGATCAGGCATTGTACCGTCATCAATCACGGTCACCCCGCGACTGGCGACCAACTGCCCCAGTAGGCCCGAAAAGGCAGAGGTCTTCTTGCGATTAAAATCACCCTCTAAACCGTGACCAATCGCCTCATGGAGAAGGATTCCAGGCCAGCCCGAGCCAAGGACGACCTCCATCTCACCCGCCGGTGCGGGGCGGCTATCCAGGTTGACCAATGCTTGACGCAGCGCCTCATCCACCGCGGCGCGCCAGGTCGCTTCGTTGGTGACGCGGTCATACCCAAACCGCCCACCCGTACCATAACTGCCGGTTTCCCGCCGTCCATCGCGTTCCACGACAACCGACACATTCAAACGAACGAGCGGACGCAGATCCGCAATCCGGCTACCATCGGCCCGCATGATCTGGATTGCCTGCCACTCACCGGCGATCGACGCCATCACCTGAACGACACGGCTGTCTTTGCCGCGCGCGTATCCATCAATCTCACCCAGCAACTCAGTACGCGCGGAAAAATCCATGTCCGATAAAGGGTTCGCGTCAGAATAAAGCCGTGAATTGGTTGCTCGTGGCGGTTCAGAGAGGACACCGTCACGGCCAGAGGCCACGGCGGAGACGCTGGTGGCCGCCCGACGTAGAGCAGCCTCCGATACTTCGCCAGCATGCGCATAACCCGTTGCCTCGCCTGCGACGGCACGCAGACCAAACCCAAACGTCGTGTCGAAACCCGCGCTGCGGATCGTGCCATCATCGAGGCCGATCTGCTCACTCTCCCGGTATTCCAGGAAAAGTTCGCCGTCGTCGCTCCCCGCCAGTGCGCGCTGGACCAAATGTTGGGCGCCATCGCGATCCAACGATGCATCGGGACGTTCAAAGAACAGGGCATCGGTCACGGCAAGCGCGGTCATGGGATGGTTCCTTAGGAAGCGAGGTCGTCACGCCAGCATGAGGCGTACCACCAAGTTTGGCCACTGGGGATGCCGATCGAAACCGGACAGACCCAGATTTAGGACTTCGGCATCAGACTGCTCAGCGGCCTTGTCGCATGCAGAAGCATTATATGTGCGGTGAGCAGCAGTACGGCACCGGCTTGATGCATCGCCGCCAGCCCTGCCGGCACCACCCACAGCAATGTGGCGACACCCAAAGCATACTGGCCCGCCACCAAAAGGCCGGCGACCGTCAAAGCACGACGAACACGCACCGATCTTTCCTGACGCAGTCCGGCTAAAACCGTCGCCGTTACGCTGAGCAGCGTCATGGTTGCCAAGAGGCGATGATCGAACTGAACCGCGGCAATATTTTCCGTCAGGTTTCGGACCACCGGTTGCAGGGCCGCATAGCCCCGCGGGATCACCTGGCCATCCATGAGGGGAAAGGTGTTATAGTCCAACCCCGCGTGAAGACCGGCGACAAAGCCTCCCGCGATTATGGTCAGTCCTGCCAGTCCCACAGATAGCCAGACCAATCTTCGTAGCGTCCCAGGGACCGCAACAGGATCAGGCTCCGGGTACAGTTCGGAGAGCCCTGTCCACAGGATCGCCACATATATAATAAGTGCGAGCGAAAGGTGGATCACCAGTCGATAGGCTGACACGCTCGTCGAGTCCGGCAAAAAGCCGGACGCAACCATAAACCAACCAATCCCGCCCTGCAGCCCTCCGAGCACGAGAAGACCTGCCAGCCGTAGCCGAAGACTACGCGTTATCCGCCCTGTGGCCCAGAACCAGACCAATGGCCCGGCGAACGCGAGACCGATCAACCGCCCCCACAGCCGATGCGTCCACTCCAACCAAAAAATACTCTTGAAGCCGGCAATGCCAAACCCGCGATTTACCAGATCATATTGTGGTATTTTTTGATAAATTACAAATAACCGCTGCCATTCCTCGTCACTCATGGGCGGAAACACACCCATCAATGGTGCCCATTCCATGATCGACAGCCCCGAACCTGTTAACCGGGTCACCCCTCCCAACACGATCATGACCAAAATCATCGCGGCGGTGGTGAACAGCCAACCGGCGACAAGCCAGCGGTCTTGGGTGGATCGAACGAAATCAGCGTGCGGCATGGCTTCTATATAGTCGGCAATTCGGTTCCCGCCACATGACGACGCGCAAAACCTGCAACACCTTGGCCGCCATTTCCAGAACCACGAAACTGTGCCTAAGGTTGGGATCGAGGCGCTCCCAAACAACCGGGCCCGAGACGGCCGATCGTTTGATCAGTGCCCGAAGCAACGGAGGGAGAATACGTCATGGCCAAAATCAACGGAGCTACATCGATGGCTCGCGCCCTGAAGCAACAGGGCGTTGAATTCATGTTCGGGATTGTTGGATTCCCCGTCGGCCCCATCGCGCAGGCAGCGCAGGACGCGGGCATCAAGTACATTGGGTGCCGCAATGAGCAATCGGCCTCTTATGCGGCGCAGGCTGTAGGATATCTAACCGGCCGCCCGGGTGTCTGCCTGGTCGTGTCCGGCCCTGGGGTCGTGCATGGCCTGGCGGGTCTCGCGAATGCGCAGCAAAACTGCTGGCCGATGATCCTGATTGGAGGCGCCTCCGCCACGCACCAAAATGGCATGGGCGCCTTCCAGGAAGAGCGTCAGGTTCATATCGCAACGCCATTCTGCAAATTCGCGCACGGCGTTGAGCACGTCCACCGCATACCGTTCTACGTAGAGATGGCGGTTAGATATTCGATCTTCGGTCGGCCCGGTGCATGCTACCTCGATATGCCCGATGACATCATTCTCGGCGAAATTGAGGAGGATCAGGCTCATGCCGCTGCCACGGTCCCCGAACCGCCGCGCATGATCGCCCCCCAGGAGAATATTGAAGCGGCGTTGAATGCCCTCGAATCCGCGCAACGCCCATTGGTGATTGTTGGCAAAGGCATGGCCTGGTCGCGGGCAGAGGATGAAATCCGCTCATTCATTGAACGGACACAACTCCCATTCCTGGCGTCCCCGATGGGCAAAGGCGTCATGGACGACAACCACCCGTTATCCGTCGGGGCAGCGCGCAGCCACGCTTTGCAGGAGGCAGACGTCATCTTTCTGATGGGCGCCCGCCTCAACTGGATCATGCATTTTGGTAAACCCCCGCGGTTCAACAAGAATGTGCGAATCATCCAGCTCGATATCGCCCCTGAGGCCATGCATCAGAATGTACCGGCCGAAGTGCCGTTGGTCGGTGATGGTAAAGCCATTGTCGGGCAGTTGAACAAAGCGCTGGAGAACCGCCAATGGTTCTACCCGAAGGACACGCCCTGGCATGCCGCGATAGCCCAAAAGGCTGCTGCCAATGCTAAACAAATCCAACCGATGATCGACGACGACTCCGCCCCCACCAACTACTACCGTGCCTTCAAGGACATCAGCGCGTGGTTGCCAGACAATGCTGTGATTGTTGGCGAGGGGGCGAACACCATGGATATCGGCCGCACCCAGATGCCGAATAAGTCACCTCGCTTGCGCCTCGACGCCGGCAGTTACGGCACGATGGGAATCGGCATGGGCTTTGTCCTCGCCGCGGCCCTCGTCCATCCTGATCGGCCGATTGTGTCGGTTTCTGGCGATGCGGCGATTGGATTCTCCGGCATGGAGATCGAAACCTGCTGCCGATACAATCTCCCCGTTAAAATTGTCGTCCTGAACAATGGGGGTATCGGCAGTGGAGCGGAATCTCTTCCGGATGACCGCATGACCATTCCGCCCAGGGTGATGGCCATCGGGTCGGGCTATGAAAAGCTCATGGAAGCGTTTGGCGGCAAAGGGTGGTACGTCGAAGATCCGAAAGATCTACGCAAAGCCCTTGACGAGGCGTTGGCCCACCCGGGGCCCGCCCTCGTCAACGTCAAACTGCACCATGCCGCGGGGCGCAAACCCCAGCAATTTGGCTGGCACACCAGCTAAGCGCGCGAAGTTTGGCCGTCTCACCGGATGGGACGGCCAAATTCCAACCCTCATGCGAAACGCACGATTTCGCCAAATCGAAAGTCCGGGTTATGATCCCGCCAACACCTTGAGGCAGGGAGCCGCATGGCGACGGTCGAAACCCTAGGCAAGTACGAGATTAAGCGCCAGCTTGGGAAAGGCGCGATGGGGACAGTCTACGAGGGCTGGGACCCAATCATTGAACGCCGCGTGGCGATCAAGACCGTGAGCTTGCCTGATTCCAGCGACCCGGAAACGGAAGAAGCCCTCGCACGGTTTCGGCGGGAGGCCCAGGCAGCTGGGCGCCTCACCCACCCCAACATCGTCGGTGTCTTCGATTACGGCGAAACGAGCGACCTTGCCTATATCGTCATGGAATTCGTCGACGGTCCGCCATTGAAGAACCTGCTCGACAAGCAGGAACGCTTCACGGTCGCGGATACCGTCCGGATCATGGATGACCTGCTCGCGGGGCTGAAGTTCAGCCATGACCGAGGCGTGGTGCATCGCGATATCAAGCCGGCCAACCTCATGCTCACCAGCAGCGGTCAGGCCAAAATCGCCGATTTTGGTATCGCCAGAATCGAGAGCTCCAGCATGACCCAGGCCGGTACGGTGATGGGTACCCCAGCCTATATGTCGCCCGAACAGATTATGGGCCAGGTTGTGGATGCTCGGTCAGACATCTACTCCTCGGGTGTCCTGCTTTATCAGCTCTTGACGGGTGAGCGTCCCTTCGAAGGCGGTATGTCAGCCATCATGCATAAGGCGCTGAATACCGATGCGCCCCTACCAAGCCAGATCTCCGTCACCGCGCCCACATCGTTCGACGCCGTTGTCCGAAAGGCCATGGCAAAACGACCCGAAGAACGCTTTGCCGATGCTGCCGCCTTCGCCAACGCCATTCGGGATGCCGCCGCTGGCCGTGGATCGATCACCGGTTCACAAGAGCCAGACGAGGAAGCGACCTTGGTCGCGAGCCCACGTGCGGCCGCACCGGCACCGGCCGTAGCCGCCGCTCCCCCAGCAGATCGCGGACGGCCGCAAGCGGTGCCGCGGCCGCTACCGACACAAGCCGTTGTACCACCCAAAAAATCCAAAATGCCGTTGATCATCGGTGGCATGGCGGCCGCCCTGTCGCTGGTGGGGGGCGTTGGCTGGTTTCTGTTGAATGGTGGCGCACCATCTCCGAATTCCACAGCGTCTTCGAGTCCTGCCCCAGCCGCACCGCCGATCACCGTTCAACCATCTTCCCGCGCGGCTGATACGCCAACCCCGCCACCGGCTCGTGTCGACGCTGCACCCGTCGCTCGCCCCCAGGCCGATGCAGCGTCCCTGGACAGCATCCGTCGCCAAATCATCGAAATCGTCACGACCCAGCGTTGTGCAACGATCGAGGGTGATATCACCGAGAACGGTCCCTTCACGGTAAAGGGAATTGCGTCAGAGAGTGCGTTGGCCGAACTACAACGGACGTTGTCCGGGCTTGCTGCGCCAACCCAACCCAGCTGGGGCGTAACCGCTGTTAAGCCAGAATTTTGCCCAACCCTCGACATTCTGCGCCCCATCACCCGCAGCTTCGGCTCAACAGGGGCACGCCTCGGTCTCGATCTGATAAACAGCAACCTCAAACTGCGCGATGGGGATCATATTCGTCCAAGGCTGATGATGCCGGACTTCCGGGGCCAAATCCGCGCTGATTATATTGCCCATGATGGCACGGTTTTGCATCTCTATCCTCAAGTGGCTGATACGAAACAGGGCATGGCGGCGGACCCATCAGCCCGCACCTTCGCGCCAGGAGAAGCCTTGAACCTCGGTGAGGTTGGTCCAGGACATCCTGCCTGGGAAGTTGCCCCACCCTATGGCCAGGATATGATCGTCGCCATCGCGTCAGCGCAGCCATTGTTCGAGCGGGGGCGGCAATCAAACGTCGAAAAAGCGGATGATTACCTTCGCGATCTGCGGGCTGCGATCGAGACCGCCCAGCAAAAGGGAGTCCGATTGATTGGCTCCGCAATCGTGTTGGAAACCACTCTTAAATAAGACGGGCGCGTCACCCTTTCGGGCTTCAGGGCCTTAGCCCATCTTATTCATCGCATGGCAGGGATTCGCGAACGGACATGGCGCAAACATATGGAATCGTTCAGTGATTGGTTGCTTACACCCACACCGAACGCCGGACATAATCCGCCATGCCCGCCACCGATGAGGATACC
>CAIXEA010000224.1 GCA_903918315.1 uncultured Acetobacteraceae bacterium | reverse complement strand
GGTATCCTCATCGGTGGCGGGCATGGCGGATTATGTCCGGCGTTCGGTGTGGGTGTAAGCAACCAATCACTGAACGATTCCATATGTTTGCGCCATGTCCGTTCGCGAATCCCTGCCATGCGATGAATAAGATGGGCTAATCGTTTGCCGGGATTGCCGTGATGCCGTTAGGCCAATGCGCATGATGCACGTCTCTCTCTCGTCCCGATCGCCACGCCTGATGGCTCTGGGTGGCTTAATCGCCATGGCCGTTGGTATCGGCATTGGCCGATTTGTTTACACGCCGATCCTGCCCCCGATGCTGACGGGTCTGGGGATGAGCGGGACGGCGGCGGGGGTGATCGCATCGGCGAATTTCGCCGGATATCTGACCGGGGCGCTGGGGGCGGCTGGGGGCGCCTTACCGGGGGGGCGGCGGACCTGGCTCCTGACCGCGCTGGCTGCCAGTGCGGCGACCACGGCCGGCATGGGGTTGGTGGGGTCCGTGCCCGCTTTCCTGCTGCTGCGCTTTCTCGGCGGTGTCGCCAGTGCTCTCGTGTTGATCCTTGCTTCGGCGCTGGTCCTGGATCGTCTGGCCCTGATCGGCCGCACCGGCCTGGCCCCGCTCCACTTTGCCGGGGTCGGGATTGGGATTGCCTGTTCCGCGGCGCTGGTCGCGGGTCTGTCGGCGATGGGGTGCGATTGGCAAACGCTTTGGCTGGCCAGCGGTGGCCTGTCGTTGATCGGGACCTTCGCCGTCGCTGGTCTGTTGCGGGGACAGCGGGACGAAGCCCCAGGGGTTGTTGCTACAGGCGCGCCTAAGCGGAGCGGACCCGTGCTGGACCCGCGCCTGCGCCGCATGACCTTGGCCTATGGTTTGTTCGGCTTTGGCTATGTGATCACGGCCACGTTCCTGGTGGCGATCGTGCGCGCCACCCCGGCGGTCCAGGCGCTCGAACCGGTCATCTGGATCGTGGTCGGGGTGGCCGCCGGGCCATCCGTGCTGGTTTGGGGCGCGCTGGGACGCCGGTTCGGCCTTGCCAATGCCTTCGCCGTGGCCGCCTTGGCGGAGGCTGCCGGTGTTCTGTTCAGCGTGCTCATGCCGAACAGGATCGGCCTCTGCGTCGCCGCGGTTTTGGTGGGTGGCACGTTCATGGGGCTGACGGCGATGGGGCTGATGCGCGGGCGCGAACTGGCGCGGGGTGATTCGCGCCGGGTCATGGCCCTGATGACCGGGGCTTTCGGTGTCGGTCAGATCGTGGGACCGCTGGTGGCGGGGGCCCTGTCGGACAGGCTGGGCGGTTTCCTGGTTCCCTCCGTCGCGGCAGCCGGCGCCCTGGTCCTGGCCGCATGGCTGGCGCGGCGGTCCGGTTCTGGTATGACGCAATGAAACCACCCTGCGCAGGAGAGTGCCCGTGACCGAAACTCAGGACTGGCTGGGCCTGGCTGGCCGGCTGTGCGTTGTCACCGGCGCGGGTGGTGGGATCGGTCGCGCCGTTTCCATCAGCATGGCCAAGGCCGGCGCGCGCGTGGTGCTGCTGGACCGCGATCCCGCGACCTGCGGGGAAACCCAGGACGCGTTGCGGGCTCTTGGGACCGAAGCGCCGTGCATTGCCTGCGACGTCGCCGAACCCGCCAGCGTGACGGCGGCGGCCGCGCAATCCTTCGCGATCGGCGGTGCGGCGGATATCCTTGTCAACAATGCCGGGTTGTTGCGCCCGGGGCCGATCGCGACGCTCGCTCTGGAGGAATGGAACAAGCTGCTGGCGGTCAATGTGACCGGGTATTTCCTGTGCGCTCAGGCCTTTGGCCAGCAGATGCTGGAACGGAAATCGGGCGCCATGGTCCATATCGCCTCCATCGCGTCGCGCTTTCCGCAGGGGTTCAGCGGGGCATACAGTGTCAGCAAAGCCGGCGTGGTGATGCTCTCGCAGCAGTTGGCGCTGGAATGGGGGCCGGCGGGCATTCGCAGCAATGTCGTCAGCCCGGGTCTGGTGCGCACCCCGATGAGTGAGGCCTTTTATCAGGCGCCCGGCGTGGCCGAACGCCGCGCGGCGATCGTGCCGTTGGGCCGGGTCGCGGTGCCGGAGGATATCGCCGACGTCGTGACCTATCTCGCCAGTGACCGCGCCGGTTACGTGACCGGTGAAGATATCTGCACCGATGGCGGGTTCGGCCGCGTGCTCATGAGTCTGGTGCCGCGTCCGGGTTTCGAACGCTGAGGCGGTCTCGCCCGCCGGGGCCCGCACGCAAGGTCGAATGGCGCGCCCGGGTGGGGCCTACCGTGTTCACACATCGTGAAAACGAAAATTCGTAGGCCAAACGAAGGGACTTCTAACACGTCATGGCCCGGCTTGTCCGGGCCACCGCCGCCCGTACCATACCGCGATAGGGAGCCCGCACGAGCCGGGCCATGACGGTGTAGAGCAGCGCAAGAGCAATACCGGTTTCGGTTGAATCGCGCAGCGATCAACAAATCGGTGAAATTGCTCGATCAAACAGAGCAGGAGCCTGTCCGTCTTTAGACGGACAGGCTCTAGCAAAAATCGTTCCCGCGATGTGTGAATCCAGTAGGGGTGGGGCGCGCCATAGGGTCACATCGCGAGGTAGCCGCCATCGACATAGAGCTCGGCGCCGGTGACATACGACGCCTCATCGGAGGCGAGGAACAGGATGGCATTCGCCACCTCATCCACCTCCCCATTCCGCCCCAGCGGCACCGCCTTCAACATCTTCGCCCGCACCACCGGATCGGCCGTCGCGCCGGAGGTGCGCATCGGCGGCATCAGGCCGGGATGCACCGAATTGGCGCGGATATTATCCTTGCCGAACTGCACCGCCGTCGCCTTGGTCAGGGTGCGCACCGCGCCCTTGGAGGCATTGTAGCTCATGTGAACCATCGTCTGGCCGACAACGCCGGAGATGGAGGACAGGTTCACAATAGACCCACCGCCGTTCTTCTGCATCTGCTCGACCGCGAATTTGGTGCCGAGGAACACGCCGGTGCTGTTCACCGCCATGACGCGATCCCAAATCCCGGTTTCCAGCAGATCATTGACCGCGCTGCCGCTGATGCCGGCATTGTTGACCATGATGTCGAGCCTGCCATAGGCGGCAACCGTGGCGTCGACCACGGACTTCCAACTGGCTTCCTCGGTGACATTCAGGGCCAGGAACTGGGCGATGCCGCCGGCGGCGGTGATCTCGGCGGCGACGGCGCGGCCCTCGGCTTCCAGCATGTCGGCGATGACGACTTTGGCGCCTTCTTTGGCGAAACGGCGGGCGGTGGCCGCCCCCATGCCCGACGCGGCGCCGCTGACGATGGCGACTTTGTTTTCGAGACGCATGACGCTGTTTCCTCCTGTTGCGATCCGAGGCCGTGACCCTGCCATGCCGGTCATGGCTTGGCTACCGGCGGGTATGCGGGCAGTATGGGGCATCGTTCACGGAGTAAACCCATGGCCCATCGCGGCTTGAAATTTGGCATCTTCCTCGCGCCCTTCCACCGTCTTGGCGAAAACCCGACTTTGTCGATGGATCGCGACGTCGAGCTGCTGCAATGGCTCGACCATCTCGGCTATGACGAGGCCTGGATCGGGGAGCATCATTCCGCGGGGTGGGAGACGATTGCTTCCCCCGAGTTGATCATCGCCGCGGCGGCGGAGAAGACCAAATACATCAAACTCGGCTCCGGCGTGACCAGCCTGCCCTATCACCACCCGTTCATGGTGGCGCAGCGTTGGGTGCAGCTCGATCACATGACCCGCGGCCGGGCGATGCTGGGCTGCGGCCCGGGCGCGCTGACATCGGATGCCTATATGCTCGGCATCGAACCCTCGACGCAGCGGCCCCGCATGCTGGAGGCGATGGACGCCATCATGCGGCTGCTGAAGATGGAAGAGCCGGTGACGATCAAGTCCGATTGGTTCGAGATGAACCAGGCGCGGCTGCACCTCGCCCCTTATTCCGATCCGCATTTCGAAATCGCGGTGGCCAGCACCATCACACCGTTCGGCATGATCGCCGCCGGCACCCATGGCGTGGGCGTGCTGTCCATTGGCGCCGGCCTGCCGGGTGGCCCGGAAGCGCTGGGCAGCCAGTGGAAGATCGCCGAAGAAGCCGCGGCCAAGAATGGCAAGACCATGAACCGCAAGAATTGGCGCGTGGTCGTCAGCGCCCATCTGGCGGAAGACGATGAGCAGGCGCTGCGGGAGGTCCGTAAGGGCGAGCGTAACGAGACCCTGACCTATTTCGAGGACACGCTGGGCCGCCCGCCCGGCCGCGCCGATGATCCGCTGAGCGACGGCGTCAAGATGGGCACGACTCTGGTTGGCTCCCCCGAGACGGTCATCAAGGGCATCAAGCGCCTGCAGGGCTATAGCGAAGGCGGCTTCGGCGGCATCCTGTTCCGCGCCCATGAATGGGCCACGCGGGAGCAGACCATGCGCAGCTACGAGCTGTTCGCGCGATATGTGATGCCGGCGTTCCAGGGCTCGTTGGAGCCGATCCTGTCGTCGAATGCCTGGGCGCGGGATAATCGCAAGGCGATCTTCAGCCCGGCGACGGAAGCGGTGAAGCGGGCGTTCACGGATCATGGGCGGGAGGCGCCGGAGGAAGCGATCCGGGCGCGGACGCTGGGGGCGCGGGACCTCGATCCGATTAAGTAGGGGGCGTTTCACGCACGAGGTTGTGGTAACCTTCCTGGTGTTGACCGCTGGCTGCGAGGGCCAGCGGTCGGCGCGGTGCCCCAGGAAGGGATGTCTTGTATGTTGATCCGCGAGATCACGCTGAGGAATTTTCTGAGTTTCGGTTCTGATCCAGAATCACTGGCGCTTGGCCCGTTGAATGTACTGATTGGGCCGAATGGCTCGGGTAAATCCAATCTCCTTGATGTGATCGATCTGCTGAGGAATGCCCCTGAGCAGATTATGAAACCGATTCGCATGGGCGGAGGTATTCAGCAGTGGCTGTGGAAGGGGGCCACCGGCGAAAAAGTGGGTCGGGTCGATGTTATTGTTTCTTCATTGTTCGGAAACTCTTTGCGTTATGCCGTGTCGTTGCGCGAGATCGGGCAACGTTCTCAAATCGCGGATGAGCGAATTGAAAGCGCCAAACCCGAGCAGGGGGAAAGCAAATCGCATTCTTATTACCGATATAATAATGGGTTTCCGGTTTTCGATGAAGCCCAAGAGAACGCGCTTGTGCCGCGCGTCCCCGGATCCCTTGATGCAGAGCGGTCAATCCTGGCGCAACGTCGTGACCCCGACCGGTATCCCGAGATAACCGATCTGGCCGAGCGTTTTTCGCTCATCCATCTCTATCGAGACTGGACGTTTGGACGCTCCCACGGATCCCGTGCTCCGGAGCCCACCGATGCGCGTAACTATTTCTTGGAGCCTGATTCGAAAAATCTTGGCCTGGTTCTGAATTTCATACGGCAAATACCGGAGGTGAAAGCGCGTTTCCTAAAGGCGCTGCAAGAATTGTACGCAGGCATAGACGATTTCGATGTACGGATAGACAGTGGCACTGTTCAGGTGATTCTACAGGAGGGAGGCTTTACCATACCAGCGTCCCGGCTGTCGGACGGCACTTTGCGTTACCTCTCCCTCCTCGCGATTCTCTGCCACCCTAACCCTCCGCCGCTTATCTGCATTGAGGAACCGGAACTGGGATTGCACCCGGATATCCTGCCGACCGTCGCCTGTTTGCTGCGCGAAGCCTCCGAACGCTGCCAACTCATCGTCACAACCCATTCCGAGGTCCTGGTCGATTGCATGACCGACACGCCCGAGGCCGTCATTGTTTGTGAAAAACGGGATGGGGCAACAACGCTCAACCGTCTCTCGGCCGCCGAACTGAAGCCATGGCTGGAACGCTACCGCCTGGGTGAACTCTGGACCCGTGGAGATATTGGAGGGAATCGGTGGTAGCGCTGAAAATTTTTGTGGAAGGCGGTGGCGACGCCGAAGCCCTGAAAACGGCCTGTAGAAAAGGCTTCAGCCGATTTTTGGAAAAGGCAGGCTTCCGCGGACATATGCCGCGAATCGTAGCCAGCGGAGCACGTCAGAAGGCATTCGAAGATTTCTGCCAGGCGGTCAGGGAGAATCAGGCCGCGATGTTGCTGATTGACGCCGAAGAGGCGGTTGGTAAGGCATCTGCCTGGGATCACCTCGCACAAAGGCAAGGCGACCAATGGCCAAAACCGCCCGGAAGCGCAGACGATCGGTGTCACCTGATGGTGGAATGTATGGAAAGCTGGTTGATCGCCGATCGGCAGACACTCGCAGCCTATTTCGGCAAGGACTTCCGAGACAGTGCCCTGCCGCCTCCGGGGCGTGATATCGAGAGCGTGCCAAAGGCCGATCTGTTCAAGGCTCTGGCGTCAGCGACCCAGAACTGCAAAGCCCAATATGGCAAAGGCCAGAATTCCTTCGATATCCTCTCGCAGATCGACCCCGCCAAGGTCACGGCTGCCTCAAAAAGAGCGGCCGCTTTCGTTGCCTCGGTCAAGCAAGCGATGGGCGTCTGACACGAAGATTGGCCCTCCTGGCGCTGCCCGGAGGGCCAATGGTCCCCCGCCTACCCCACACCCCGGATCATATCCGCGCCCTTTTCCGCGATCATGATCACCGCCGCGTTGGTATTGCCACTCGGCACCGTCGGCATGATCGAGGCATCGATCACCCGCAGCCCCTCGATCCCGTGCACCCGCAGGCGATCATCGACCACCGCCATGGGGTCCTGACCCATTTTGCACGTTCCGATGACGTGATAGGTCGTCTGGCCGTTGGCGCGGGCGAAATCCAGCCACTCGTCATCGGTCTGCACCTTGTCACCCGGGTTCATCTCGAACGCGCGGTATTTGTCCATCACTCGGTTGTTGATGATCGAACGGCCGATCTTCATGCCATCGACCAGAACCCGCTGGTCGTATTCATCGGCCAGATAATTTGCCCGGATCGCCGGTGCGGCGAAGGGATCGTTGCTCTTCGCGTGGATGGAGCCTTTCGATTCCGGCCGGCATTGATACACCGTCAGCGTCATCCCCGGCTCATTGTCCAGCTCTCGCGTCGCGGCGGAGGCATAGCTCGCATGGGCGAAATGGAACTGCACATCGGGCTCTTCCAGCTCCGGCCGGGTGCGGACGAAGCCATAGGCGATGCCGGCGGTGTAGGTCAGGATGCCCTTGCGCTGGGTGTAGTATTTGAAGACCTCTTTCACCAGCGACAGCCCGCGGCTCTGCTGGTTCAGGCTGACATTCAGCTTCACCCGCCAGTTCATGCGTGGGGCGTAATGGTCGCGGTAATTCTCGCCAACGCCGCGCAGCTCGTGCAGCACCGGCAGGCCCAGCGATTGCAGCAACGTGGGCTGGCCGATGCCGGACAGTTCCAGGATATGCGGGGATTTCACTGCACCCGCGGACAGGATGACTTCCTTGTCGCACCGCGCTTCGACCAAAGCGCCGCCCTGGCGATACTGCACGCCCACGGCCTTTTTGCCGTCGAGGATGATCTTGGTCGTCATCGCCTCGGTCTCGATGCGCAGATTGGGGCGGTTCCGGATCGGATCGAGGAAGCCGCGCGCGGTGGACCAGCGCTCCCCGTTCTTCTGCGTCACCTGGAAATAGCCGAAGCCTTCCTGCTTGCCGTTGTTGTAGTCGGCGTTGCGCGGATAGCCCTCGTCGGCGGCGGCATCGATGAAGGCATCCAGCAGCTCCGCCCGCTCCCGCATGGCAGCGACATTGAGCGCCCCGCCTTTGCCGCGGCTGTCGTCGGACTGGCCCTCGTAGTTTTCGGATTTCTTGAAATACGGCAGCACGGAGTCATACGACCAGCCGCGATTCCCGAACTGCGCCCAGGTGTTGTAGTCGAGCGGATTGCCCCGGACATAGAGCATGCCGTTGATCGAGCTCGACCCGCCGAGGGTCTTGCCGCGCGGAATGGGGATCTTGCGGCCATGTGCGTTGGGTTCGGCCTCGGTCTCAAACGTCCAGTTGTATTTCGGGTTGTTCAGCAGCTTGGTGAAGCCGGCGGGGATATTGATCCACATGGAACTATCCTTGGGCCCGGCCTCCAGCAGCAGGACGCGGGAGCGCCCGTCCTCGGTCAGCCGGTTGGCCAGCACGCAGCCCGCCGAACCGGCGCCCACGATGATGTAGTCATATTCCGCCATGTCAGGTCCTCATCCTACTCACCGGTATGTAACCAGGATGACGCATGGCGGGAAGGGGCCAGGGGACGGGTTCGCCGGCAATTCCGTCCCCCCGCCGACATGTGCTACGAACCTACCCATCAGTAGATAACCAGGAGGAAAACGATGGATTTCACCGGCAAGGTCGTGCTCATCACCGGCGCGGGCAACGGGATCGGGCGCGCCACGTCGCTCGGATTCGCCACCCGGGGCGCGACCGTGGTGGTCGTCGATCATGACAAGGCCGCGGGGGAGGCGACCGCCGGCATCATCCGCCAGCAGGGTGGCCAGGCGATGTTCGTCGCCGCCGATGTCACCAAATCCGCCGATGTGCAGGCCTATGTGAAGGCCACCGTCGATGCTTATGGCAAGATCGACTGCTTCTACAATAACGCGGGCATCGAAGGCAGCGTCGCCACCACGGCTGAATATGACGAGGACATGTTCGACCGCGTCATGGCGGTGAACGTCAAAGGCGTCTTCCTCGGCATGCGTCATGTGCTGCCGGTGATGATCAAACAGGGCTTCGGCTCGGTGGTGAACACCGCCTCCGTCGCCGGCCTCGTCGCCTCCCCGGGGATGCCGGCCTATGTCGCGTCCAAGCATGCCGTCATCGGCCTGACCAAGACCGCCGCCGGTGAGGTCGGGCGGTCCGGCGTGCGCGTCAATGCGGTCTGCCCCGGCCCGATCGACACCCGCATGATCCATTCGCTGGAGGCGATGCTGAACCCCGACGATCCCAATGCCGTCGGCGCCCGCTATCAGCAGAATATCCCCATCGGCCGCTACGGCACGGCGGAGGAAGTGGCGAACCTCGTGATTTTCCTGTCGTCGGATCTCGCCGGCAACATCACCGGCGCGCAATATGTCGTCGATGGCGGCCGCACCGCGACCGGCGGCGCGGTCACCAACAATCTGGTGAAATGATCATGGCCGGTCTGCTCGATAACAAACTGGCGCTGATCACCGGCGGTGGCTCGGGCATTGGTGAGGGCATTGCCCGCGCCATGGCCGCCGCCGGCGCGCGCGTCATCGTGGCCGATCGCAACGCGGAGGGCGCGGCGCGGGTCGCGGCTTCCGTTGGCGGGGATGCGGCGTCGTATGCGCTGGATGTGACCGATCGCGCCGCCTGTGATGCGCTGGCCGCGACGATCCAGCGCGATATCGGCGCGATTTCGGTCCTGGTGAACAACGCCGGCATCATCCGCCGCGGCAATGTCGAGGACGGCAATACCCGCGCCGATTGGGATGCGACCATGTCGGTCAACCTGGACGGTCCCTACAACATGGTCACCGCCTTCCTGGCGCAGCTCAAAGCAACCAAGGGCGCGGTGATCAATATCGGGTCGATCCAGAGCTTCGTCGCGCTGCCGAACTCCGCCGCCTATACCACGTCCAAAGGCGGGGTGCGGGCGCTGACCAAGGCGCTGGCGATTGAGCTGTCGCCGCAGGGCATCCGCGTCAACGCCATCGGCCCCGGGCTGATCGCGACGCCGCTGAACGCCGATGCGCGGCAAAACCCTGACTATATGCGCAATTTTGAGCAGCGCATTCCGCTGGGCCGCCTCGGCGAGCCGGCGGATATCGCGGGTCCGGCGGTGTTCCTGGCCTCCGACCTCGCGCGCTACGTGACCGGCGTGACCTTGCCGGTCGATGGCGGGTTCCTCTCGTACTAAAGGCCACGCGCATGACCCTGTTCGCTCGCACGCCCGTTCTGGACATCGCTTATGAGGCCCATGGGCTGGCGGGCGGCACGCCGGTCATCCTGATGCATGGATTTCCGGACGATCCCCGCGCCTATGATGAAGTGGTGGGACCGCTGGCCGCGCGGGGATGCCACGTGCTGGTGCCCTATCTGCGGGGTTACGGACCAACCCGCTTCCTCGACCCGGGCACGCCCCGCTCGGGCCAGCAGGCGGCGCTGGGCGCGGATTTGCGGGATTTCATGGACGCGCTGGGGATCGAGACGGCGGTGCTCGGCGGTTATGACTGGGGCGGCCGCGCGGCCTGCGTCGTCGCGGCCTTGTGGCCGGAGCGGGTGCGGGGCCTGGTCAGCATCACCGGCTACAATATCCAGAACATCGCCGCCGCCGGCCAGCCGAACTCGGCCGAACAGGAATACCGGCATTGGTATCAATGGTATTTCAACACCGAACGCGGGCGGGCGGGCCTGGCCCAGAACCGGCATGAGATCTGCCGGTTGCTATGGAAACTCTGGTCCCCCAACTGGAATTTCAGCGATTCCAAATACGCCGCGACCGGGGTCAGCTTCGATAACCCCGATTTCGTCGATGTGGTCATCCAGTCCTATCGCCACCGCCATGCCAACGCGGCCGGCGATCCCGCCCTCGAACCGCTGGAAGCGCTGTTGGCGGCACAGCCCGCGATCGCGGTTCCCACCATCGTGCTACATGGGGCGGCCGATGGTGTCGGCCCCGCCGTGCAGTCGGAGGGCGCGGCGAAGTACTTCACGGGCCGCTACGAACGCCGGGTCATCCCCGTCGCGGGACATTTCCTGCCGCATGAGGCGCCAGAGGCGATGGTGCGGGCGGTGATGGACGTGCTGGGGTAACGTCGGCCTGGACGGGCCTGGCCATGACGAGGGTGCGGATGGTTTTTGCTTGACAGTTAAAAAATTTAACGAATAAAGTTAGCGCATGACCCCATGCACCCAACCGGACTTCTCCGACCTTCGCAGCCGCGGCACCTTCCAGTACCTGCGGCATATCCTGGCCTCCGCCCTGCCGCCGCCGGCGGACGATACGCCGGAGGCGCACGAACAGCACATGGTCGCGGCCGCCGTGCAGGTCGCGGCGCTCTGCCCGGCGACCGTCGCGGAAGCGCTGCTGGCCGCGCAATATGTCGCGGCCAGCGTCCATGCGCTGGACTGCCTGCGCCTGGCCAGGGCCTATGAGGCGCAGCCACGCCTGGCGGAGAAATGCCGGGCGCAATCGCTCAGCATGATGCGTCAGTCACAGAGCGCATTGCGTGCTCTGCAGGCGCTGCAGGTCGAGCGGCGCAAGCGCGACGCGGATCAGGCCCGGGCCGAGGCGGCCGCTGACCATCAACGGGCGGCAATGGCCGCGATGCTGAATGAGCCGCCGGTTGAGCGCCCCGCGCCCGTTGCACCACCGGCGGCCGCGGTTGCAAAGGCGCCGCCGCCCGCCATCTACCCCCAAACCCCGATGCCTGATCTGGCGCGCTTGCCGCCGGCCGATGCGGCTTTGCTCCGTGCGTTGGTCAGCGGCCGCGCATTAAATGAGACAAAATCCTATAAATCGAAACTGTGAGACGATGATGCGCGCGTCGCCCGCCGTGGCGGCTCGGGCCAGGCCTGGCCGGAGCACAGAAACGAACAGGCGCGGTCCTGCCTGACTCGTCATGGCCCGGAAGAGCCCAACCGTGTTCACACATCGTGGAAACGAAAATTCGCAAGCCACACAAAGGGCCATCTAACACGTCATGGCCCGGCTTGTCCGGGCCACCGCCGCCCGCACCATGCCGCGATCGGTAGCCCGGACAAGCCGGGCTATGACGGTGTAGAGCAGCGTTAGCGAAACTCGTTCCCGCGATGTGTGAATCCCGTAGGGACGCGCCGGGCCATGACGGGGGGGAGTACAGGGTCGAAAAGAGCGCGCCCTCTCCCTGGCCCAACAGGACAGCGCCAGTCTGACGCGGTATTGAGATCGGGCTCCACACCGAACAAGGGATTCCC
>CAIXEA010000223.1 GCA_903918315.1 uncultured Acetobacteraceae bacterium | reverse complement strand
GTATCCTCATCGGTGGCGGGCATGGCGGATTATGTCCGGCGTTCGGTGTGGGTGTAAGCAACCAATCACTGAACGATTCCATATGTTTGCGCCATGTCCGTTCGCGAATCCCTGCCATGCGATGAATAAGATGGGCTAGCCCGACGGCGTGACCGTGCGGTCCGCGGCTGCCGCCACCATAACCCAAGTATATGCATTTTGTTTCAAAGCAGCGAGCATTTGCCAGAAGAGCCGATTTGTTATAGTGGTGAGCGTGGAAAGCGACCCCGCGGCGATGTCAGGATATTGCTATCGAATGGTCTCATCCGCCGTAATCGCCAGATGATGCACGTGAGTTCTCAGGAACTTAGAGTCATATGATGCGGCCGGATAATCAGATCTGGAATAATTGGCGGCGCAATCCAGTTAATTTGGACTATTTTATTTGCTTTTTTTTCTGGGGTTGATCTGGTCGTTTTTTATTATCAGGCCTTTTCCCGGTTCGCGTCGGCCTGGACGGGAGACGCACCGAGTTACATCGAAGCCACCCGGAGCCTGTTGCGTGGGGAGCCTCTGCTGCTCCGGGGCAGCAGTGGGCCGTCGCCGATGCGACTATGGCCCCCGGGCTATCCAGTGCTCGCGGGCTTCGTCGCGCTGTTCGGTCTGGACGCGCCAGATAGTGCGCTGCGTGTCGCACAGGCTTCCGTCGCGCTCCTTTCGGTGGCCTGTTATTGGGCCTTCCACGCGGCGATCGGTCGTCTGCCCGCCCTCGTGGACGCCTCTGACGTTCAGACGGCGCGGCGGCGGGTTGTTTCGCTGATCTTTGGCAGTTTTTTGCCGCTTTGCATGCTGTTTGGATGGAACCTGGGGGTGCTTGGATCCCTGACACCCTATGATGTGCTGCCGTCCAATCTGTCGTTGTTTGCAAACGCAGAGGCGATGGGGCGAGCGATTACCTTCGATTTTTTGCCTTCAGCGTCGTTATCGGAGGCCGCGCCGGCCTTGATGCTCTTCGCGCTGTGTCTGGCGCTGGCCGCCAGTGTGGTTGCCAGTGTGGTTGCCAGTGTGGTTGCCAGTGTGGTTGCCAGTGTGGTTGCCAGTGTGGTTGCCAGTGTGGTTGCCAGTGTGGTTGCCAGCAGAGCGTACGCTTCCCCGCCGGCGCAATCGCGCCGCGCCAGTACCATTGGCGGTCTGTATTTCCTGACAGGGACAATGATGACGGTGCTGGCGAGAACGCGATATCAATGGGGGGAATTCATCTGGGCCCGCCACGCGGCCCAATATGACTGGCTCCTGCTGCCGCTGGCTGTGCTCATGGTCTCGCGGTCGGGAACCAGGGGGCCGGCCCATGGCCGATGGCTTGTGTGTGCGGTTACGGTTGCGGTCCTCGGTGCGCGCGCGGCGGATATCGGCGGGCGCCTTCTCGCTGTCACCGCCGCGCGCCCGGCGATCGAACGCATGGTTCAGGGGGGCGTTGTCGACCAGGGTGCCTTTGCTCAGGTGCGGCAGATGTTCCGCGCGTATCAGTCGGTGCCGGCGTTGGCTTTCGTGACGACCGTACGGGACAATGGTTGCGTCGTTCGATCGAACATCAAGAATGTGCTGAGTGTGCAATACGATATGTTTACCGCCGAATATGGGGGAACCGCGGCCATTCCCGATCTGCCCCCGTCGCTTGTGCTGATCGCGGCCATGAACGCATCGGCCGGAACGATGCCCGTCCCTCCCGACACATGGCCTGAACTGGTGATCGATCACTTGCCCAAGGGGCTCCACGTCTTTTCCAACCAACCGGAGGTTTGCTTGAAAGCCGTCAACTGGGCGTATCGTGATCCAGCGTACCCGGGCGGGTCGACGCCGCGCTGAATCGCTTTCCGCCACCCCCGGTTGCCACAATCCCGGCAATACGCTTCTCTCCCCGCCACAAAACCCCATTCCAGGAGACCGGCATGCGTGTCACCGTGGTGCAGATGAATCCCGGCGCCAACAAGGACGACAACATCGCCCAGGCGCGCCGCCTGATCGAGGGCGCGGTGTCGGAGGACAGGCCGGACATCGTCTCCTTGCCGGAGGTGTGGGACTCCCTCGGCGGTGACCGCGCCACACGCATCGCCAATGCGGAATTGCTGCCGCCCAAGGGCTCCAACGCGCCAGGCGGGCCGGCCTACGAGTTCCTGCGCGAAACCGCCCGCGCCGCGAAGGTGCATGTGCATGGCGGCTCGATCATCGAACAAGGACCGGAAAAGCTGTTCAACACCACCGTGGTCTTCAACCCCGATGGCACCGAACTCGCCCGTTACCGCAAGATGCATCTGTTCGACATCGTCGGCCCCGATGGCACCGGCTACCGTGAAAGCAACGCCTATGGCGCCGGCGATGAGGTCGTCACCTACGAAGCCGGTGGGGTCAAGGTCGGCTGCGCCATCTGCTACGACGTCCGCTTCCCCGACCTGTTCTGGGAACTGCGCAAGCAGGGGGCGGAACTGATTTTCCTGCCCTCCGCCTTCACCCTGGCCACCGGTAAGGACCATTGGGAGGCGCTGATCAAAGGCCGCGCCATCGAAACCCAATGTTGGTTCGCCGCCCCGGCCACCTGGGGCAAACACCTGGAGGGTAAAGGCGAGGCGCGCTTTACCTATGGCCATTCGATGATCGCGGACCCATGGGGGCATGTGGTGGCGAAGGTCTCGGACGGGACGGGCTGGGCAACCGCCCGCCTTGACCAGACGGTCACCGCGCGG
Source organism: uncultured Acetobacteraceae bacterium (assembly GCA_903918315.1). Classification (GTDB taxonomy): domain Bacteria; phylum Pseudomonadota; class Alphaproteobacteria; order Acetobacterales; family Acetobacteraceae; genus Rhodopila. The sequence goes on along the minus strand of CAIXEA010000223.1, from coordinate 47,692 downwards.
ATCCGGCGCGACATGCCGGTGCTCGAGCATCGGATACGCGTGTGAGCCTCAGCGCCACGGGATTACCGGTCGGGCCGCAGCGTGCATTTCAGCACGGCCAGATCGCGTTTGAGGCGGCACCGACCCCGCTGGCGACGGATGCGTGCAACCGGCTGGTGTCGTTGTACGGGAACTGCCCGCTGAACAAGGCAGATATCGTGGTCGCCCTTGGCGGCGACGGCTTCATGCTGGAAACCATCCATCGGGTGCTGGAGTGGAACAAGCCCGTCTACGGCATGAACCGTGGCTCCGTCGGCTTCCTGATGAACACCTACAGCGAAGACGATCTGCTCGATCGCCTGAACCGGGCGCAGGAGGCGGTGATGTATCCGCTGCGCATGCATGCGGTCACGGTCACCGGCGCGGTGGAAGAGGCGCTGGCCTTCAACGAGGTCAGCCTCCTGCGGCAATTGCGCCAGGCGTCGAAGATCCGGATCACCATCGACGGGCGCGTGCGGCTGGCGGAACTGTCCTGCGATGGCGTGTTGATTTCGACCCCCGCCGGGTCGACGGCCTACAACCTGTCGGCCCACGGGCCGATCGTGCCGCTCTCGGCCAACTTGCTGCCTTTGACGCCGATATCGGCCTTTCGACCGCGGCGTTGGCGCGGCGCGCTGCTGCCCAGCACGGTGGACGTACTGTTTGAGGTATTGGAAACCGACAAGCGCCCGACCGCGGCGGTGGCGGATTTCACCGAAGTGCGCGATGTCGCCTCGGTCGCGGTCAGCGAGGACCGCACGGTTTGCGTGCGGGTGCTGTTCGATCCCGATCAGGGCCTGTCAGAACGAATCATCGTGGAACAATTCACGGTCTGAGCCAAAGGAAACGCCCCGCATGTCCCAACTGCCCACCGCCAACCCCGAGGATGTCGGCCTCTCCGCCGTCGCACTGGACCGCCTGTCGGCGGCGCTGAAAGACCGCGTCGCAACCGGGCATGTCCCCGGTGCCGTCGCCTTGGTCGCCCGCCACGGTAAGATCGCCTATCATGAAGCTTTCGGTCTGCAGGACCCCGTCGGCGGTGCGCCGATGACCCGGGATTCGATCTTCCGTATCTATTCAATGACAAAGCCCATCGTCTCGGTCGCGATCATGATGCTGTGGGAGGAAGGCCGCCTGCTGCTGAGCGACCCCATCGGCAAATACATCCCCGAACTGGCCTCCCCCCAGGTCGGCGTCGTCGTGAATGGCGAACTGACGCTGGTGCCGGCAAATCGCGCAATCACGGTGCAGGATCTGCTGCGTCACACCTCCGGCCTGACCTATGAGTTCCGCGGCAATACGCTGGTGCATAAGGCGTATATCGCCGCCCGCGTGTCGCGCCTGAAGCAGACCAACGCGGACCAGGTGGCTACGCTGGGCAGCCTGCCGCTGCTGCATCAACCAGGTGCGCAATGGGAATACAGCCGCTCCACCGACGTGCTGGGCCGCCTGGTGGAGGTCATTTCCGGTCAGACGCTGGGTGCGTTTCTGTCGGAGCGTATCCTTACCCCGCTCGGTATGACCGATACGCGCTTCTCCGTCCCGGAAGCGGATCACGGACGCATCGCCGAACCCTTCGCCAAGGATCCAGAAGGCGGGATGGATATTTCGCTGCTGGATGTGAAGCGCCCGGCTTTGTTCGAATCCGGCGGCGGCGGGCTTGTCGGCACGGCGATCGACTATGCCAAATTCAGTACCATGCTGCTGAACAATGGCCGGCTGGGCGATGTCAGGCTACTGGGTCGCAAGACGATCGAGCTGATGACGTCCGATCATCTGGGTGAGGTGCGTGCGAGCCCGGACCTCCTGCCGCCAGGCCATGGGTTCGGCCTGGGCTTCGCGGTCCGCACCAGCGCCGGCATGGCGCCCTTCCCGGGCTCGCTGGGCAATTATTATTGGAGCGGTGCGGCCGGCACCTCCTTCTGGGTCGATCCGGCGGAGCGGCTTTATGGCGTGCTCATGATCCAGGCGCCGGTGCAGCGGGAATATTACCGGCTGTTGTTCCGGGATCTGGTTTACGCAGCGGTGACGGACTGACCGGACGGGTCGAACCGCCCCTCTCGTTATGAGAGGGGCGGTCGATCACCGTCATCCCTCCACGATCACGCCCCGCTCGGCCAATCCTGCGATTTCCTCAGCGGAGAAGCCGGCTTCGGCCAGAACCTCCGCATTGTGCTCGCCCATGCGTGGTGGCTGCCGTACCAGGCCCGGCCGTGCCCGGTCGCCGAATTCAATCGGCAGCGCCGGCAGCCCAACGGTCTTCCCGTCGCCGCCGCCGAAGCGGGAGATATAGACATCCACCAGCCCGCCGGTCGCGAGCAGATGCGGATCCGTGAACAGATCGCCCGGCTGTCCGACCGGCGCCCAGGACACGTTGCAGCGTTCGCAGCGCGCCTCGACCTCTTTTTGGGGATATTTGGCGATCTCGGCCTGAAGCGCCGGGATCAACCATTCCCGCTCAGCCAGCCGCAGCACATTCGTTGCCAGCCTCGGATCGGCTGCCAACGTCTGGAGGCCGAATTCCTCGACGAAGCGATTCCATTGCTGGTCGCTGGTTACGCCGATGAACAACTGGCCGTCGCCCGCGGTGTTGAAAACCTCATACACCGCCCAGGCACCGCGCCGCGCCGGCATCGGCCGCGCTTCCAGGCCCGTGGCGGTCATGCCCGCCATGTGGGTGCTCATGAGGAAGGCCGCGCTTTCGAACAGGGCGCTGCTGACCCGCTGACCCTTGCCGGTGGTATCACGCTCCCGCAGCGCGGCCTGCACGGCGACCACGCCGAAGACCGCGCCCATGATGTCGATCACCGAGGCGCCCGCGCGCAGCGGACGGCCAATGGGGCCGGTCATGAAGGCCATGCCGGTCTGAAACTGCACGACCTCATCCAGTGCCGGTCGATGCTCGTAGGGGCCGGCGAGGTAGCCTTTCAGCGCCAGATAGATCAGGCGATCGTTCAGCGGGGCGAGGTGCTCATAGCCGCAGCCCAGGCGCTCCATCGTGCCGGGACCGAAATTCTCGATCACCACATCGGCATCGCGAACCAGGCGGTGCATGGCCGCCTGGCCTTCCTTGGACTTCAGATCGATCGCGAGGCTGCGCTTGTTGCGGTTGAACGCGGCGAAGAACCCCGCCGCGAAACCCCCGAGACCGCGCGTATGGTCGCCTTTCGGCGCCGGCTCGATCTTGATCACGTCGGCGCCGAGTTCGGCGAACAACAGCCCCGCCGTCGGACCCATGACGGTGTGGGTGAACTCCAGGATGCGAAGCCCCGCGAGTGGCGTCGCTGACATCAGTGAATCTGCCGCCGGAACGCGTCGAGGCTGCCGGCATGGATCAGCTCACTCGGGAGCTGGTGGCCGACGATATCTTCCGCCATGCGGCCGACTTCGATCAGGTTGTCGAGATCGACACCGGTGTCGATGCCCATTTCCTCACACAGCAGCACCAGTTCCTCGGTGCAGATGTTTCCGGCCGCCTTGGGCTGGCCGGCGAAGGGGCAGCCGCCCAGGCCGCCGACGGTGGAATCGAACTGGCTGACGCCCATCTTCAGCGCGGCATGCGCATTGGCTACAGCGAGGCCGCGCGTGTCGTGCAGATGCAGCGAGATATGCATGTCCGGCCAGCGGCTCCGGACGGCGCCGATCACCTGCTCCATCCGATGCGGTGCGCCCCAACCCATGGTATCGGCCAGGGAGAAGACTTCGATCTTCGCGCCGGTTTCGGCGGCGATCTTCATGCCGTCTTCCAAGGTGGCGATGACGGTGGCGGGGGCAATGTCGCCCTGATAATTACACCCGAACGCGGCCATGATGCCGAGACGGTTGACGGGGATGCCGCGCGAAAGATGCAGCTCGGTCTGGCGGCGCATCGCGGCCAGGTTTTCTTCCGGTGTGCGGTTGAGGTTTTTCTTGGTGAACCCGGCCGAGGCGGTCAGCGAGATCGAGCCCGTGATCGTGAGCTTGTCCTTGAAAGCCAGCGCCCGGTCCATGCCGTTACCGTTGAAATAGAGGCCGGTGTAGTGGATGCCCGGCTTGGCTTTGAAGCCCTCGACCACGGCTTCGGCATCGGCCCAGCCGGGTACGAGGCGCGGGTTCACGAAGGAGCAGGCCTGGACGTGATGCAGGCCGGTTTCGGCCAAGGCTTCGATCAACCTGATCTTGTTGGCGGTGGGGATCGGGCCAGGCTCGATCTGGAAGCCTTCGCGTGGGCCTTCCTCGTGGATTTCGACGTGCTTGGGCAGATCGGTCATGGTGGTCGCTCCCTCTGGGATGTTCGGTTGCGCCGACGGTAGCACCGGTTGGGCAATGGCTAAAGGTCGGGCGGAGGTCCATGCGGTTTTTTGGGCCCGCCGTGCGCGCCATTCACATTGTCTTCAGAGGTTGGGCATCCAGACGCCGGCGTCGCGCGTATAGAGGTTGAACGCTGCGAGGCCGATCCTGATCATGTCCGACACAGACGACACCGACACGCTGCTGCGCCGCTGTGCTGACGGTGATCGGATCGCGTTTCGCGCGCTCTATGACCACTGGGCTCCGCGCATGCATGGCATCGCGCTGCGTATCCTCCGCCAGCCATCGCTGGCCGCTGATGCGACGCATGATGCCTTTGTCCAGGTTTGGCAGCAGGCGCATCGGTTCGACCCGGCGCTCGGCAGCGCGGAGGCCTTCTTGATCAGCCTGGCGCGATACCGCGCCCTGGATATCGTGCGGCGAACGGCCCGGGAGGTACCGGGCTATGAAAGCGAGGAACAGGAAGATGAGAGCCCCGATGCCTTGTCACGCCTCGTGACCTCGTCGGAGGGCGCCGCGTTGCAGCGCTGCCTGCAACGGCTGGAGGCGGAACGACGGCGTATGGTCGTCATGGCCTTCGTGGAGGGCCTGTCGCATGGGGATCTGGCCAAGCGGCTCCGCATACCGCTGGGCACCGTGAAATCAGCGATCCGGCGCAGCCTTTTGGCATTACGGGCGTGTCTGGCATCATGAGCGAACCCGACGATGCTGATGCGCTGGCGGCCGAATATGCCCTGGGTTGCTTGGATGCGGAGGCGATGCACGACGCCGCCCTCCGCGTGAGTCGCGATCCCGCCTTTGCCCGCGCCGTCGCGGCCTGGCAAACGCGGTTGATGCCCCTGGCGGCCCTGGTCGAACCGGTCGCGCTTCCGCCGGATATGTGGGACCGCGTGAACCGTGCCACCGCGCCGGGCACGGGAACCGTGGTGCCGCTGCGGCGTGTCCGGTTCTGGCAAGCCAGTACGGCCGGGGCATTGGCGATTGCCGCGTCACTGGCGGCGGTCATGGTTCTGCGTCAGCCTGCGCCGGAACCGCCACGGGTGGCGGTGCTCACCCCAATCGCCAACGGGACGCCGGTGCTGCTGGCCACCACCGCGCCTGATGGGCGGCTGTTCATCCAGCCATCGGGTGCGATCAGCGTGCCGCCCGATCGCGATCTGGAACTATGGGCGCTGGCGAAGGGGGAGGCGAAGCCGCGCTCGCTCGGTGTTCTGCCCCCACAGGGCCGGGCGTTCGTTGCCACGACCCCGATGGATACCCAATTGTTGGTCAGCCTGGAGCCGCGCGGCGGATCGCCGACCGGACAGCCGACCGGCGCGGTGCTGTATGCGGGAACGTTGACGCGGGTGAATTGATGCCCGGGGCCTGACAAAAAAGCGGCACCGCCGGGGAAGCGGTGCCGCTGGGTCAGGCTATGGCGCCGACGGTGCGTTCGGGGGCAGGTCCGTCAGCGCGCCGCATGCATCAGCCCGGCATCAGGACGTGATCGACCACGTGGATCACACCGTTCGACTGATGCACGTCCGAGATGGTGATGTCGGCGACGCTGCCCTTTTCATCCTTCACCAGGATGTTGGAAGAGCCGTTCATCGTCAGCCACAACCGTCCGCCCTCGACGGTTTTCAGCTCAGCTGTACCGTTGCCGGCCAGGATCATCGAGCGCAGCTTGGTGGTGTCGTAATCGCCGGCGACCACGTGGTAGGTGAGCACTTTGGTCAGGGTGGCCTTGCTTTCCGGCTTCACCAGGGTTTCCACCGTGCCGGCTGGCAGCATGCCGAAGGCCTCATTGGTGGGGGCGAAGACGGTGAACGGGCCCTTGCTGTTGAGCGTATCCACCAGACCCGCTGCCTTCACCGCCGTCACCAGCGTCGTGTGATCGGCGGAGTTCACCGCATTGGTGACGATGGTCTTGGACGGGACCATCGCCTGGCCACCGACCCGCACACTGGGCTCCATGGTGTCGGCGAAGGCGGGCACGGACGCCACAAGGAACGCGGCGATCAGGATCTTGCGTTGCATCGGATAACTCCCTCTTGGGTTGCTCGGCGATGAGGTGCCGATGCTTCCTTTCGTTGGGAGGAGGCGGTTTGGATGCAGGCCGCCAAGAATTTTTTAATACAGCGTCGTGCGCAGCCTTTCGGGATAGGCACGGTCATAGTCGTCCCCGCCCACCGTGCCCGCGGAGATATCGGCCAGGATCGTGCCGGTGGAGGGGAGTGCTTTACGGCTGATATGCTTGTCCGGGTTCCATAGCGCCGATCGCACGATCGCTTTCGGGCACTGGAAATAAACCCGCTCCGCCGTCACCACGATCACGCTGCGGGGCAGGGTGCCGTTGAACGGAAAGCGTTCCAGCAGCGCGGGATCGGTGGAAATAACGGCCGAACCGTTGACGCGCAGCGTTTCCCCGACGCCGGGGATCAGGAACAGCAGGGCCACTTTCGGATCGTGAATGATGTTGCGCAGGCTGTCGGCGCGGTTGTTGCCCCGCCGATCGGGGATGAGCAGGGTGCGGTCGTCGAGGACATGCACGAAGCCGGCGGGGTCGCCGCGGGGCGAGGTATCAAGCCCGCCCGGCCCGGTCGTGGCCAGCACCATGAAGGGCGAGGCCTCGATCATCGCGCGATAATGCGGGTGGATGTAGTCGATCTCCTTGGCGATCGCGCCGGGGGAGATTTCGCCATACAGCGCGTTCAGCGTCTCTTCGTCGCGGATCAGGTGATCGGGTGCGATCATGTCCATGGTCTGGCGTCCTTTCAGCCTTCGATGATGGTCGCGTCGGCGATCACCCGCATTGGGTTGGGCAGCATCGTGGCGCCGTCGCGGACCAGCGCTTCGGTCCGCGCCTCGGCCGCGCGCACGGCGGCGAGGCGTTCGAGCACCCATTCTAGCTGCTCCCGCGGCACGACGACCACCCCATCCGCGTCGCCCACGATGACATCGCCTGGACGTACATACACATCGCCCAGCGTGACGGGCGCGCCCACCACGCCCGGGCCGTTCAAGGCGGGGGAATTCGGTTGGATGCCCTGGCAGAAGACCGGCAGGCCGGTGGCGATGATCCCCGCCTTGTCGCGCGCCAGCCCGTCGGTGACGAAGCCGGCCACGCCCTTGTTCTTCATCAGCCCGGCCGCGAGATCACCGAACACGGCGGTCTTGGTGAAGGCGTCATTGGCGAGGACGATGACGTCGCCGGCCTGCGCCTCATGCAAGGCGCCGAACATGGCGGCGATGTCGGCGGGATAGGCGAAAGCGGTCAGCGCCGGGCCCGCGAAGACAGCGTTGGCGGGGTCGAGTGGCTTGATCCGGTAATCCAGCGCCCCGCGTCCATCCATGGCGTCGGCGAGATGCGATGTCTGCGCGCCGCGAAATTGCGCCACCAGCGCCGGGTCCGGCCGCTTGAAGCCGCGATGAATGGTCAGGATGGGCGGATTTCCGAGCATGGAGGACGGTCCTTGGGTTGGATTTTGTGCCATCATACCCGGCATGGCATTCCTGGATACCGTCACCCCGGAGGAAATGCAGGTTGGGCGCGCGCTCAGTCTGGCGACGATGATCGTGCTGATGACGGTGGGGCAGGTGCCACCGCTGCGGCCCTATGCGACCCGGATCCGCCAGGTGACGGCTGCGGCGTATGTGTTGGGGGTGGCTGCGTTCGCGATCTATTTTGTGCTGGGCCGGTAGGGTTCGCGGGACAACCGGCCGGGATCGTGGTAGTCTTGACGCATGGTCGCATTACGCAAAATGCCATTTACCCGAATGACCTTGGACGAGTTCCTGAGTTGGGACCCCGAGGACCCAACCGGTGTGGCCTGGCAACTGATCGATGGGGAGCCGGTGGCCATGGCGCCCGGCAGCGCGACGCATGGAGCGATCCAGGGCGAATTGGCCCGTGTTCTGGGAAATCACTTGCTTGAGCGATTTCCATGTCGTGCCATCATCGAAGCCGGCGTCGTCCCGCGCGCGCGTTCGGACATGAACTACCGCGTCCCGGATATCGCGGTGACGTGCGAGCCGCCGACGGCGGACCAAATGGTGCATGAGCCGGTTGTCTTGATCGAAGTGCTGTCGCCTTCGAATGAGATCGAAACCAACGCCAATATCTGGGCTTTCACCACCATTCCCAGCGTGCGGGAAATCCTGAGCATCCACAGCACCCGGATCGCGGCCTCCCTGCTCCGCCGGAATGCCGATGGCAACTGGCCCGACAACCCGATCCCGCTTGGGGCGGAGGACACGCTGCGGTTGGACAGTATCGGCTTCGCGGCGCCCCTGCGCGCTTGTTATCGCACGACGGTGCTCGCGACGCGTCGTTGATTGCTAAAACCGGCGGCTGACTCCATCCTGTCATCAGGGCCGTTGAACCAGCGGCCGCCGGGACACGTCAACACGTCGAGGGCACAATGGCTGACACAACAGCCGGCACGATTTCGGGCCGCACCGATCCGCCTCCCGCAACGCCAATCATTCCTGCACCGGTGTTCGTTTGGCCGCCGCGGCCGGTGGCGCTGGCACGGTTTCTGTTTGGCTGTCCGGGCTATTTCCTGCCGTTGAACATCCTTTACATGGGCCTCGCGGTCCTGACCTGGTTCGCGTTTACGCCGGACCTGGCGCGGATGCAGACGTTTTCCTGGGATTGGGTTGGGATCGTTTACGCCCAGAACCTGGCCTTCGCGGTGCTGATTTATGGCGGGTTGCATGGGCGGTTCTACATGCGCAAAGCCCAGGGCACACGGTTCATGATGAACCGGCGGGAGCCGACGGCCCAGCATCGCCGCTTTTTGTTTGGCAGTCAGGTTCGGGAGAACGTCTTCTGGACCGCGGGCAGCGGGGTTTTCGTCTGGACCGCCTATCAGGTCGTCACATTCTGGGCCTTCGCCAACGGATACATCCCGATGCTCAGTTGGGAGGCGCATCCGATTTATTTCGTTTTATTATTCATATCGATCCCGATGATGCGCGACGCGCATTTCTACTTCGTGCATCGGGCACTGCACCATCCCTGGTTTTATCAGCGGTTCCATGCGCTGCATCACAAGAATACCGACATCGGCCCCTGGTCGGGCATGTCGATGCACCCGATCGAGCACATCGTCTATTTCAGCGGTATCCTGATCCACTGGGTGGTGCTGTCGCACCCGCTGCATGCGATCTTCCACGTGCAGCAGACCGGGCTGGCGCCGGCGCTGGGGCATGTCGGGTTCCACAAGCTGCTGACCAGACGGGAAAATGTTTATTCCATTGGTCAGCGTTATTTCCATTTCCTGCATCACCGCTATTTCGAATGCAATTACGGTGGTGACGGTACCGTGCCGCTCGATAAATGGTTCGGTAGTTGGCACGATGGCACGCCTGAGAGCCATGACCTCATGCGCACACGGCGGGCGAAGGCACACGGGGCCTAACGCCCCTTGAACACCGGCGGCCGCTTCTCCTTGAAGGCGGCCACGCCCTCCCGATGGTCCTCGGTCTGGCCGAGCTGCGGTTGCACGAAATTCTCGACGTCGAGGAATTCTTCGTAACTGCCGTTCGCCATGTTGAACATTTTCTTTGCCATGCCAAACGCGAAGGTCGGGCCCGCCGCCAAATCGGCGGCGAGTGCGTCGGCTTTCGCCTCCAGCTCCGCATCCGGCACAACGTGGTTGACCAGGCCCAATGACAGCGCTTCCTGCGCGTCCACGAAACGGCCGGTGAAGACCAGCTCTTTCGCGCGTGCCATGCCGATGCGCCTGGTCAGGAACCAAATCGCCCCGCCATCCGGCGCCAGGCCGATGCGGCGGAAAATCTGCGAGAACCGCGCGGTTTCGGCAGCGACGATCAAATCGCAGCCCATCGCGATGCTCCAGCCAATCCCAACGGTCGGCCCGCGGACGGCGGCGATGACGGGCTTTTCGATCGCATGCAGCGCGCGCATGTAAAGATGGCTGCCGCCGGCGAGTTTTTCGCGCTCCCCCTTCAGGTCTTTACGCTCCATCCCGCCGACATCGGCGCCGGTGCAGAAAGCGCGGCCTTCCCCGGTGACGATGATGGCGCGCACGGCGTCGTTGAAGCGCAGTTCGGTAAAATGCTCTCGCAGTTGCTGGCGCATTTCCCAGGTCAGCGCGTTCAACCGCTCCGGCCGGTTCAGCACCACCTTGGCGACCGCACCTTCAATCCTGAGATCAACTGGCATGACATGTTCCCCCATGAACCCGTTGCCAGCATCCAAGCGTGTTGACGGGATACCGGCAACGCCGCAGGGTCATTGCCAATCAACCGCAGGAGGAAGCCCGCCATGGCGCGCCCGTTTGAAGGCATTCGGATCATCGACATCACCCACGTCCTCGCCGGTCCCTTCGCGGCCTATCAGCTCGGCCTGATGGGCGCCGATGTGATCAAGGTAGAGGATCCGTCCGACCCGGATCAAAGCCGTGATTCCGGGTCCGACAACGATCTGAATCATGCCAATATGGGTACCGGCTTCCTGACCCAGGGATCGAACAAGCGCGCCATCACGCTGAATCTGAAATCCCCCCAGGGGCAGGAAATCCTGAAGAAGCTCGTCGCCACCGCCGATGTGCTGGTTGAAAACTACCGCCCCGGCGCGTTTGAGGCGCTGGGCCTTGGCTATGAAGATCTGCGCAAGATCAACCCGAAGCTTATCTATGCTTCATTCTCCGCTTTCGGTCAGGGTGGCCCGAAGCGGGAGCGGACGGCCTATGACCATGTGATCCAGTCCACCTCCGGCATCATGGCCATGACCGGCACGCCCGAGGTCAATCCGATCAAAATCGGCGCCCCCGCCATCGATTACGCGACCGGCACGATGGGCGCCTACGCCCTGTCGGCGGCGCTGTTCCAGCGGGAGCGGACGGGCCAGGGTCAGCGCGTCGACATGGCCATGCTGGACGTCGCGATGATCCTGATGGCGTCGCACGTCACCGGCTATATGCGCAACGGCAAGCATCCCAAGCCATCCGGCAACCGCACCGGCCACGCCACCTCCATGGCCTATGTGACCGCCGACGGCTCCCACGTCATGATCGGCGCCTCCAATCTGCGCCAGCAGAAGCGGCTGTGGATCGCGCTGGAACGGCCGGACATGGTCAAGCGCACCAATGACGAGCGCGACGCCGATCATGCGCGGGAGGAAGCGACGCTGGGTGAGATCATGAAGACCCGTACGGCGGCGGAATGGGAGGAATGGTTCCAGGCCCGGCATGTGCCGGCGTCGCGCGTGCGCACGATGGGGGAGGCGCTGGCCGATCCGCAGATTGCCTCACGGGGGTTGTTGCATAAGCACGATGATGCGCCGGGGGTTCCGGGCTCGTTCACGGTGCCGGTCGCGGCGTTCAAGTTCGCGCATGGCGGGCCGCAGGTGGACCGCCCGCCGCCGATGTTCGGGCAGCACAATGATGAGGTCCTGGCCTCATTGGGCTATTCGGCCGCGGATATCGCGGGGTTCCGGGCAGCGAAGGTCATCTGAGAGGGCGATGGATACGAACGGGCGGGCCGCCCGGCGGCCTGGTCCGGGGGCGGCGGCATAATCCGCATTTGGCCTCTCGGCCCCGCTGTCGTATTCTGCCCGTCACACGCCACCCCTGACGCGACGAGAATGCAGTGACAGAGATCGCCATCACCCGGACCACGAACCCCAAGCAGCCCCCCGCTGACGAGACACTGGCGTTCGGCAAGGTCTTCTCAGACCACATGTTCATGATGGAATATCATGAGGGTCAGGGCTGGCATGATCCGCGGATCGTCCCTTACGCGCCTTTCACCATGGACCCGGCGACCTGCGTGCTGCACTACGGTCAGGCGATCTTTGACGGGCTGAAGGCCTTCCGCGGTGCTGACGGCCAGATCCGTCTGTTCCGGCCGGGCGATCATGCGCGCCGCCTCAACCGCTCCGCCCACTATCTCTGTATCCCGGAGATGGACCCGGTGATGGTGGAAGAGTCGATCCGGGCTCTGGTCGAGGTTGATCAAAACTGGGTGCCGAAGATGGCTGGCACCTCACTCTATATCCGCCCGACCGTGATCGCGACTGAGACGTTCCTCGGCGTGCATCCGTCCCATAGCTATCTTTATTACGTGATCGTGGGCCCCGTCGGCGCTTACTACAAAGAGGGTATGAACCCCGTTCGCATTCTGGTGTCTGACCAGCATGTGCGCGCGGTCAAGGGTGGGCTCGGTGCTGCCAAGACCGCGGCCAACTATGCCGCCAGCTTGTATGGCGCGGAGGAGGCGCAGAAAGCCGGCTATACCCAGGTTCTCTGGCTGGATGGCGTCGAGCACAAATACCTCGACGAAGTCGGCACCATGAATATCATGTTGAAGATTGGCGATGAGGTGGTTACGCCGCCACTGAACGGCGCCATCCTGGCCGGGATCACGCGTGACTCCGTGCTGACATTGTTGCGGTCCTGGGGGCTGCGCGTGTCGGAACGCCCGATTTCGATCGATGAAGTGACCGCGGCCGCCTCGGCCGGCACTCTGGAAATGTGGGGCACCGGCACGGCTGCCGTGATCTCCCCCGTGGGCGAACTGGGCTACAAAGGTGAACGTTATGTGATCAATGGTGGCCAGACCGGCGCGTTGACGCAGAAGCTGTACGACACCATCGTCGGCATTCAATACGGCACGGCGCCCGACCCGTTTGGCTGGACCCGTCTTTTGGGAAACCGGCTCGGAGGTTAAACGAGGACAGAATCAGTCCCATCCCATCGCCAGGAGCGACCCATGGCCCCGAAGAAGAACGCCGACAAGCGCTACACCAAGGACCACGAATGGGTCGTCCTGGACGGTGACATCGCCACCGTTGGGATCACCGATCACGCGCAGGAACAGCTCGGTGACGTCGTGCATGTCGAGCTGCCTGAACTCGAACGCGAGGTATCGGCCAATGAGGCCTGCGCGGTGGTGGAAAGCGTCAAAGCGGCCTCCGACGTCTACGCCCCGCTGGCTGGCAAGGTGGTCGAGATCAATGAGACCATCACCGAAGACCCCGCGATCGTGAATAGCGACGCGGAAGGGGAGGGCTGGTTCTTTCGCATCGAACTCGAAGATCCCGAGGTGTTCGAGGAATTGATGGACGAGGAAGCCTACGAAGAATTTCTCGAGAACGGTTAGCAATGGACACTCTGGCGGCGCTCGATCTGCTCGAAGCCTCGGATGCCTTCGTCGCGCGCCATATCGGGCCGTCGGAGCATGAGATCGCCGCCATGCTTCATGTGGTCGGCGCTGCCAGTCTGGACGATGTGGCCGCGAAAACGGTTCCGGAGTCCATCCGCAGCAACGAATCCTTGAATCTCCCGCCGGCGATCGATGAGGCCGCCGTGCTTGCGGAGTTGCGAGGGCTGGCCGAACGCAACGTTGTCAGGAAATCACTGATTGGGCTTGGGTATCATGGGACCGTCACGCCGCCGGTGATCCTGCGCAATGTTCTGGAAAACCCCGGTTGGTACACCGCCTACACACCCTATCAGGCCGAAATCGCCCAAGGCCGGCTGGAAGCGCTGCTGAACTTCCAGACCATGATCTGCGAACTGACGGGGATGGAGATCGCCAACGCGTCCTTGCTGGATGAGGCGACCGCGGCGGCGGAGGCGATGGCCATGGCGCATGGCATCAGCAAGTCGAAATCCGATGTCATCGCGGTCGCCGCGGATGTGCATCCCCAGACGCGCGCCGTTCTCGCCACCCGCGCCCGGCCCATTGGCATCCGCCTGGTGGATTTCGCGCCGGGCGATCGCGCGGCGGTGGCGGATCTGCGGCCGTTCGCGGTGCTGCTGCAATACCCCGGCTCGACCGGCGGTTTGCGGGACCTGACGCCCGAGATCGAAGCCGCCCATGGTTGCGCTGCTCTGGCGATTGTCGCGGCGGATCCGCTCTCCCTGGCGATCCTGAAGCCGCCGGGTGAGATGGGTGCCGATATCGTCGTCGGCTCCGCGCAGCGCTTTGGCGTGCCGATGGGTTTCGGCGGCCCGCATGCCGGGTATTTCGCCACCCGCGACGCCTTCAAGCGCGCCATGCCGGGGCGCCTTGTCGGCGTGTCGCAGGATGCGGCGGGTCACCCGGCGATGCGGCTGGCTCTGCAAACCCGCGAGCAGCATATCCGGCGTGAAAAGGCGACCTCCAACATCTGCACCGCGCAGGTGCTGCTGGCGGTGATGGCCAGTTTCTACGCGGTTTGGCATGGCAACCGGGGCCTTCGCCGCATTGCTCAGCGCGTCAATCTGCAGGCGCGGTTACTGGCCGATTGTGCCAGGCGGGGCGGCTACCAGGTCCGCCACCCGGCGTTCTTTGATACCATTGAGCTGGGCTGTCGCGATGCCACGGCCTTACAGCAGGCGTTGCTGGAGGCGGGCTTCAACGGGCGCCGCGTCGATGATGGGACAATCAGCCTGTCACTCGATGAAACGATCACCCGCGCCGATCTGGCTCGTATTGCGCAGGTTCTGGGCGGCGACTTGTCCGCGGCCGAACCCAGTATTCCGCCAGGCATGGCGCGCACGGCGCCGTTCCTGGAACAGGCGGTGTTCAACACGCATCACGCCGAACACGAGATGCTGCGTTACCTCAAGCGGCTGGAAGACAAGGATATCGCGCTCAATCGTAGCATGATCCCGCTGGGGTCGTGCACGATGAAGCTGAATGCCTCGGCCGAGATGATCCCGATCACGCTGCCTGGATTCGCCGATCTGCATCCGTTCGCACCGGCGGATCAGACGAAGGGATTTGTCACGTTGATCCATCGCGTCGAGCAATGGCTGTGTGAGGCGACCGGTTTCGCGGCCGTGTCGCTCCAGCCCAATGCGGGTTCCCAAGGTGAATATGCCGGGCTGCTGGCGATCCGTGCCTGGCATGAATCGCGCGGCCAATCGCATCGCGATATTTGCCTGATCCCGTCTTCCGCGCATGGGACGAACCCGGCCAGCGCGGCGATGGCGGGCCTGCGGGTGGTGGTCGTGGCGTGTGACAAGGAGGGTAACGTCGATCTGGGTGACCTGCGCGCCAAGACCGGGCTGCATGCCGACAAACTGGCGGCGTTGATGATTACCTACCCGTCCACGCATGGCGTGTTCGAGGAGGCCATTCGTGACATCTGCCGCCTGGTGCATGACGCCGGTGGGCAGGTCTATATGGATGGCGCCAATATGAACGCGCAGGTGGGTCTGACGTCCCCGGCCCGGATCGGGGCGGATGTCTGCCATCTGAACCTGCACAAGACCTTTTGTATTCCGCATGGCGGCGGTGGTCCGGGTGTGGGGCCTGTGGGCGTGGCGGCGCATCTGGCGGGGTTTCTGCCGAACCATCCGCTCCGCCCCGATGCCGGGCCGATCACGGGGATCGGACCGATCTCAGCGGCGCCGTTTGGCAGCGCGCTGATTGTGCCGATTTCCTATGCGTATATCCGGATGATGGGCGCGGCGGGGCTGAAGCGGGCCTCGGAGGTTGCGATCCTCAATGCCAACTACATCGCCACGCGGCTGAAGGGTGCCTATCCGATCCTCTATACCGGTTTTGGTGGCATGGTGGCCCATGAATGCATCGTTGATTGCCGCGGCTTCGCGGCTGAGGCCGGCATCCAGGTCGAAGACATCGCCAAACGCCTGCAGGACTACGGCTACCATGCCCCGACCATGTCCTGGCCGGTGGCAGGGACGCTGATGATCGAACCGACGGAAAGTGAGGCGAAATCGGAGATCGACCGCTTCTGTGACGCCATGATCGCGATCCGGGCCGAAATCGCCGCGATCGGGACGGGCGTGATGGATCGGGCCGACAATCCCCTGAAGCATGCCCCGCATACGGCGCGTGAGGTCACCGCCGATGCCTGGCCGCATGCCTATTCGCGGGAGCAGGCCGCTTTTCCGCTGCCCTGGGTGGCGGCGTCGAAATACTGGCCGCCGGTGAAGCGGGTCGACAATGTTTATGGCGACCGCAATCTGATGTGCACCTGCGTGCCGTTGGAGCAATACGCCTAAGCCCGTCGCCAGGGCTGGCGCCCCGTGCAGATGTAATGTGGGCAAATGAGATATGCGGACGGCGCGCCGCTTAGTTCCGTTATTTCATCTTTTGGCAAAATATATCGGATTTGCGCGCCATTGATGGCGAGAGTTTCGCGGTTATTCCCAATATTTATACAAGTGTATTATTATGCTAATTTCTGAAAACTATAATTTGGAACTCATGTTTTTGTGAAAAGGTAACGCTTGACGCTACCTCGGTCGGTCCGGCAGGTTGGTTTCATCGATGTTGTGTGTCCAACTGAAAGTATCGCTTTGCTGGATGTATTGGCGAAAGGTGACATCCCCATCCAGCCGGGCATGACGTCCGACGGTGCGCCGCCTTTGCTGTTCGTGGCCGGTGCGCCGCGGTCCGGAACGACCTGGCTGGCCAAAATCTTCGATAGCCATCCTAATGTGCTCTATCGTCATGAGCCGGATCTGGTTGTCGCCGAACCCCGGCTTCCGACGATTTGCGACAGTGATGCGTTGGATCCCTATCTTCGTATCGCGCGTGACTATGTCGGGCGTCTGGTGTCGACCTGCGATCTCAAAACCGCGGGTAAATTGCCGAATTTTCCAAAGGCGCATGATACCTGGTTCAGCAGGCCCGCCCGTTTGGCGGCGATTGTGGGGTTGCGCGCGGCGGCGCGGTTGACGCCGGCACATTTGCTGCGGCGCTGTATGCTGCCCGAATTTCACGTTTATGCGCACGCACCGCGTCCGCATGTCGTGATCAAATCCATTAGCGCCCTCGGCCGTGTCGGCCTGTTCGCGGAGGCAATGCCCGACGCGCGCATCGTTTTGCTGGTGCGCGACCCTTTCGGGCAAATCGCGTCGCGGATGGTCGGGGAGGCGAAAGGCAAATTGCCCGTCGGCCATTTTGATCTGCGCTTGCTGCGTACCCCGCAGGCTGAGCGGTTCCAGCTGTCACCTACGCAACTTGAACGATGCACGCCCGTGGAGCTGATGGCCTGGGATTGGCTTATCACCAATCAAAAAAGCCATGATGATCTTCAGAGCCGCTCGAACGCCTGTATCGCGCATTATGGGGACCTCGTGGCGGATCCCTTGCAAGAGGCACGCCGTCTGTTCGCGTTCGCCGAATTGCCCTGGCATGCGGCCTGCGAACGCTTCATTCAGCGCAGTATCAGCTACCGTGGGCCCGATCGCTATTTCCAGGTGCTGCGCGATGGTGCGCGCTCACTCGGTAAATGGCGTGATGTGCTGTCGGCGGATGATCAGTCCCGCATCCTTGATATCGTCGGGCGGGCGCCGATTGGCCGGCGATGCCTGGGGGCATTGCCGGCCTGATCGTCGCTCAGGTATCGGCTAACGCCGACAGAATGGAATCGCGGGCGGCAATATCGCCGTCCTGGTGGACCGGTTGGATCGCGACATGCGTGGCCCCGGCGGCAAAATGCGCCCGCAGCTTCGCCTTGACCTGCTCCGCCGTGCCCCACAGGCACATCTGATCGATAAATGCGTCAGACCCGCCATTCGCCAGTTCGGCTTCGGAGAAGCCCATACCCAGCCAGGCGTTGCGGTAATTGTCCAGCACCATGTAGCGCGACAGCTCATTGCGGCCGAGGGCCCGGGCCTTCACCGGGTCGGTTTCCAGGGTCACCTTTTGCTCAATGGCCAACCACTTGTTGGGGCCAAGGATTTTGGCGGCGCGCGCGGTATGTTCCGGATTGGTGTTGTAGGGGATCGCACCCTGCGTCATCTCGCCCGACAGCTTCAACATCAACGGGCCGAGGGCCGCGACGCAGATCGGGAAATCGGCCGCGCCGGCTTCCCCCGCGGTAATCCCGTTGATGTACTTCCGCATCGTCGGGATGGGCTTCTCATAGGTATGGCCGCGAATGCCTTCCACCATGGGCATGTGGCTGACGCCCAAGCCCAGGATGAACCGGTCGCCATAGAGCTGGTTCAGAGTGATCATGCCGCGGCGGGATGTGAACGCGTCGCGGGCATAGATGCTGGCGATCGAGCTGCCGATCTTCAGGGTTGTGGTGTTCGCGAGCATGTAGCCGGCGATGCTGAACGATTCATTGCCGCGGGATTCCGGGTACCACAGCACACCGTAGCCGCAGCGTTCCACGTGCCCGACGAATGCGCGGATCTGCGTAGGGCTGATCAGTTTGTCGGTGGAATACCAGGCGCCAAGGCGGGGTAGGGTCATGGGAGGCTCCTCAGATCGTGTTGATTCGTGACGCGCCCTTCTATCGGGATTGAGGGCGCCCTCCAATGTCCGGGGTCAAAGGATAAACCGGCTCAGGTCACCCTTCTGTGCCAAAGGTGCGACCTTCTCGTTCACATAGGCTGCATCGACCTCGATCGCCTCACCGCCACGGTCGGTGGCCGTGAAGCTGATGTCTTCGAGAAGCCGTTCCAAGACCGTATGCAGCCGCCGGGCGCCGATATTCTCGACACGGTCGTTGATGTCCGCCGCGAGATCCGCCAGCGCGTCGATCGCCCCATGGGTGAAACTGAGCGTGACTGCCTCCGTGCCCATCAGCGCGGTGTATTGTTTCAGCAAGGAGTGTTCCGGCTCCGTCAAAATCCGCCGCAGATCGTCCCGCGACAGCGGCGCCAATTCTACCCTGATCGGCAGGCGGCCCTGCAATTCCGGCAGCAGATCGGACGGCTTCGCCAGGTGGAAGGCGCCCGAGGCGATGAACAGCACATGGTCGGTTTTCACCAGCCCATACTTGGTGTTGACCGTCGTACCCTCAATCAGCGGCAGCAGGTCGCGCTGCACGCCTTCGCGTGACACGTCGCCGCCCCGGGCGCCGCCTTCATGGGTGCGGGCGCAAATTTTGTCGATTTCGTCGATGAAGACGATGCCGTTGTTCTGGGCGTGATCGACGGCTTCCTTGGCGAGGCGGTCATTGTCCAGGAGGCTTTCGGCCTCTTCTGCTTCCATTAGGCGGCGGGCCGCCTCGACGGTCATGCGCCGCTTCTGTTGCGGGCGGCCGCCACCCATCATGCCCTTCATCATCTCCGACAGGTTGATGACCTGCCCGGGCGGCATGCCCGGCAGGTCGATCTGCCCGATCGGGTTACCGGCGGGCTCAGAGACCGCGATCTCGATCTCCTTCTGCTCGAACTCACCGGCCCGCAGCATGCGGCGGAACTTTGAGCGCGTATCGGCGGCGGCGTCTTCGCCCACCAGTGCTGTGATCAGGCGCTCTTCGGCATTCAATTCGGCCTTGGCCTGGACTTCCTTGCGGGAGGCTTCGCGCAGCATGTTCAAACTGGCATCGACGAGGTCTCGGACGATGCTTTCCACGTCGCGCCCGACATAGCCGACTTCGGTGAACTTGGTCGCTTCCACCTTGAGGAACGGGGCTTGCGCCAGTTTGGCCAGCCGCCGTGCGATTTCGGTTTTACCGCAGCCGGTGGGGCCGATCATGAGGATGTTTTTGGGAACGACTTCCTCGCGCATGGCAGCGGGCAGGTTCTGGCGCCGCCAGCGGTTGCGCATGGCGATCGCCACCGCGCGCTTGGCGTCATTCTGCCCGACGATGTAGCGGTCGAGTTCGGACACGATCTCCCGCGGGGAGTAGGTGGGAACGTCCATCAGATGGTCTCAATGATAATGTTGCCGTTGGTGTAAACGCAGATCTGGGAGGCGATCTTCATCGATCGCCGGGCGATGTCTTCGGCGGTCAGATCCGGGACCTCCATCAGCGCGCGGGCGGCGGCGAGGGCGTAGTTGCCGCCGGAGCCGATGGCGATGACCCCGTCCTCGGGCTCCAGCACGTCGCCGTTGCCGGTCAGGGTATAGCTGTGTGACTTGTCGGCGACCGCCATCATGGCTTCGAGCCGGCGGAGGTAGCGGTCCGTCCGCCAGTCTTTGGCCAGCTCGACGCAGGCGCGTTCGAGCTGGTTGGGAAAGCGTTCGAGCTTGGTCTCCAGCCGCTCCAGCAGCGTGAAGGCGTCGGCGGTGGCGCCGGCGAAGCCTGCGAGCACGGTGCCGCCGGCGCCGATCCGGCGGACCTTGCGGGCGTTGCCCTTGACGATGGTGGGGCCGAGGCTGACCTGGCCGTCGCCGGCCATTGTCACCGTCCCGCCGCGCCGCACACACAGGATGGTGGTGCCGTGCCAGCCGATGGGGTCGTGTGGGTTGGATGATGTGTTCTGCATGACGCTGCTAGATGGCGGTTCGCCGGGGGCACGGCAAGAGCTTGACGCAAATCCCGTTGCCGCCGGCGCCGGCCGATGTTCTACTGGTCAGTAGAAA
The DNA here is from genome assembly GCA_903918315.1 of uncultured Acetobacteraceae bacterium. Taxonomy (GTDB): domain Bacteria; phylum Pseudomonadota; class Alphaproteobacteria; order Acetobacterales; family Acetobacteraceae; genus Rhodopila. The sequence continues at coordinate 27,145 of CAIXEA010000223.1, read as the reverse complement.
AATCATTGGGGAGCGCCGGACCATGAAGCTGATGTGGTTCCATCTGATGCCATACACGGAGCTGCCGGAGGACTTCAAAGAGAAGCATCCCTCCGTCTGGGTCGATATCCATTCTTCGCTGTTCGACCCGAAGCGGGCGCATTTGATGTACAATGATTTCATGGATGAGCTCGAATATGCCGCGGACTGCGGCTATGACGCGATTTGCGTCAACGAGCATCACTCCAACGGTTATGGGTTGATGCCATCCCCGAACCTGATTGCCTCGTCGCTGGCGCGGCGGACGACGGATGCGACGATTTGCGTGATGGGTAATTCGATCGCGCTCTATAATCCGCCGACACGGGTGGCGGAGGAGTTCGCCATGCTCGACGTGATTTCCGGCGGCCGCCTGATCGCCGGATTTCCCGTTGGCACCCCGATGGATGATTGTTTCGCCTATGGCCAAAATCCGTCGCAGCTGCGGGAACGATATCTGGAAGCGCATGACCTGATCATGCGGGCCTGGAAGGAAAAGGACACCTTCGCTTTCAACGGCCGCTACAACCAGCAACGTTACGTCAACGTCTGGCCGCGGCCGATTCAGACGCCGCATCCGCCGATTTGGATTCCGGGCGGCGGGTCGGTGGAAACGTGGCAATGGTGCGCGGAAATGGATTACGTCTATTGCTACCTGTCCTATTATGGCCACAAGGCCGGCAAAGCGACGATGGATGGTTTCTGGGGGGAGATGGACCGCCTCGGCAAAGATCGCAACCCGTACCGCGCCGCTTTCGCCCAAACCATCGCGGTGGCGGAAAGCCGCGACCAGGCCATGGAGATGTATACCGAGGCAGCGGAATATTTCTTCGGCCGCTGCCTCCATTTCGATCCGCGCTTCGCCGCGCCGCCGGGTTATTCGACCGAAGCGACACAGCGTGCCGGTCTGAGTAGTCAGGTCAGCGCGGCGGCTTTGCGCACCGTGGCGCGGCCGACGGATATGAAGGGCCTGGTGGATGCGGGCTACATCGTCATCGGTTCGCCCAGCCAGGTGACCGAACAAATCGTCGAACTCGCGGAAAGTCTGAATGTCGGGAATCTGATGCTGCTGATGCAGTTCGGCAACATGAATAAGGATCTGACGCGTTACAACACCAAAATTTTCGCTGAGAAGGTGATGCCCACCTTGCGCAAATTCCAGGCGGACTGGGAACACCGCTGGTGGCCCAAACCGATGGACACTGCGTTGCGGGCGTCGCTTCCGGCGTTCACGCCGGGTCTGGCGGCGGAGTAAGCGCGGCTAATTGAGCGACGTTGTGCTGTACGCTTCGTCCAGCACAACGTCGTAGCCGATACTGTCCAGCGTCAAGATGCCGCCCGCGTCGACACGGGCGGGTTCTTCGGGCCAGGCGCCATCGGGGCGGCGGCGCAGCAGCTCCGCCTCTATTTTCGTGCTGGAGACGATCAGGATCTCCGTCACCGTCGGGATGGTCGTATAGGCCCAGATGTTGGCCCAGGTTTCGACCTCATTGCTGGGGGAGAGGATTTCGATCACCAGCACCGGTTCGGCGACCATCAGACCGCCGGTAGGCGGGGCGCAGGTCACGACCAGATCGGGGATGCGGTAGTTCCGGTCGGACCGAATGCGCGGGATGATCCCGGCTTCGCTGATGACGCGGCAGCGGCGGCCCCCCGCACGAAGATGGTTGCGCAGCAACGCGCCTATTTCCGCCTGGAGCGCGCCGTGATTCTCAGCAGCCGGGGCCATGGCCACCGGCTCCCCATCAATCAGTTGCCAGTGGCGGACGGACGCGTCGTCGGGATCCCAGGCGAAGAATTCCGCCAGGGTCATGCGCGCCGGGGGCTGTTTGCGAAGGGCGACCATGGGATGATGCTATACGATCCCAGGTCGGGATGACAGCACGTTCGATCAGACAAGAGGTTAGCGCGGGCTTCAGGCCTTCGGTGATTCCACCGACGGTCAACCCGCTCTATATGGTGCGGCAACGCAGGTTTGGAATCCATGGACCTTATCCCCTCAGGCCTGTTCGTGCCGGCCAAACCCGCTGTCCCGGCGGTGCCGCTGCCGATACGCGCCTTTCTGAAGGCCTTGCGGACCAATGCCCTCAGCAGCTGGCCGACTGCCGCTTATGACCAGCCCTTGCTGCGCCGCCGTTTCCTCGGCCGCACCAATCTGCTGCTGAACGCGCCGGATGCCATTCATCATGTTTTGGTGGAGAACCCTGGTAATTATCGGCGTTCCCCGGCCTCCATCCGGATTTTGCGGCCGATCACGGGGCAGGGATTGCTGCTGAGTGAGGGCGATAATTGGCGCCTGCAACGGCGCACGATCGCACCGGCCATGGCACCGCGGGTGATGCCCTTGCTGGCACGGCACTTTGTCTCCACCACCGATGAGATGCTTGATGCGTTGACCGCACGGATCGATCAGCCGGTGGATATGCTCGCGACGATGCAGGGCCTGACGCTGGAAATCGCCGGGCGTTCGATGTTTTCGCTGGAGATGCGGCGCTTCAGCCCCGACATGCGGCGCATGCTCGCCGAATACGCGCAACATTACGCCCGCCCGCACATGCTGGACCTGATGCTGCCGCCGTCGATCCCCGCGCCGCGCGATTTTGGCCGCCGGCGGTTCCAGAAGCGGTGGATGGCGTTGATTGAATCGATGATGTACGACCGGCTGCACGCGCCGCCACCGGACACGCCGCGGGATCTGTTCGACCTTCTCCGCGCCGCCCGCGACCCGGAAACCGGGGCTGGTTTCTCGGCTGACCAATTGCGGGACCAGGTGGCGACGCTGATTTTAGCGGGGCATGAGACCACGGCCGTGGCGCTGTTCTGGTCGATGGTGCTGCTGGCGCAGGCCCCGGGCGTGCAGCAATGGCTGGCCGAGGAAACCAGGCAGATCGCGGTCACTCCGGACAACGCCATGGCGGCGATGGCGCAGCTGCCCCGCACCCGGGCGGTGCTGAATGAGACATTGCGTCTGTTCCCCTCGGCCTTTGTGATTGTGCGCGAAGCCATCGGCCGCGATCAGGCCGGGGAGGCGAGCATCGGCCGCAACGACCTGATCATGATGTCGCCCTGGGTCCTGCATCGGCACCGCGGCCTTTGGCGCGATCCGGACGCATTCGATCCATCCCGCTTCATGCCCGGCGCGCCTCCCCCGCCGCGCTTTTCCTATCTGCCGTTTGGGGCGGGCCCGCGCGTCTGTGTCGGGGCGCAATTTGCGTTGACGGAGGCCACCTTGCTGCTGGCCGCGCTGGTGCGGCGATTCGAGATCACGATGGACAGTGCGCGGCCGGTGCTGCCGGTTGGGATCATCACCACCCAACCGGATCACGCCCCGGCGTTCAGGCTAGCAGCACGCGTTTAGAGCCTCAGACCTTCGGTGATTCCACCTCCGGTCATGCCCCTCTAAACCGGCGATCCCGGCGGGAAGATCGGTCGACGCTTTTCCCGGTGCGACGCAACGCCTTCCTGCGCCTCCGGCCCGCTGAAACCCATGAATTCCAGCGCCAGCGACGCATCGAACGACGGGCCGGCCATGCGCAACCAGTTGTTCAGCGCGTATTTGGTCCAGCGGATGGCACTTTGGGCGCCTTCCGCGAGACGGATCGCCACTTCCTCGGCCTTGGCATCCAGCTCGGAGTCCTCCACCGCCAGCGAGATCAACCCGATCCGCTCGGCCTCCGCGCCAGAGACGGTTTCGCACAGCAGCAGATAGTATTTCGCTTTGGCGAGTCCGCACAGAAGCGGCCAGACGATCACGGCGTGATCCCCCGCCGCGACACCTAGGCGCGTATGGCCATCGATGATGCGCGCGTCCTTCGTTGCGATCGACACATCGGCCAGTAATCCGGCCACCAGGCCCGCGCCAACGGCCGGGCCGCGCATGGCGGACACCACGGGCTTGGAACAGTTGATGATGTTGTAGACGAGGTCGCGGGCTTCCTTCCAAACCCGGGCGCGGGCGTTGAAGTCGGCCATGATCTCCTCGATCATGGCGAAATCCCCTCCGGCTGAGAACGCCTTCGGCCCACCGGTTAAAATCACGCTGTTCACATCCGGATCGGCGTCGATATCCCGCCAGATATCGCCGAGTTCGCGGTGCATGGTCGCATCGACCGGGTTCAGCCGGCCGCCCGAGCCACCCATGGTTATGCGGAGTACCTTCGCGTGCGGCCGATCGAAAGTAAAACGGGTGTAGTGGGCGTAGCGGTCGGTCATGACGTTTCCTTTTTTGTTCTGCGGAGCGAAGCCGATTGCGGTGGGACCGCGGATGCTATGGGCGTCAGGCCGGCCGCAACCGGCCGATCATCGCCTCTGCCCGTCGGCGCAGCCCACCGATCCGTCCGACCCCGGCCAGTCTGCGATCCAGGAATGCCAGCGTATCGGCATGGTCGTCGCTATGATCGCGCAGCCAGAACAGCAGTGTGGCGGAATAGACCGCGGTCAGGATGGCGCGCTTGGTGTACCAACTGAAATTGGCCGATCGATCGCCGGCGGAGAACCAGATGCTGTCCACGGTGCGGGCCGTGCAGGCAAGGCCCGCGCGGGCGCCTTGCGGCATGGCCAGCACACCCATGGCGCGGCGGATGGCCTCTCGATAGGGGGTGCAGAGGTCAAGGCGCAGGCGGATCACAGCCTTGACCCGATGGCTGAGGCGATTTTCCGTGAGCGAGGCGGCGGCTTCCTCCATGCGGCGATCCATCAGGTCGCAGAAGGTCTCGACCATATCCACCGCACCGCCGGGGAACAGCAGGTCGGCCTCGTCTTCTGGAATATTGGCGTCGCGCAGGCCCATGCGCAGCGCCTTGCGGGTCCAGCCGTCGAAGGGGACATGCGCCAGCATCGCCTCGATGGCGGCGTCGCGTTCGGGGCTCCGTTCGGGGGGATTGATCATGTGGGTTGTCCCTGGCGGATCATCTCGGCACGGGTGAGTTCCTCATTGAACCCAAACAGCGTGTAGTCGGTCAGGCGCGCGGTATAGAGGATACCGTCGAGGTGATCATATTCGTGCTGCACGACGCGGGCATGGAAACCGGAGACTTCCCGCGTGATGCTGTTCCCGTCGCAATCGACGCCACGGTAGCGGACCCGGCTGGCACGGGGGATGGCGGCGCGCATACCGGGAATGGACAGGCAGCCCTCCCACCCGAGCACGCGTTCGTCGCCGATAAGTTCGAGCTCCGGATTGATCAGAACGGAATTGCCGATCGGCGTGTCGTGCGGGTCATTGGCGGCGCGCTCCCCGGGGACGCGGAAGACGAACAGGCGCAGCGGCTGGAAAACCTGTGGCGCGGCGAGACCGACACCCGGCGCATCTTCCATGGTTTCCATCATATCGGCGACCAGGCGGCGGATCGCCGGCGCGCCCGGATCATCGATGGGCTGGCAGCGTTGCAGCAGGACGGGGTGGCCCATGCGGGCGATTTTCAGGATTGCCATGCAGACTCCGGGGGCCAGAATGCGAAACAGGGTTGGTGTCAGAGAAAGCGCATGGTATAGCGCCCGCCTTCGCGGTGGGAGAGCCCAGACGCGGAGCTCGTGTGCGCTCCCGATGGGCGGGAACCACGAATGAAAGGAGTAGGCGGCCAAGTGCAAGTCCTCGTGCGTGACAACAACGTCGACCAGGCGCTCAAGGCGCTCAAGAAGAAGATGCAGCGCGAAGGCATTTTCCGTGAAATGAAGCTACGGCGGCACTACGAGAAGCCGTCTGAGCGTCGGGCTCGTGAGGCGGCGGAAGCCGTGCGCCGTGCCCGAAAGATGGAGCGGAAGCGGGTCGAACGCGAAGGCTTCTGACCGCACAGCCCATCCTATAACGAGATTCGCCGCGGCCTGGGAGGACCTCCCACGTGCCGCGGTTTGCGTTTGTACGCCTTGCGGATACCACATCTTGGTCCTAGGTTTGGATTGGACCCGTCCCAGGCTGTGATTCCGTATGTTTATCCCAGACCAAACCCGCCAGCATGCGGTTTTTGAGCGCCTGCGCCAGGGCATCCTGACTGGGACGCTGCAGGCTGGCGCGCGGCTGCCGCCGACACGCGCTTTGGCGACCGAACTGGGTGTGGCGCGGCAAACCGTCGTCTTGGCCTATGAGCGTCTGGCGGCGGAAGGCTATGTTCGCGCCCGCACTGGCAGCGGCACCTATGTCGCCACCGATTTGCCCGACGCCGCGCCCGCACCCTCGCCGCCTTCGCGCAACGCTGCCAATGACCTGTCCGCCCGGGGGGCGCGGCTGGCCGCCATTCCCGTCACTGCCGTGCCGCGTGAACCGGCGGTTGGGATGCTGTTTGCCGGCGGATTGCCCGCACCAGACCTGTTCCCAACGCAGGCCTGGGCCCGGTCTGCCGCACGGGTCATGCAACCACTCGCCGGGGAGCTTGCCAGCTACCCACCGCCGCAAGGGTTGCGCGTGCTGCGGGAGCAGATCGCTGCCCATCTTGCCGCGACGCGTGGCCTGGTGGCCGAACCCGATTGCATCGTCGTGACCGGTGGTACGCAGCAGGCCTTGCGCACGGCCGCGGAACTGCTGCTCGATCCTGGTGACTCCGCCTGGGTGGAGGATCCTGGTTATATCGCCGGGCGCGGGGCACTGCGCGCGGCCGGGGTGGTGCCTGTGCCGGTGCCGAGCGGAGCCGAAGGGCTCGATGTGACCGCTGGAATCCGCTTGGCGCCGGCGGCCCGTCTCGTTCTGGTGGCGCCGTCGCATGCGACGCCGTTGGGGGGCGCCTTGCCGATTGGGCAGCGGCTGGCCTTGCTGGACTGGGCGGGCCGGGCGGGTGCGTGGATCCTGGAGGATGACTGCGACTCGGAATTCCGATGGGAAGGCAGACCCCTGCCGCCGCTGGCCAGCCTCGATGCCACGGGGCGGGTGATTTATTGCGGCACTTTCAGCAAGACCCTGGCACCGGCCTTGCGGCTGGGCTTCGCGGTGGTGCCGGCGCCGCTGGTGTCCGCGTTCGTGCGGCTGCGGACCTTGATGGATCGGGGGACGGACGCGTTCACCCAGGCGGCGCTGGCGGAATTCATGCGCGGGGGGCTGCTGGCCCCGCATATCCGGCGCATGCGCACGGAATACGCCCGACGCCGAACCGCGGTGCTGGCGGCGATGCAGCGGCATGTGACGTTGACTGAGCCTCTGGCCGTGCCAGGCGGGCTGCACATGGTCGCGCGATTGGGGGATGATGTGGATGAGGCCGCATGCGTGCGAGCCTGCCGCGCCGCCGGGTTGGCGGTCGCGCCATTGGCCGCTTATTTCAGCGGAACACCGCGCATGCGTGGGATGGTCATGGGATTCGCGTCTACTCCATCCGCCCTGGCGTCAGACAGCGCCAGGCGGCTGGAGAGTGCTTTGCGATCGGTGCTCGGGGGTCCGTAGGACCCCGGTCTTACGCGGCCTTGGCGGCCTTCTTGTCGCGGGCGCGTTCGATGCGGCGCTTCAGGGCGCGCGCTTCTTCCGTCAGCTTCGTGTTCGGGGTGCCGAGCAGGAACGCGTCGATGCCGCCGTTGTGCTCAACGGTGCGGATCGCACGGGTGCTCAGACGCATACGAACCGAGCTGCCGAGCGTATCGGACAACAGCGAGGTCACCTGCAGGTTGGGCAGGAAGCGGCGGCGGGTCTTGTTGTTGGCGTGGCTCACGTTGTTGCCACTCAACACACCCTTGCCCGTAATTTCACAGCGGCGCGACATACTCGTCTGATCCTTAGGTCCACGTCGGAAGGCGCGCGTTATGGCGGTAGAGTGGCCCGCCGTCAAGGACGGGATTTTCGCCGTCACGCCGATCCCTGAACAGGCGCGTTCAGGGTGCGTCACGACGAACCTCTATTGCCGGTATTTATTGATACGGTTCCATTCAGCGATGTAGGATTCCTGTAGCTTCGCGTAGTCGTCCATGTTCGGGTACCAGGGCTTCATGATCTTGAAGTCGATGCCCTCCGGTAGCGGCGGATCCTTCAGGGCCGAGAAACCGCCGGAGTCGCGCACGAACGCCTCCTGCCCCTCGCGTGACAGTGACCAGTTCAGGAACAGGCGGGCGGCGTTGATGTTCCTGGCTGAGACCGGGATGCCGGCGCCATAGGAGGTCAGCGGTACGCCCTCTGGCGGGGTGGCGCAGCCCAAGGGCGCCCCGTCCTTGATGCGCGGCAGGACGATGTTTGTCTGCTGGGCCCCGACCTTGACTTCGCCGCGGATGATGGCGTCGGTGGCGGGTGCGCCGCTGGGGTAAAGCGCGGGCGCGTTGTCGGCGAGCTTTTGCCAGTAGGTCTCCCCCAACACCTGGCGTTCGAACAATGTGCGGTTCCAGGGCGGGCCGCCGCCACCCGCGATCACGGCGGCGATCTGGCCTTTCCATTTGGGGTTGGTCAGGTCCCAGAAGCTCTTGGGCGGATCATCGACCAGAGCGGTATTATAAGCGATGCACCAACCCGAGGTCGTCCGCGGCCAAAGCTTATGGGGATCGGTCACAGCCTCCGGTTTGAAGTCGGCGGCGTTGGGTGGAGCATAGTCCTGATAAAGGTCCAACATCGTCGCGAGATGACCGCGGTCGGAATATTCGATCACGTCAGCCACAAGTTTGCCGGTGGCGGCCTCGGACCGGATGCGCGTGATCAACTGCCCGCCGGGCGCCCGGATGAGCTGCACCTTGATGCCGGGGAAGCGCTTGTTGAAGGCGGTGATCCAGGCCTGCTCGGTTTCCGCGAAATTGACGGAATAGAGGACCAGACTGCCCTCGGCATTGGCCTTGGCGATCAGGTCGTCCGAGCCGAACGGGCTATCCGCCGCGCGGACCGGCGTGACCAGTGACACCGTCAGGCATAGCACGGCCAAAAGGCGCTTCATGCGACATCTCCCCAAATGTGGTTCTTAAAACAGAGCATATCGGGGGTCGTCCCCCCACGTCACCCCGTGATCGGGCGGGCGTTCATGGGGGGACAAAGTTGGACCGCGATGCGGCTATTTCATCCCGGTGATCGACGCCACCATCGCCCGTGGATCGCGCACCGGCCAGCGGCCGGCATCGACCTGGACGATGAAATCGCTGACCAGGCGGTTGAACTGATCCGGATCCTCGATATTGATCGTATGGCCGCAGTTCGGCATCACCGACAGTGCCGCGGTGGGAATGGTCTGTTTCATCAGCAGCGCCGGCTGCAGGCAGGGCCAGTCCTCATCCCCCGTCAGCACCAGCGTCGGCACCGTCAGGGCCTTCATCTGATCGACGAGATCGTACAACGAGGGCCGTTCTTTCTGCACGCCGAGCTGGGTGTTGCGCGCGCCGATGGCGGAATGCTCGGACAGCTGCTGCTTGAACTCGGCGAAGCCGCGCGGGTCCTTGTTCTCGAACTGCACGCGGGTCGGGCCGTAGGCGTATTTCGCGGCGAAGGCCCGAATGCCTTCGCTATCGAGGAAGGCGGCCACGGCATCGACCTCACTGCGAAACTTCTCGCTGGCCCCCTTCTCCGCCCCGTAGCCGCAGCCGGCGACGACCAGCGACAGCGCGCGATCGGGGTGGCGGAAGCCGAAATGCAGGGTCGCGAAGCCACCCATCGACAGGCCTACGACATGCGCCTTGGCGATGCCGAGGGCATCGAGCACGGCGGCGATGTCATCGGCGGCGCGGGCCTGGGAGTATTTCGACACGTCATCGGGCACGTCCGACGGCGGATAGCCGCGCGCGGCGTATGTGATCGCCATGTAGCGCCGCCCGAAATGCCGCATCTGCGGCTCCCAAGCCCGGTGATCGCCGGCGAATTCGTGCACGAAGATGACCGGCGTGCCGGAGCCGGAGACCTCATAGTAAAGCTGCACACCGTCATTGGTCGTTGCGTATGGCATGGATGGTCCTTTCAAACGGCGGTGGCGACAACCGCCTCGGCCAGGGAATTATCAACCGCGATCTCGAACGGCGTGCCGGGATCGACGAACCCGCCCGAGACCAGGCTGGCGCGCAGCCGATCATAGCCGGCGCGGGGGAGGATGGGCGTTTGGCTCCAGATGCCAAGGGATTTGTAGCGGGCGCAGGCGCCTTCCAGGATGGCGGTTGGTACGTCGGGGAAGAAGGTTCGCACGGCGGCGGCGATGTCGGCGCCGGTCGCGGTCCCGACCCATTGCTGGGTGCGGTGGATGGCGCGGACCATGCGGGTCAGTTCGTCGCGGCGGTCGGTCAGCACGCCGCGCCGGGCGTAGAAGGTGGTGTAGCTGGTGGGACCGCGCGTGGCGGCGGCGTACCAGATGTGGCCGCTGCCGGACGCGACCAGATCGGTCACGAACGGCTCGAACACCTGCACCACGTCCAGGTCGCCGGCCGCTAAAGCGGCGCGGTTCTCTGCCATCGTGCGGTTATCGATGCGGGTCAGCGCCGCCGGATCGATGCCGGCGCGGCGGAGGTCCTCCTGCAGGCACATCCACGGCGTCGGCACCTCGCTGACCGTCGCCACCCGCAGCCCCACCAGATCGGCCATTTTGAAATCCGGCCTGGGTTCGCGGCCGACGAGCAGGAAGGGGTCGCGGGTGACGACCTCGGCGAAGCAGACCAGATCGCAGCCGGGCACCTGATGATAGGTCTGCATGACCCGCATCGGCCCGCCCCAGCAGACATCGGCGGCGCCGCCCAAGATATTGGTGGCCGCGTCCCCGGGCCGGGGCGCGGAGACGAAGCTGACCTCGACGCCCTCTTGCGCATAGGCGCCGCGGGACAAGGCGGCGTAAAATGGGGCGTAGAACAGCCCGCGCAGAGACTCCTGTAGCGTGATCGCCATGCCCGCCCCCGTTATTCGCGCTCGAACGCATCATCGGAGATATCCGTGGGCGCCGACTCTCCTGGAAGGTCGGGCGGAATCGATAGCGGCGTCAACGCGGTTAGCGAAAAATATCCGCTGAATCGCTGTGCCCGCATGCCGGCGGTAAAGGTTTGGCAGCCACGGCTCCAAAGTTCGCCGGTGGCGAAAGCCGGGCGATACCGGTCATCTGGCAGATGGTCGAGCACCGCATGGGCACCGGGGGCGATGAAGGTGGTCGCGACATTCACGCCGCGGGGATCGAGCAGTTTGATGACCGCCGGCTGGCTGGTGCGGTTGTCGATTTCCATCTGGCCCGGCCCGGTGCCCTGGCGCTGCAGAACCTCACCGTTTTCGGGCGCCGGACCGGCGTGATATCCGCAATAGGCCCGGCGCGCCGCGGCTTCGTTCCCTGGCGTGAGGCGTGAAGCCTCGATAAATCCGGTCGCGGTTTCCGTGGTCCGGATCTCCATCAGGCCGGTCTGGCGGAACATCCGCAGGGCCTGAACGCTAGTGAAGGGCGGTAGCTGGCCGATGGGCAGGAAGGCGTCATGCGCTTCGTCCCGGTGCCAAAGGACGGTGGAACCGGCCGCGGGGACCACGAAGGCATTGGGCGTCCCGCTCAGGCGGGCCGGGGCGTTGGCGTCGGCGATGGCCAGCGGCCGGGGCGGGGCAGCGGCGGCGACGGTGGGCGCGCGTGCGAGGATCACCGACCCCGTCGGTAACGCCGGCAGGGCGGTGAGATGGCGGACCACCTGCACGATGCCGACCAGGAGCACGAGGCCCAGGCCAGCCCACACCGGCCAGGGCAGGTCCGACGCCCGTGGTTGGCGGGTTGGGATGGGTGGGATGGGGGCCGCCCGCGGCGGAGGGATCACCCCCGGTTCCCAGTCTTCCTGGATGCTGCGCCGCGCCGCTCGGTCATAGGCCGCGCGCAGGGCGGGGTTGGCCAATACGTCATAGGCCCGCTTGATCGCGACGAAGGCTTCGGTGTCGCCGGTGCCGGGTACATCGGGATGCAGCACTCTGGCTTTCGCGCGATAAGCAGCGGCAATCGCCCCGGGCCTGGCGCCGGCGTCAAGGCCCAGACGGGCGTAGTGGCCCTCCGGATCGAAGCGGCTCCGTGGCGGCGGCGGGGTGGCGATCGGGGTCTGCCTTGTCGGAATGCTGCCTCCCCGCTACTCAATTTTTGGCCGCCGCGCCACTCCGGTGTCGGTTCGGCTTATCCAGGCGGAGGGGCGTGTGTCAGCCAGACCATCCGAGGCGCGACGCCGTCTTGGCCTTATCGTGCTGCTCGCCGGTGGGTTTCTGCCGCCGGTCGATTTCTTCATCGTCAATGTGGCGCTGCCGTCGATCCATGCGGGCCTGAATACCTCGTCGGCTGAGACACAACTGGTGATCTCCGCCTATGCCGCCGGCTATGCGGTGTTCCTCATTACCGGCGGGCGGCTGGGCGATCTGTATGGGCGGCGGCTGATGTTCATGCTGGGCATGAGTGGTTTCGCGCTCGCCAATCTGATCTGCGGGATCGCTCAGACCCCGTTGCAGCTGCTGGCGGGGCGGGTGGTGCTGGGCCTGTGCGCCGCGATGGTTCAGCCGCAGGTTCTGGCGACCATGCGGGCGCTTTACACCGATGAACGGGCATTGGCCCGCGCCATGAGCCTGTATGGAATCATGATGGGCATGGCTGCGTTCACCGGCCAGTTCGCGGGCGGTGCCTTGATTGCATGGAACCCCTGGGACCTGGGCTGGCGGGTGGTCTTTTTGCTGAAATTGCCGCTCTGCGCGGCGATGATCGCGGCTGCCTGGCGGTTATTGCCGGAAACCAGCGCCACCCAACGTGTGCGCCTGGATATTGGTGGGGCGGCGCTGCTGTCGCTGGCGCTGGCCTGCACGGTGCTGCCGCTGTCTCTGGGGCGGGAGCAGGGCTGGCCGCTATGGGTGTTCCTGGCGCTGGCCGCCGCCCCCGTGCTGGTCTGCCTGTTCCTCCGGTTCGAGGTCTGGCTGACCGCGCGCGGTGGCATGCCGCTGGTGGATTTGCGACTGTTCGCGATTCCGACCTTTCGACGGGGCGTATTGGTGGGCATGCTGTTTTTCTTCACCACCTCGTTCTATTTCCTGTTTGGAATCTACCAGCAGATGGGCCGGGGGGTGCCGCCGTTATGGACGGGTCTGGCGATCGTGCCTTATGGCGTCGGGCTGTTCCTTGGCCCCATCAGCACCGCGCATCTGATCCGGCTCCGCACCCGGCTCCTGTCGATTGGGATGGCCATTCAAGTGAGTTTCTACACCGTCGTCGGCCTTCTGGTGTGGGAGGGGATCGACGGGGTTTGGCTATCGTGTTCCGTGTTCCTGGCTGGATTTGGGCAGGGTATCGCCTTCCCGCGCTTGTTTAATACCGTGCTGGGCGATGTCCCCGCGGCACAGGCGGGTCTGGCGGCGGGCATCCTCAATTCCGCCTTGCAGGTCGGCGCCTCCATCAGCGCGGCCCTCATCGGTGGCCTGTTTTTCTCAGTGCTGGGTGATGGCGGGGGCGAACGCGCCTATGGCCATGCCTTCGCGATTGCGCAATGGACCCTGACCGGCGCGCTGGGCGTGGCGGCTCTGATCGCAATTCCACCGCGGCGCCCACCAGCCGCCGTGGCTTGAAACTGGCTTGCGGCTGAGTCCCTTCCGCGAGTATGGAGTCAACTTATGCAAAGACATCGTATGAATGCCCCCGTGTCGCGCCTTGTGATGCTGTTTGGCACCACGCTTCTGCTCGCGGGATGCGAGACGGGCGCGCTGACCCGCACCTTCGGCTTGACGCGCGATGCGCCCGATGAATTCACGGTGACGACCCGCGCACCTTTGTCGATGCCGCCGGATTTCAACCTCCGCCCGCCGCGCCCCGGTGCGCCCCGGCCGCAGGAACAGTCAGAACAATCCCAGGCTGAGGAAATCCTGGTTCCGCAGACCGCCCTGAACAACCAGCGTGGCGGGGCCGCAAGCCCTGGTCAGGCGGCCCTGCTCAACCAGACCGGTCCCAGCGCCCCGGCGGATATTCGTCGCAAAGTGGATGGCGATGCGCGCAACGACCAGTCCGATGACGGCTTCGTCGACAAGCTGCTGTATTGGCGCAAGGCGGACGCGAATAAGTCCCTGGTTGATCCGGATGGGGAAGCGAAGCGCCTGCGTGACAATGCCGCCCTCGGACAGCCCGCCACCAGCGGTGAGACCGCGGTGATCCAGCAGCGCCGCCAAGGCTGGTTCCAGAAGCTTTTTGGCTGGATGTGACCGCGGTCGCAGCCGACACAGCCCCTCGGACGCCGCATTTCGTCCAGACAGCCGGGGTGCCTGTTTTCATGGGCCAGGGCAGCGGAACGCTGACCTGCCGGTGCGGCGACTCCGTGCTGGTGAAGGGCTACGACCCGCGGGCTTTCCTGGCGGTTGATTTCCAGTGCGCGGCCTGCGGCCATGTGACCACTACGCCCGGTCTCGCGGCCCTGGACCTGCCACCAACGTCCATCATCCCGCTGGAACGGATCGGTGAGACCAGCGCGCATGGCACCACGATCCCAGCCGGTGCGGTGCTGGCGGGACGAGAGGAACTCGACCGCCTGACGGCACTCTACCAGCCCAGGCCGCAACCCACCGATGAGATGACCGTCACGGCCGCGTTTCTCGATGCGATCGAAGCGGAGTATGATCGCCTGACCGGCGGCCTGCTGGCCGCACATACTGACGCCCTTGCGGCGTCCGGTGCCGAACCGGCGGCTGGGCTGAGCGACTATCCGCTGCTGTGGTCGGTGCGCACCCATCGCCGGGGACTTGGGGAAACCGGATGGAGCTGCGCCGGTACCAACGAAACCGCCGTTGCCTCCGTACATCTCGGCGCGTTCCGGTACTTCCTTGATAGCTGGTCGCACCATCCGCTGTTCCTGATGATGACCGCCGCCGCGGCCGATACGCGCTTCTCGTTGCATGGGCTTGTGCCCTATGCCGCCGCCAAATCGATCGCCGACGCCGGCAACCGGATCGGTTTCCTCATGCCCGTGGACGGTTCAACGCGTGTGCGGGACTTCTACATCGCCCTGGGACCGAATGAGCGGCTGACCTGTGTGACGGATCCCTTCGGCCGTTACGCCTGGCCGTATAGCCAACACCCGCCGCCGGACGCGCTGCGTGCGGCTGTTCAGGAGCGTCTGGAGGCGTCGGTGTCCCGCATCAACCTGAAGCGCCCCGGGATGGTGATCCTGTCACCCGGCGCGACGGATAGCGCGCTGGATCAGCCGATGGTCGATGCGGTGCTGGCACTGATGCAGTCGCACGGCCGCCGCTATCGTGGCCTGTCCGCGATGGGCATCGCGATGGCGAAGCTGAAAGCGACGGCGCAGCCGGATACTGTCCGGTTCGGCTACAATTTTTATCCTATGGCCAACCCCCGTTACATGGGGGCCGGATCGGTGCGGGTCGGGGCGCGGGAGGGTTAGAGCAATACCGGTTTAGGTTGAGCCGCGCAGCGATCAACAAACGGTTGAAATGGCTCGTTAAAACATACCAGGCGCGTGTCCGTCCTCAGACAGGCACGCGTCAGGCGCCCCCCGCGGAGACGCCCCCGCTACGCATCCATCTTCAGCGCCGCCAGGAACGCCGATTGCGGGATTTCGACCTTCCCGAACTGACGCATGCGCTTCTTGCCCTCTTTCTGCTTCTCCAGCAGCTTGCGTTTGCGGCTGATGTCGCCGCCATAGCACTTGGCGGTCACGTCCTTCGACAGCGCACCGATGGTCTCACGCGCGATCACGCGGGACCCGATGGCGGCCTGAATGGCGATTTTGAACAGCTGCTTGGGGATCAGGTCCTTCAGCCGGGCGCAGATCGACCGCCCCCGCCCCTCCGCCACCGATTTATGCGCGATGAAGGACAGCGCATCCACCGGATCCGCGTTCACCAGGATGGAGATGCGGACCAGGTCACTCTCTTCGTAGCCATCCATCGCATAATCGAAGCTGGCATAGCCGCGGGAGACGGACTTCAAGCGGTCGTAGAAGTCGAACACGACCTCATTCAGGGGGATCCGGTAGACCGCCATCGCGCGGTTGCCGACATAGGTCAGATCGGCCTGCACGCCACGGCGTTCGTTGCAGAGCGCCAGCACGTTGCCCAGGTATTCGTCAGGCACCATGATGGTGGCCTTGATCCAGGGCTCTTCCAGCTTCGCGATGACCGAGCCGTCGGGCATATCGACGGGGTTGTGCAGCTCGCTGATTTCACCATTGGTCTTGTGGATCTTGTAGACCACCGACGGTGCGGTCGCGATCAGTTCGAGGTTGAACTCCCGCGTCAGCCGCTCCTGGATGATTTCCAGATGCAGCAGGCCCAGGAAGCCGCAGCGGAAGCCGAAGCCCAAAGCGGCCGATGTCTCCGCTTCAAAATGGAAGCTGGAGTCGTTCAGGCGTAATTTGCCCAGGCTTTCGCGCAGCTTCTCGAAGTCGTCGGCATCGATGGGGTACAGCCCGCACCACACGACGGGGATGGACGGCTTGAAGCCCGGCAGCGCTTCCGCCGCCGGGTTGCGATCATCGGTCAGGGTGTCACCGACGTTACAATCGGCCACGGTTTTGATCGCGGCGGTCACGAAGCCCATCTCGCCCGGGCCGAGGTCGTCCGTCGGCACCATCTTCGGGGTGAAGACGCCGACCTGCTCGATTTGATAGGCGGCGCCGGTGGACATCATGCGGATACGCTGGCCGCGTTTCAAACGCCCGTCCCGCACCCGCACCAGGATCACCACGCCGAGATACTGGTCATACCAGCTATCGACCAGCAGCGCCGTCAGCGGCTTGCTGGCATCGCCGGTGGGCGGCGGCAGGCGGTGCACCAGGGCTTCCAGCACGCCTTCGATGTTCAGGCCCGTCTTGGCGCTGATCTCGACCGCGTCGGAGGCATCGATGCCAATCACATCTTCGATTTGCTGGCGCACCCGCTCGGGTTCCGCGGCCGGCAGATCGACCTTATTGAGGATCGGGACGATCTCGTGGTGGTTTTCCATCGCCTGGTAGACGTTGGCGAGGGTCTGCGCTTCCACCCCCTGGCTCGCATCCACCACCAGCAGCGACCCCTCACACGCCGCCAGCGATCGGCTGACCTCATATGCGAAGTCGACATGGCCGGGCGTGTCCATGAGGTTCAGCTCATAGGTTTCGCCATTCTTGGCCTTGTAGGACAGGCGGACGGTCTGCGCTTTGATGGTGATGCCGCGTTCGCGTTCCAGATCCATGCTGTCGAGGATCTGATTCGTCATCTCCCGCGCGGCCACCGCGCCGGTGAACTGGATCAGCCGATCGGCCAGGGTGGATTTCCCGTGGTCGATATGGGCGATGATGGCGAAGTTGCGGATATGGTCGAGGGGCGTATCGGTCATTCTGGGTCTCGGGGCGCCCGAGGCGGGATCGCAGGAGCGCCGTCCGCGGACACATAGGCAAAAATGCGCGGCGTGTCAGCCGTTAGTCTTGCTGGAGGCCGCGGGTGTGCGCGGTTTCATCCCGGATTGTCCGCTGCCCTGAACCCGTGCCGGCGGCAGTGCCTCCGGCACGATGCCAAATCTGAGCATATAGGGCATGAATTTGGCGCGTTCCTCCCCGGCGTCCAGGCCGTGATCCTCGAAATGATAGTCCCGCCTGCCGTAGCCGCCATTGGGGCGTTCAGCGGCGTAACCGGTGATCGCCGCGGCGGCCGATTCGGGGAAATCCAGGCCGAAATGGCGATAGACCTGCTCGACGGTGCTGACAGGGTCAGTCACGAGATCGATATGGTGTACGTGGCAGACGGGTTCCGGCAGGCCCGCGTCGTCGCCGATTTCAATCATGCGGTTTGCGCCGCTCAGCCACCGGGCGCTTTCGTCCCGCCCGATCAGGGCGCGGTCGACATGGCTGGAGAAGGGGCGGCGCAGCACCTCGGTCAGTTTTGCGACCGACAGCAGAACCTTGACGGGATCGCGATGCACGAAGACCAGCCGCGCGTCCGGGTAAACCGCTTTGATGGCACTGAGCGCGAACACGTGTTCCGGATTCTTGAGCACCCATTGGGATTTCGGATCCGGGGATTGATGCTGCAAATGCTGCAGGAAGCGGAGATGAAACCGATAAGCCGGCAGATGCCGCTCGACATCGGCGTCGAGCCAGGCCCGGTAGGTTGGGATGTGATAGTTGGAATCGAACCGCAGGCTGCGGAACACATGGGCGTTGATCTCGCTGCATTCCTGCGGGGACGTCGCGTCGAGTGGATGCAAAGCCCGAAATTCTGGTGCCAGGAATTCAAACATCCGCAGTTGCCGCGCCACCTGCTTGATCCGCCGATCGGTGGCCGTCGGGCGAAGGCCGCGCTCGGGATAAGGGAAGATGGTCTGCCACACCCGTGGTGCGCGGTTACGCTCGTCTGCCATCATCAGGCGATGCAGGAAGGTGGTGCCGCTGCGGGGCAGGCCGGTGATGAAAATGGGCCGCTCGATCCGTTGCGACGCAATGCCAGGGTCGTTCTGCTCGGCCTCATGCATGCGAAGCAGATTCACCAGGAAGCGGGTCACGTCCCAGCGCGTCGCGACATATCCCAACAAACCCAGCTCCGCCTCATTGGAGCATGAGGTCAGGAACCGGCGGAGCGGCTCAATGAAACTGGTATCACCGAAGTCGGTCAGCCCGGTGCGCTGCTGCGCCTGCCGGATCAGGGCGTCAGCATCGAGTTTGCGATCCAGCAGGCCCAAAAACCCCGCCACCGCATTCAGCGCACGCATTCCTGAATCCTGAAAGGACACGAACGAACTCCTGCATTAATGCGGCATGGATCCCATATGACGCGGGAAGGTTCCATATGCCAGTCGGGCCGGTCGGGTGAAGTGACGTTTGCTTGTACAGCACCGCGCCCGTTGCATGTCGTCCCCGCGATGCCTGGGCTACGAAAACTGTGTACCACCGTGTTCAATTCATGACTGTGACCAGGATAACAGAATGCCTGCATTGAGCCGCCGCATCGTTTTGACCACGTTGGCGGGTTCCTTCGTCCCCCTGACGGCGCGTGCGGAGGCGGACCCTGCGGTTCTGGCACCCGTGCACGGGCTGATCGCGGCCTTATTGGGCATTATGAAGCAAGGCCGGACAGTGCCGTTCGCGGAGCGGGCGGCGGCTTTGGCGCCGGCGATCGACCGGGCTTTCGACCTTGCGACCATTTTGCGTGAATCGACGGGTGCCACCTGGACGACCCTCACATCGGAGCAACAGGGCGCATTGGGGGAGGCGTTTCGCGCCTATACCATCGCATCCTATGTTCACAGCTTCGACAGTTTGGCCGGTCAGCGCTTCGAGGTGCTGCCTGAGACCCGTATCGTGGGGAACAGCACACAGATTGTGCAGACCCGCGTCATCGCAGCCGACGGGGAGGTCCATGCATTGGATTACGTCATGCGCCAGA
Organism: uncultured Acetobacteraceae bacterium; assembly: GCA_903918315.1. Taxonomy (GTDB): domain Bacteria; phylum Pseudomonadota; class Alphaproteobacteria; order Acetobacterales; family Acetobacteraceae; genus Rhodopila. The sequence continues at coordinate 7,914 of CAIXEA010000223.1, read as the reverse complement.
GCGTCGGCTGGCTCGTGGTGGACGTGCTGGCGGATGGCAGTGTCAGCCGGGTCGCGGTGCAACGGTCGGACTTCCGCCGCCTTCTGGCGCAAGGGGGCGCGGCCGCGATGGTCGCGAGCCTACGGCAGAAGACAGCGGAGCTGCGCGGCGGTTGATCAGACCGTTGCGACCGGTGTCGCGGGCGAGCCAACCGCCCCCGGCAACCGCAGCGGTGGCGCGGTCAGCAGGAACCGGTTGCGGCCGTTGGCACGCAGCCAGTCGGCCAGTTCTGTGTGGTACCACATCTCCCCCAGGTAGCATCCGAGCTTGAACAGGCAATGCGCATGCAATGGCAGCGTCGCGCAGAAATCATCGGCGCATGGGCGGGATGGCGTGCACTCCACCGCGTAGTTGTCGGCCAGCAGGGCCACCGCGCCGCTGTCGGTGATCCATTGGAGCAGCCTTTGGTCGCGCCCATCGAAGGATGACGTGGTGGAGAACAGGACCTGCGGATCGGGCTCCTTTTTCATGTCCAGCAGCAATTGGGCGAAGCCGGTTCGGATGCAGACGAAGTCGCCGGGCTCGACGACAACCTTGTCCTTTTCCAGCACCATCATCAGGTCTTCGTACCCGACGATATGGCCAGAGCGGCCGAAATGGGCCTCCAGATCGATCATCACCGCGCGGCCCTGCACGCAGGAGACGGCCATGTTCTCAACACCCAGGCGGCGGGCGCCGGATTGCTGATTGGTTGCGGTCTGGTTGCCTTTGGCATCGAAGGTGACGGGGCCGATGATGTCGATGCCCGCGCGGTAGCCGTTGTAGAAGACGTCGCGCATGATGCCGTCGCCCATGGTGTCGAACATCTGCCCGACATGCGACAGGCTGTCCCACTGGGTGGAGTATTGCAGCGTCAGCAGCACCTGGTCGTCGCAGACCACGTCCAGAGCCGTCGGGTCGTCGCAGCGCAGCGGGTAATTCATGTTGGGCGCGCCGGCCCGCTGCGTCGGCGTCAGCACCGGCGGCTTGCGGCGGGGATTGATGATGTTGCCCCCCGGATAGTCCAGCGGCAGGGAGAGGCAGAAGGTCTTGCCGACTTTCACCTCGGCAATGCCTTGCAGCACCTTTTCCGGGGTGACGAGGTTCAGGCGTCCCAATTGGTCGTCGGGACCAAAATCGCCCCAGGTCGAACCGGCTGGGCGACGGGTCCAGCGGGGATTGTCAGTCATGTCCGGTTTCCTCTCGTTCCTGATTGAGCGTGGACATCGGCCGGGTCCAGCCGGTTGTCCGGGGCGACGCGTCGTTCACCAGGCCGCATCCAGCAGCATCCGCACCGTCGCTGGCCCCTCGATTGTCCGGGGATTGGTGTGGATCCAGCGATCATGCATCGAACCCGCCGCCACCGCGTCGAGTTGGTCAGCCCGCACCCCGGCGGCGCGCAATGTCCCCGGCAGGCCCAGGCTTGCGATCAGCGCCGCCACCGCGTCGCCCGCGCTGAGGTCGGGGCGGCCCAAAGCCTCACTGACCCATTTTTGCCGTGCCGCGTTCACGGGTTCGTTGAAGCGCAGCACATGCGGCAGCATGATGCAGGAGGTATAGCCATGCGGCACATCGGCCGTGCCGCCCAGCACATGGCCGATGCCATGGCTGGCGCCTTTTGCCACCCCGTTCTGCGAACCCATGATCGACATCCACGATCCCAGCTGGCAGTCCAGCCGCGCCGCCATGTCGTGGGGATCAGCCTTCACCGCGGCCAGCCCCCGCGCCAGAAGCCGCAGCGCCTGCAATGACATGCCATCTGAAAAAGGCGTGGGGTTGATGGAGCAGATATCCTCGACCGCATGATCCACGGCACGGATGCCGGTGGACAGGAACAGCCATTCGGGCGTGTGTACCGTCACCGCGGGATCGAGAATGACCGTGCGCGGCATCATCAGCCCGTGCCCGTAGCTTTGCTTGCGGTGGTTGACGGTGTCCGTGCAGCCGGCGAACCAGGTGAACTCCCCGGCCGATAGCGTGGTCGGCACGGCGATCGATCGCACCCCGGGCGGCTTGACAGGCGGGCGTTCGGTCTTGCCCTCCGGCGTGATGACCGCCGCGAACGCGTCCAGTTGATCGGGGGTGGTGACGTCATTGCCCAGGCACAGCCCAACCATTTTGGCCGCGTCGGTCACCGAGCCGCCGCCGACGGTAAGCAGGACATCGGCCTTGGCGGCCCGAGCCTCATTGGCCGCGGCCACGACGTCGATGCGGGGCGTGTGGGCGCCGATCCTGGTGCAGACACCGGCGAGGCGATTGCCGAGGATAGAGCGGACGTCGTCCATCACACCGGTCTGCCGGGCGAGCGTGCCACTGGCCATCACATAGACCGCTCCGGCGTCGAGGCGTTTGATCTCCTCTGCCAGCGCTTCTGCCAGGGGAATCCCGTAGATGACTCCATCGACGGGTGGGTAGCGGTGAATGCCCCGGACCATGATGTTAACCCTTCCTGGCGCAGAAGGCGTTCAGCGCACCCACTTCCTGCTGCGGTCCCTCCAGATCGGCTGCGATCCGTTCGTACAGTTGCGCGGCAGCCAGGTAGAATTGCTGGCCAGCGGGATCCTCGCCCACGAATTCGGCGATTTCCTCCATCTCCGCGACCCATCGATAGGCCTTGGATGGCATTTTTGGCATCTGCCGGGTGAGCCAGCCGAATAATGCGGGTTGGCTGATTTGCATTTCAGCGATCAGCGAATCGGCGGTGCCCGCGCGGGTGGCGGCCAGCATCATCGCCGCGCCGAGTGCGGTGAAGCCCTTGGTAATCCCGGCATACGACATCTTCATCGCCGAGGCGGCCCCAATGGGGCCCGGCTGGACCGGCATGGACAGGCCAAACTGCTCCAATATCGTAACGCGCGCGGCGTCATCGCCAGCCAGGTAAATGCGGGTGTTCTTCGAATCCGGTTCAGGCGGCGGGCCGATGATGCCACCATCGACGAAGACCGCACCGGTATCGCGTACGATGGCAGCGATCTCCGCCACCGTGTCCGGGGCCACCGCGTTGCAGTCCACATAGATGGGCTTCTTGTTGGCCGCGCGCATCGCCGGGGCCAGTTTCTGCGCCAGGCCGATCGCCTCGCCGGGGGGAACGATGGAAAGGATGAAGTCGCAGGCGGCGATTTCCTCATCCGTGGCATCGATCATGCCGGCCGCTTTGGCGCGGGCGATGGTGGCGGCGCTGCGGTTGGTCAGGATGGTGCGAACGGCCAGCCCATGATCCGTCAGGCGGTTAGCGACGACGCTGCCCATCATGCCGGGTGCGATGACGGCGACGATCGGTTTCATGGTGCTTCTCCCCTTCGATGGACAGGTCGGACTGTGTCACGACCGGATCGGCTGTTCCAGTGGGGCCGGTGGCTCGATGTCAGCGGGGTTGCGTCCGCCGCCGCCGCTCCGTCACCACCAGCAACACGCCCGCCGCGACGATCAGCGCGGCGCCGAGGAATACCCCGGGTACCGGGATGTCTCGCCAGATCGCGTAGCCCAGCAGGAAGGCCCAGAGCAGCGCGGAATACTCCACGGTCGCCAGTACCGAGGCCGGTACCAGGCGCGCGGCCTCGAACACGGAGAACTGGGCCAGCCCGCCGAACAGGCCGACCCCCAGCGCCAGAAGCACTTCAAAGCCTGTTGGAGTGTGCCATGTGACGACGCTGGCCGCGCCGGTTCCGACCATGAACAAGGCGTTGCTGAACAGCATTTGCAGCAGCGACGATTCCTGCCGCGCGATGCGGCGCATCAGCACGATCCCGTAGGCCCATAGCACCGAGGCGATCAGCACCAGCAAAGTGGGAAATGAAGCGGTGACGCCGAACGGATCGGACGCGCAGAGCACACCGGCGAACCCGATGATCACGGCACCCCATCGCGCGGGGGTCACATGCTCGTTGAGCATGCGCGCCGCTAGCAGGGTAATGATCAGCGGAGCGGCGAAATACAGCGTCAGCAACTGCGCCAGGGGCAGACTGCGGGAGGCGGTGTAATAGCAAAGCCAGGCCGTCAGCATCAGAACGGCGCGCCCGGCGAGTTGCCATTTGAGCGGGCTGACAACGGCGCGTCGCAGCAACCGGCCACGCCCGATCGCGATCGTCCCGGTCAGCACGATCACACTGCGGAAGAACAGCACCTGCCAGACCGGGGTGGAGGCGACCAGCCATTTGACCTCGGCGTCATGGACGCAGAACAGCCCATAGGCCAGCACGCCCAGAAAGATGCCACGAGTCGATGCCTGCCCCATGGCGGCGTCATAGCATGGCTTTGGGCGCGTCCCGGGATGACGAATGGAGAAGGCTGATGGTCAGCCGATGCGTTCCCAGATGCCGGTTTCCTCATCAAGGCGATCATGTTCGAGCCCCCGGAAATCGCCGCGCGAGACGATGCCGAGAACATTGCCGTCATCCACCACCGGCAGATGCCGAAAGCCGCCGTCGCGCATCATGCGAAGCGCCTCAATGGCATGTGCGCGTGGGGTGATGGTATCGGGGGATTTCGTCATGACTTGCCGCACCTCAAGGGTGGCTGGGTCGCGGCCCCGCGAAAGCACCCTGACCGCGTCGCGGCCGGTAAAGATCCCAAGCAGGATGCCGTTGGCATTGGTGACGAGGGCGGCGCCGACCTTGCGGGCGTACATGCGTTTGCAGGCCTCTTGAACGCTGGTGTCTGGCCGGACGGCGAGGGGGATTTGGTGGCGGATGATTTCCGCCATATCGCGATGGCTCATCGTAACCTCCTTGTCTCAGTAAACCTGTGACAAGGATAACGGGACGGCATTGATACAGATCAATGTTCTAATCGAAACTTTTTTACCGCGGCCAGCCGCAAGGCGTAGTCTATGGCTTCGATCAGGCTGTCCTCGTTCGCGACGCCGGTTCCCGCGATATCAAAGGCGGTGCCGTGGTCGACGGACGTGCGAATGACCGGCAATCCCAGCGTGATGTTCACCCCAGACAGTGCCTGCCAGACCCCGGTGGCCGTATCGATGTTAAATCCCAACAATTTCACAGGGATATGGCCTTGGTCGTGATACATCGCCACCACCGCGTCATACTGCCGCGCGCGCAGCTTCACGAACACGGTGTCGCCGGGAATGGGGCCCTGGATGTCCATCCCCTCCGCCCGGCATTGGGCGATCACGGGGGTGCTGACCTCGATATCCTGGCGGCCGAATAGCCCGCCTTCCCCCGCATGCGGGTTGAGGGCGGCGATGGCGATGCGGGGCTTCTCGATGCCAAGGTCGAGCATGGCCTGATACGTGATGTCGATGGTCCGACGCAGCCGCTCTGGCGTCAGCAGTCTGGGGACGTCTTCCAGCGCCACATGGGTGGTGACATGGGTGACCCGCATGTCGCCATGCGCCAGCAGCATGTAGGAGCTTTTGGTCCCCGTCAGGTCCGCCAGCATGTCGGTATGCCCGGCATATTTGTAACCGGCGCGGTTCAGCGCCTCTTTGTTCAGCGGCGCGGTGACGATGCCGTCGATGCGCCCGGCCTCGGCGAGGCGCACCGCGCGTTCCACCGCCAGATAGGCGAAGCGCCCGCCCTCTGGATCTATATGCCCGAACCGGATCGGGGATCGTTCCTCGCTGGCGGCATGCATCGCGAGGGCGGGCGCGTTGGCCGACCCGTCGAAATCGGGAAAATCCAGATGATCGTCCAGCACGACCTGCGCCGCACGCAATGCCGAGCGATGGCCAATCACCAGCAGCCGGAGGTCCCCGGCATCAAGCCGGGGTTTCAGGCGGCGGACGGCTTTGACAATGATCTCCGGCCCGACGCCAGCCGGATCGCCCATCGTAATCCCGAGGCAGGGCGGCAGCCCGCTCACAGCACGTCCTTCACCGCATCCGCATACGCCTGCTGCGCCGCCAGATGGTCTGCTACCGTCTTGCCGGCGATGCGGCGATGATGGCGGCGTTGGAACGTGTTGGTCAGGGTCAGGTGCGTGGCGCCGGCGGCCTTCCAGAACTTGGCCTCCTCACGCCATTCCTCTGGCGTGCCGGCGCCGGCGGAGGTCCAGACCTCGATCCCGATCGCATCCGGCGCGCGGCCGGCTTTCGCCGCCAACGCGCGCAGCTTCGCCAGTTCGGCCAAGGCCGCGTCGCCGGGTGGGTAAGCGTTCATGATCCAGCCATCGCCCAGAGTGGCAATGCGCTCCAGCGTTTGCGGCACGTGGCCGCCGAACCAGACCGGAACCCGGCCGCTGGCGGGGCGGGGGTTGATGCCGGCGTCCTCGATCTTGTGCCAGCGGCCCTCGAATGTGACGTGATCCGCCGCCCAGAGTTTCTGCATCACCTCCACCTGCTCCGCCGAACGGCGGCCGCGGTTGGAGAAATTTTCGTTCAGGCCGGTGAACTCCACCGGATTCCAGCCCACGCCGACACCCAGGCGGAAGCGGCCGCCGGTGATCACATCCAGGCTGGCCGCCTGCTTCGCCACCAGCACCGCCTGGCGCTGCGCCAGGATCAGCACCTGCGTGGAAAATTCGGTCGTCGGGCGCGCGAGGCCGGCCAGATAGGCGAAGCACACGAACGGGTCGTGGAACAGATCGGCCGACGTGTTGCGATCTCCCCAATCCGGCCGCGTCGCGACGTTCACGCCCAGCACGTGATCAGCCAGGCCGAGATTGGTATAGCCCTGCGCCTCCGTCGCGTGGACGAAGTCGCGCATGACGGCAGGATCGCCGCCGATATCGTGCAGGGGAAGCATCACGCCGAGGCGCATGGAACGGACTCCGTTGGTTTGGTTGGCACTTCCATAGCAGAGAATGGCTCAGCCCGCTGCCCCCAGCAGCCGCATAAGAAGATCGGGGGCACCGAAGGCGCCGGATTTGGAGACGATGCGTTGGCCGTGCCAGTCCCCACCCTGAAGTATTGACATCGGTACGCCCGGCTCGATTTCGCCATCGACCAGGAGCGACGTGGCGCCAAGCGCGTCACAGAGCCCACGCAACGTGGCGCCGCCGGTTACGAACAGCGTGCCAGGCCGCGGGGGGCGGGACAACGTCTCGGCGAAGCGCCGCACGATGCGGGCGCCGGCTATTTCGCGCGGGGTGCCGGATGGCAGCGCGACCGTCAGGGCGGCGGGGTATGCCAGGGGCGCCTTGTCATCGACCTGGCGATGCCATGCCGCCGCGACCGTCAACTGGCGTTGGGTCACCGGGTGATCGGTGCCGATCAGAGCGAGGATCGGGGATGGCAGCGGTGGGCAAGGCACCGGCTGATGGCCGGCCAGGGCCCCGGCCAGCCCCCCGGTTCCGACCCACAGCACCCGCCCACTCAGCCCCAGTCCCTGCCGCACGATTGCATCCAGATCGGCCTCGGTTTCTGCGTCGCGCAGGGGCACCGGCAGCGCGAGGGGGCCGACAGAACGCCACGACTCACCGTCCCGGACCCACTGCCGCCCGGCGCGGGTGATGCGGTTTTGGAAGGGGAACGCAGGGGCGGCGATGCAATGGTCGAAACCGGGCAGCGCTGCTACCAGCGCCTCCGCGACATGGCCGCGTAGCAGGCTGTCGATCTTCATGAAGGCGATATCAGCGCCGTCGAAGGCGTTTAGCCATTGAGACGCGGCGGCCTTGAATAGCGTGGGTGGGAGATCGCGGGTGCCGTTGTCTATCGCGACCGACCCGGCCGGAGGCAGACCGGACCAAACGACGGTGATCGTCCCGACAAGGGGGACGAAGCGCGCGGCGCTGTCGAGCGCCCCGGTCAGATCGTCGGCCAGTAGGCGGAGAATGGTCAAGGTTTTCGCGTCCCGCGGGATTAGGCCGTGTGGACGGATTTGATCAAGACAAACACACAGGCCAATGACACGAATGCCTCGTAGTTTCGCTTGGTCTTCTCACAGCGCATAGCGACCCGCTTGAACCGTTTGAGTTTGCCGAAGCATTGCTCGACGCGAG
>CAIXEA010000222.1 GCA_903918315.1 uncultured Acetobacteraceae bacterium | reverse complement strand
GGGCGAAATGCTGGAGGAAATTCGTTCGTTTCGCCTCGAAACTTGGCACATGTTGGCCCAGAACCGAGTGGAAGGACCCAACTGGAAGGTAGCGATGGAGGGCTATATCGAGTTTTACCACATCGCGACTCTCCATCCGACGACGCTCGCCTCGCGGATCATGAACAACATAATGGTCGGCGATGCGTTCGGGGGCCATGAGTTTGGCCCGCATCAATGCGTGTCGGTTCCTACAAGCAACATTTTTGTGATGCTGGATAAACCACAAACTGAGTGGAAGCCTTCCCAGGGTGTCGTTGATATAAAGTTCGTTTTTCCGAACAATTCCTTCGCTATCACCAAATACGGTGGGATGGTCTCACAGGTTTTCCCCGGCCCAACGGTCGATACGTGTTATTCGGTGCACAATCACATCTACCCCCGGATCCCGGAAACTGACGCCGAAAAGGAACAGGTTGCCGAGGCGATCAGGGTCTTCAACTACGTGGTACCCGAAGAAGACTACCGCGGTGGAAAGCAAATCCAGCTCGGTTTCAATACCGAGGCGAACAGGACGTTGTTGATAGGTGAGAATGAGATCGGTCCACAGCGATTCCATACGGCACTGGAATATTATCTGGGGCTTGGCGGGACGCCGAATAAATAGCGCATCGCGGCGGCGCCAGAAGACGTTGTGAACCGCCCCGGGTTTGCCGGAGGCTCCAACTCCCAAATAGGATGGAGCCATGATGAGCCAGACAACGAACAAGTTTTCTCCTGAGGTGCGTGAGCGCGCGGTGCGGATGGTGCTGGAGCATGAGGGTGAGCACCCGTCGCGCTGGTCTGCGGCGCAGTCGATAGCGGGCAAGATTGGCTGTTCGCCGCACACGCTGCTGGACTGGGTCAAGAAGGCCGATCGTGACAGCGGCCGCGCTCCCGGTATTCCTTCGGACGTGGCGGCGAAGCTGAAGGCGCTGGAACGCGAGAACCGAGAGCTGCGCCAGGCCAACGAGATCCTACGCAAGGCGTCGGCGTATTTTGCCCAGGCGGAGCTCGACCGCCGGTTCAAGCCATGATCGCCTTCATTGACGATCACCGCCGGGCATATGGGGTCGAGCCGATCTGCAAGGTGCTGCCGATCGCCCCATCGACCTATTACGCCCATGTTGCGACACGCGTTGATCCGACACGGCTATCGGCGCGGGCGCAGCGTGACGCGACTCTGAGGCGCGAGATTCGCCGGGTCTTCGAGCAGAACTTCCATGTCTATGGCGTGCGCAAGATATGGCGGCAGTTGCGGCGCGAAGGCTTCGATGTCGCGCGTTGCACCGTGGCGCGGCTGATGAAAGTTTCTGGATTACAAGGCGTTATCCGCGGCCGAAAGCCGCGCACGACGATTGCCGACAAGGCTGCGCCTTGCCCGCGTGATCACGTCAACCGTCAGTTCCAGGCGCCGGCACCGAACCGTCTTTGGGTGTCGGACTTCACCTATGTCAGCACCTGGAGCGGATTCGTTTACGTGGCCTTTGTCATCGACGCCTTCGCCCGGCGGATTGTTGGCTGGCGGGTGAGCCGGACAGCGCATGCCGGCTTCGTCCTCGATGCGCTGGAGCAGGCGCTCCACGAACGGCGTCCGCTGCGGGCGAACGGCCTGGTGCATCATTCGGACCGCGGATCGCAATATGTCAGCATCCGCTATACCGAGCGCCTGGCCGACGCAGGGATCGAGCCTTCGGTTGGCAGTGTCGGCGACAGTTATGACAACGCGCTCGCCGAGACCATCAACGGGCTTTACAAGGCGGAGGTAATCCATCGGCGTGGCCCTTGGCGATCATTCGAGGCGGTAGAGTTCGCCACCCTCGAATGGGTCGACTGGTTCAACCACCGCCGCCTGCTGGAGCCGATCGGCAGCATACCGCCAGCCGAGGCTGAAGAAAGGTTTTACCACCAACCCAACAACGTGAAGATCGCCGCGTGATTTGACACAAACAGCCTCCGGCAATCCCGGGGCGGTTCAGTTGCCCTTCTAGTAAAGGGGCAATTCAGACCTTCTCAGGCCCTGAGGCTCCCCGCACTTGTACCCCCGGGGTTGATCCGCG
>CAIXEA010000221.1 GCA_903918315.1 uncultured Acetobacteraceae bacterium | reverse complement strand
TCCAACACATCGGAAAAACGCATCCGACGGATCCCTTCGTGAATGCGTGCCCGGTCCATCTGTGCCCCCGTTCCTCACAGGGCAGATGACCGGACACGTCACGAGCTACAAACACCGGACAGATCACGAGCTAGCCACAGACGGAAAAGTCTGCGTTTGCCCGCGCGCTGGCGGGTCCATACATTGGGCCGCGACGACCGATTCGGACTGGACCCCGCATGACCGCTTTGCAATCGATCCTGATCGCCATTCTGCAAGGCGCGACGGAGCTTTTTCCTGTCAGCAGCCTCGGCCACGCGGTGGTGCTGCCGGCGGTCCTGCACACCGGCATCAATCAGCGATCCCACGAATTCCTGCCCTTCCTGGTCATGCTGCATGTCGGCACGGCGGTCGCCCTGCTCGGCTTCTTCTGGCGCGACTGGTGGACGCTGATCACCGGCACGCTCGGCCTGGGTGAGGCCCACATGGTCAGCGAGGCGCGGCGCGTCACGCTGCTGGTCATCATTGCCACCATTCCCGCCGTCATCGTCGGCTTCGCGCTGGAGAAGCTGGTGCGCGGGCTGTTCGGATCGCCGGTCATCGCCGCCTCATTCCTGATCGCAAACGGCTTCCTGCTGTTGTTCGGTGAAAAATTGCGCGGCGCCGGAGTGGGCGTGCGGGCGTTGTCCTCCCTCACCCGGATGGATGCGCTGGTGATCGGGCTGTTTCAGTGCCTGGCGCTGATCCCGGGTCTGTCGCGCTCCGGCGCCACGATCGTCGGCGGGCTCTTGCGCGGCATCAATCATGAGGGTTCGGCGCATTTCTCCTTCCTCATCGCCACGCCGATCATTCTTGGGGCGACGGCGCTGGAAGTGCCGAAACTGCTGCATGCTGGTGTGGAACCGGGGATGTTCACACTTTCGGTGGTCGCGGCGGTCGTCTCGGGCATCACCGCCTGGGCCAGCACCTGGTTCCTGATGCGCTATTTCCGGGGGCATGACTCCTGGGCGCTGGCGCCGTTCTCGTATTACTGCTTCCTGTTCGGCGGGATTTGCCTCGGGGTGCTGTTACTGGCCTGACGCCAGGCGGTCTACCCGTCTGACAGGGTGACGCGGACCTGATCGCCCTCCGGGGTGAACCGCGTGCCGTAGGGGGCGCTGCGGGTCTGGATGTCGTGCAGTTCCGCCAATTCCTCACCCAGGGGGCAAAGCACCGTCTCATTGGCGGCATTATGGCGGACGAACTGGAAGGTGACGCCTTCGATCCCGGTCTTGTTCGCCTCGACGCGGGGCATCATGCCGATCCAGTTGCCGTGGGCGCGGCCGCCATGGCCGGTGTGGAAGGAAAAGCTGCCCAGGCCATAGAAGATCGGTTTGCCGCGGTAGACCTCGACCGCCAGCGCATAATGCGGCCCATGCCCGACGACGATGTCGGCACCGGCGTCGATGGCGGCGTGGGCGATGTCGCGCATGTATTGCAGCACATCCTTGCCGAGGCCCCAGTGGCAGGATGCCACCACGATATCAGCCCGTGATTTCAGGGCCTTGATGTCCTCGGCGAAGGCAGTCAGATAGGACGGTTCCGCCCAGGTGACGATAATCGGGGGAATTCCCGGGCGGTTCATCGGCGGGATCTCGGGCCGGGTCTTGTGCAACGGCACCTGATAGGCGGTGTTGCCCCGGATCACCGCGATGCCGGGATCATGCGGCCCCGCCTCATGGTTCGTCGGCCAGTAGACCGAGCTCCGCTGGACGAAGCCGAACCGCACCCCCGCACGCTCGATCACCGCCGGCGCCTTGGCCTCCGCCGCATTGGCGCCGGCGCCGGTATGGGGGATACCGGCCTGATCCAGATACTTCAGGGAGGACAGGATCGCCGCCTCCCCGTAGTTCACGTTATTGGCGATCCCGACCACGCCGATCGGCGCGCGGCGCAGGGCGGCCGACGCGACGTCCGGATCAGCGAAGAACCCTTCGTTATGAAAGGACTGCGCCTGCGGCGGGGCATAGAGGCAGCACTCCAGGTTGGAAAACACCAGGTCCGCCGCGCTGAACGCCGCCGCCACCCGAACGAAGGGCGTCCCGGGGTCGGTGACGTTCATGAGGTTGACGTCGCCGGTCAGAATGAGTTTGGCCATACCCGGACGCTAGACCCGCGGTTTCCGGCTGCCAAGCCTTGCGCGGATCACGGTATCTCCCCCGCGTATTTCAGAATGTCCCACAGGGTCAGCTTGTTGCGATCAGGATTGGCCAGCGGCACCCAGTCTTCCGACCCCGGATCGGCCAGCACCGATTCATCATCGGCAATCAGGATGCCATAAAACACCTCCAGCAGGATGCGCCCACCGACGGGCCCCAGCGCGGTCGTGACATGCGGCAGTATCTGATCGTCATCAAAACCAACATCTCGTGGGATACCCGCCTGCGCCTCCATCAGAGCATAGAGCCAAAGCGGCGTGGCAGCCGTCAGAGCGGCGGCGGACTCCGCATCAATTCCGGGAATGTCGGCGAAGGGCTTCCAATGCTTCGGCGCATCAGCCGGCGTGCGAATGACCAGATCCTTGGCACCGAGCACCGGAATGCCGAGCGCACAGGCCACATCCTGTCCGGACGGAAGCCTGAAATTGTAGCCACGCATCAGATTGCGGGCCGCCAAAGCCCGGAACGGGTGCCCGCCCGGCAACTGACCCGCTATCGCCGTGGGCAGTTGCAACAGCGGGTTCACGATATTGGTATCCATTTTATAGGCGAACTGGAGGCGATCCTTACCGCTGTGGTCATTGCGGGCGGGCGCCTGTCCCGGCGCGGTATCGGCCACGTTGGGATTGGGGAGCAGCAGCGTCCAATCAACCTGGTGCCCCGGATCCAGCGAGCCGAACCCAACCAGGGAGTCCACCCGCTCGTTCTCGCCATCGAAAATTCTCTGCGGGGCCGGTTGCCCCTGATTGAGCCGATAGGCGTTGCGGATCATGGAATGCCCAAACCGATAGGCCGCCGCCGTGAATTCCAACGGCAACGCGTCCCATTTATCCCGCCCATAGAGCTGAAAGTGGCCCTGAACGCCGGTCGCGTTGAGATACCCGTCCCGAACATCGGTCCGGACCACACGGGCGAGGTAATCGTTGAGAATGACGCTCTGATAAGTCCAACGAACCTCACGCTGCGCCGCTTTGAACGCGGCCGTCGCGTCCTTCACGCCCCCAGGATTCTGGGCGTCGACGACCGCGTTGTGGAATTTGATGAAACCGCGTTGAATCTGGCAGACCATCGCGTTTTCGTCGTTGCGCGGATCCCCGATGATCGCCCGGTCGTTGCCGGCGCGCGGCAGGTCATAGGGATGCGCGGTGTTGGTGAGCAGCTTGCCGGTCGCGCCATCATACATGAACGGCGCGCTGGCGGGCCCGAGCCCGTAGAGGCAGTCGAGGTCCAGTCGCGGCGTGCGTTCGTTATTAGGACGCTGCTCTTTGTTATCGAGCGTCGAGGTGGTGTCGAAGGTCAGATCATGGTCGATGAACTGACCGAAATAGGTGTAGCCGGCGGGGATACGCGGATTTTCCTGCGGATCCGGGTCATCATTGGGACCGTCGCTCCCCTGATCCATGGTTGCCTTGGGATCGACCGCGCCGACCCCGACGAGAGCCCCGAAAATGGCTTCAGGATTGGCCAGACTCAGGGGCGTAAACGTTCCCCGGTCGAGCAGCCGAACGAATTTTTCGTCCTGCGATCCTTGCCCGCCATGGGCACCGGCATCCTGGTTCAACTGATCCGCGGCCATGATCCGTTCTCCTGCCTGGTTTCTATTTTCCTGTGGCACTCCGATAACTATCGTGATCGATCCCGTTTGTTTCCGTCAATATATTTTTGGCGTAAAACCGCGCCCTCACGTGGGATGTCATCGTTTCCTATTAAATACAGGAAGATGGAGCGTTCACTTAATGGTGAGCCAGCGCCGCCCCTCACGCATCGCCTCAAACATCCCCTTGGGCCCGCCGCGGCTTCGGCACGGTGCCGATAATGTCGGCCGCCGCCAGGCGCGCCAGCGCCGCCGCGTCCAGGCCCAGCATTCCCCCCAGGATCGCCGTATTGTCCTGCCCCAGGGTCGGGGCAACCCGGCGGACGGGATAAGCATCCCGCCCTTCCCGCCAGGCCGCGGACGATTGCCAATGCATGCCAATGAAGGGGCGATCCAGGCGGTGCCAGAAGCCGCGCGCGGTCAGATGCGGATCATGATCGAGGTCCCCCGGCCGTCGCGCCACGCCCGCCGCGATCCCGGAGGCTTGCAGGGTGTTCATCGCCTCCTCCGCCGGGCGTTGCGCGGTCCAGGCCGCGATCAGGGACTCCAGCTCATCCTCCCGCGCCCGCCGCTCCGCCGCCGTCAATGGCGCCAGATCGGCGCGCCCCAACACGCCGCACGCCGTCCGCCATTGCGCGTCGTCACACACCGCCACGGCGACCCAGGCATCATCCCCCTGGCACCGGAAGCAGCCATGCGGCACGTGCTGGCGGTGCCGGTTGCCGATACGCGGCGACACGAACCCCAACGCCGACTGCTCGATCAAGGACGGGGCGACCAGCGGCAGCATGCACTCCACCTGCGAGATGTCGATGTTCTGACCCTGCCCGGTCCGTTGCTGGTGCAGCAACGCGATCATCAAGGCCGAGGCCGCGTTGAACCCGCCGATGGGATCGCCATAGGCGGTCTGGTTCATCACCGGCGGGTGATGCGCCGAACCGGTGAGCGTGGGCAGGCCGGACGCATGTTCCAACGTGGATCCATAGGCGCGGCAATCGCTCCAGGCATTGCCCGATCCAAAGGCCGGCATCGACAGCATCACCAAGCCCGGACGCACGTCCTTGAGCACGCTGTAATCCAGGCCCAGCTTGCCCAGCACCTCGGAGGAGTAGTTCTCGATCACCGCATCCGCCGTGGCGACCAGGCGCTTCAGCAGTGCCACCCCCTCGGGGTTCGCGAGATCCAGGGTCACGTCCAGCTTGTTGCGGTTCATGAGTTGGAACCACGGGATTTTCTCGTATTTCTGTTCCGCGATGAACGACGCGCGCAGATCCGTGCCGCGCCACCAGTCCGGATACTGGCAGGCCTCAACCTTGATGATCTCGGCGCCCAGTTCGCCCAGATGCCGCGCCGCGGTGGGGCCGGCCCAGCCCATGGTCAGATCAATGATCCGAACGCCGTCCAAAGCGCCCCGCCCGGCGGGGGCGGGGCCGGACGGTTTGCCATAGGCCGGCACCGACCAGATCGGGTGATCCTCCCCCGCCAAGGGCGCGGTGCCGCCGGCCAGGGGTGGGGTGGCGGTCAGATACTGCGGCAGGCGCGGCGCCTCGAACGCGGCCTCGCCGATCCGCACGGGGACGAAGGCGCCGCGCGCGCGATGGACGTCTTGCTCAAGCAGCTCTTCCATCGTCGGCACAACCGCCATCGGCAGGCGGTGCTTCAGCCCCAGTTCAAACCATTCCTCCGCCGTACGGGATTCCCATATCGGCTGGAACAGCGCATCGATCTCCTTGGAGGCCGCAAGGCGGTCGGTGTTCAGCGAAAAGCGCGGCTCTTTCGCCAAATCCGGCATGCCCAGCATGGTGCAGATGGCGCGCCACTGGCCGGGCGTGACGATGGTGACGCCGATCAGACCCTTTTTGGTGGGGTAGATGCCGACGGGATAGTTGCGGCCAAAGCGGTTGATGCCCGGACGGGCGCGCGAATGCCCCGCATCCCAGGCGACCGCGGCCTCATACTCCGCGACATTGACCGCGGTTTCATGGATGCTCACGCTGACGCTGCGCGCTCCGTTCTTCCGCCCGTACAACCCCGCCGCGGTGGCGATGAACGCGGCCAGGCCGGCAATCGGGCCTTGCTGGCACTCGGTGGCGAGAATGGGCGGGCCCTCCGCCGGGCCGGTCAAGGACACGAGACCACCCAACGCGCGGCACACCGCTTCGGTGCCCTTGAAATCGCGATAGGGGCCGTGATGGCCGAACCAGTCGATGGCGGTGATGGCGAGACCCGGATTCGCGCGGGACAGCTGAACATGATCATCGCCGATGTCGGCCGCCGGGCGGGCATCGAGCAGCACGTCAGCCCCCGGCAGCAGCGCGTCGATATGCGCCTGCGTCTCGACAACGCTTTTCTTGTTGGTGTTGAGCCAGGCGAACACACCGCTCTCGCCGCCGTCCACGATCGGCGGCATCGTCCGCAGCGGATCGCCGGACGCCGGTTCCAGCTTGATCACATCGGCGCCGAAATCGGCGAACAGCTTGCCGCAGTAATCCAGCGCGATGCCGGAGCCGCGTTGCAGAATACGGTAACCGGAAAGGGGCATGACGATCCTCGATTTTGCGGACAGTTGATCCCATCCATACCGGTTCATGGCAAGAGC
The DNA here is from genome assembly GCA_903918315.1 of uncultured Acetobacteraceae bacterium. Taxonomy (GTDB): domain Bacteria; phylum Pseudomonadota; class Alphaproteobacteria; order Acetobacterales; family Acetobacteraceae; genus Rhodopila. The sequence continues at coordinate 27,794 of CAIXEA010000221.1, read as the reverse complement.
CGCCCGGGACGCACCGCTCTCGAAGCGCCACACTCGAAGCGCCACTCTGGCCGAGCGGAGAGAACTTCTATACCTCTGCCAACCGCAATCGACCGCATCACGAGGAGACCAAAATGAAAGCCGAGGACCTGCGCGCCATTCAGGCGCCATTGAAGCAACTGTACCGCGATCAGCCGGAGGCCGCGCTGATCCCAGCCCGGGCCGAGGGCAGCCTCGACCCCAACGACATCGCCATCGTGGTCGATAGCTGGCACAGCAAGGTCACCGCGGGCCTGCACAAGGCCGGTGGCGGCAGCGGCGAACTCGCCTGCTCGGCCGATATGCTGCTGGAGGCGGTTGTCGGCTGCGCCGGCGTCACCCTGCGCGCGGTCGCGACCGCGATGGGCGTGACCATCCGCGGCGGCAAGGTGATCGCGGAGGGCATCTGGGATGCGCGCGGCACGCTGGCCATCGACCGCAACGCCCCGGTGGGCCTGACGGAAGTGACGCTGCGCTTCGATGTCGATTGCGACGCGGATGCGGCCAAGCTGGAGCGGATGATTCAGACCACCGAACGCTATTGCGTGGTGCTGCAGACCATCAAGAACCCGCCGAAGATTTCCGTCGCGATTGGGTGAGGGACCGCGGAAGCGTCATCCTCGGGTAAGCCCGAGGATGACGCTTCCCGCTTTAACCGTCCCAGACGCTGCTCGGCATCGGCAGCTTTGCGAAAGCCTCATCACCGAGCGGACGATCCGGGGTAACGCCGTTCATACCCAGCAGCATGAACCACTGCCGCACATGCTGACCGGAGTGCCAGGTCGAGCGCTCGAGATATTCATGCAGCAGCTGCGGACCGTAATAGGTCTGCACTGTCTCCTTGCCGGATTTGTCCGCCTTGGCCGCCCAGAAGGCCCGCAGCCGGGTGAGAACGTCCTCACCATAGGCGGAGATGGCCGCGCTGGTGGCCATATCGTCCGGCGGCGTCACCGCCAGCATCTCGTAGGTCAGATCCGCCCCTTCCGCGACATCGACGAAGACCTCGGCAATGCGGAAGATATGGTGGCTGAGCACACGGTAGCTGCGAGGACGGTTCGGAACCTCGGTTTCCAGACGATCATCCGGCATCAGCTTCACATTGCGGATGGCCGCGTCCAGGAACAGGTCGAGCCGCGCGATCAGCTGCGGGGCTGACAAAGCGGGACCGGTCGCCTCATTCAGGCCGAGGAACTTGACGACATGGCCGATATTCTGCGCGAACGTCCATTCATCGCCGCGCGACAGCACGGGGATGGAGCGGGCGCCGAGCCGGCGGAGCTCAGGCAGGCCTTCAGCGTCTTCCAGGATGTTGACCGAATCGAACTCGATCGCACGGACCGAGAGAAACTCCTTGAGTTTCAAACAACTCGTTCAACCAGGCTGCCAGAAGACCTTTAATTCGATGTCACTGCGCATGGGGATATCCCGTGGTTGGTTCGCATGTGATAGGCGCCGGGCGGGGGCGGGTCAATGCAGCATCCCCCCATCAGGTCCTACTGACAGGCCAGACACTCATCGTAATCGTTCGGGTTCGCCCCGCTTGCGATTGGTCCGGCCACCAGGGGAAGCGGCATCTGCATGTCATTGGCCGGGGCCAGCATGCCCGTGAATGCGGCTGGTGCCACGGCCTTGTCGCTGACCGTGTCCGCGCGCGCGATCGACAGGCTGCGGCAGTAGTACAGCGACTTCACACCCCGCTTCCAGGCCATGAAATGGATCTGGTGCAGGTCGCGCTTGTGCACGTTTGCCGGCAGGAACACGTTGACCGACTGGCTCTGGCAGATATAGGCCGCCCGATCCGCCGCGTGTTCGATAATCCAGCGCTGATCCAGCTCGAAGGCGGTCTTGTAGACGTCCTTTTCGAGTTGGGTCAGGAAATCCAGATGCTGAACGCTGCCCTTGGTGGTGGTGATGGACGACCAGACCTCATCCGTGTCCTGCCCGCGTTCGGCCAGCAGCTTCTGCAGATGCCGGTTGCGGACCGAGAAACTGCCGGACAGCGTCTTCTGCAGGAACACATTCGCCGCGATCGGCTCGATCCCCGGGGAGGAATTCCCCGCGATGATGGAAATCGACGCCGTCGGCGCGATCGACATCTTGTGGGAAAACCGCTCCATCACGCCGTATTCGGCCGCATCCGGGCACGCCCCACGCTCTTCCGCCAGCATGACCGAGGCCACGTCGGCCTGCCCGCGGATGTGCTTGAACATCCGCTTGTTCCACACCTTGGCCGTCACACTTTCCCACGGCACGTTCAGCGCCTGCAAGAAGCTGTGGAAGCCCATCACGCCCAGCCCGACCGAGCGCTCACGCATGGCGGAGTATTTCGCCTTCTCCATCCCCGGCGGCGCACGGTCGATGAAATCCTGAAGGACATTGTCGAGGAAGCGCATCACGTCTTCGATGAAGGTCGGATGCTTCTCCCACTCGAACCAGTTTTCCAGGTTCAGCGACGCCAGGCAGCACACCGCGGTGCGGTCATTGCCGTGCTGATCGCGCCCCGTCGGCAAAGTGATCTCACTGCACAGGTTGGAGGTCTTGACCTCCAACCCCGCCAGCTTGTGATGCTCGGGCCGGGCGTTGTTCACGTGGTCGGAGAAGATGAGATACGGCTCGCCCGTTTCGATCCGGGCGGTCAGGATGCGAATCCACAACCCGCGGGCGGAAATCGACCGCACGACGGCATTGTCCTTGGGGGACAGCAGCGACCACTGCTCATCAGCCTCAACCGCGCGCATGAAGCTGTCGGGGATCAGAATGCCGTGATGCAGGTTCAGCGCCTTGCGGTTCGGATCGCCACCGGTCGGGCGGCGGATTTCCACGAACTCCTCAATCTCCGGATGCCAGACCGGCAGATAGACGGCGGCAGAGCCACGGCGCAGCGATCCCTGCGAGATCGCCAGAGTCAGGCTGTCCATCACCCGGATGAAGGGGATCACGCCCGAGGTCTTGCCGACAGCCCCGACCTTTTCACCGATAGAACGCAGATTACCCCAATAAGACCCAATGCCGCCGCCCTTGGAGGCGAGCCAGACATTCTCATTCCAGAGGCCCAGAATCCCTTCCAGGCTGTCCGATGCTTCATTGAGGAAGCAACTGATCGGCAAGCCGCGCTGGGTGCCACCGTTCGACAACACCGGGGTCGCGGGCATGAACCAGAGCTTGCTCATGTAATCGTAGATACGCTGCGCGTGGGCGGTATCATCGCCGTAGTAAGAGGCAACCCGTGCAAACAGATCCTGGAATTCCTCACCCGGCATGAGATACCGGTCCGTCAGCGTCGCCCGGCCGAAATCGGTCAGCAACACATCCCGGGATCGATCGACCCGCACCTGATGGCGACCTGGCATTTGGACTGCGTCAAGCACATCGGCCTCCCGTTTGTATCTACATCCGCGAACAGTCCTGCGGATGCGGGCCGGATTCGCTATGAACAATATATGGCAGGATTCTGACTGCTCCGCCACTAGATGCGCGAATTCAGCGTGCTGGCTGTGGCAAGAAGGACACGCAACGCGCCCGCCTCGCGCATGCCCTGTTCTAGCCCATCGGCCAGACTTCCAACAGAATACAATGGCTTACCGGGGGCGTTCTCCCCATGTTCCACAGGCCTGTGGATAATTCAGTCCCCGGCCGATAATGCCGCCAGAAGCGCCGGAATGAACACCAGACTGGCCAGCAGCGTGCAGCCGAGGCTGATCAGGAGCAGCGTGCCCATGCTGGCGGTACCGGGATGCATCGACAGCGCCAGGGACCCAAACGCCGTCGCGGTGGTCAGCGCCGAGAACACGATCGCACGCGCGGTCGCCGAACCCAGCGGGCCGCGTTGCCCCGCCCGCCAGTTCATCACGAAGTAGATGTTGAATGACACGCCAACCCCCAGCAGCAGCGGCAGGGCGATGATATTGGCAAAGTTCAAAGGCAGGGGCAGCACGACTACAACGAGCAGCGTCAGCAAGGCCGATAGCAGCAACGGCGCCAGAACCAGCAGCACATCCGCGAATCGCCGCAGCGTCACCAGCAGAATCAGCGTGATCGCCATCAAGGCGCCGATCGCGGCGGATCGAAAGGCGCTGGTGATGGTGGCGGCGGTTGCCAGGATGGTCACGGCGGAGCCACCCGCCTCCGGTGCGATCGCGGTCACGTCATTCACGAAGGCCCGCAGGCCGGCACTGGTGCGGGCCGCGTCCGTGGGCAGCACCTGGATCCGGGTCCGGCCATCCGGAAGCAGCCAATCACGGGTCAATTCCGGCGGCAGCGCGTCCAGCGTCAGCGGCTCCGCGCTCAGGGCGGTGCGGAGATTATCGAGCTGGTCCGGCAAGAACCGGGTCAGGGCGGCATTGGCTGCCATCGCCATTGAATCGTCCGCTTTGGCCAATTGCCGCAGGTCATGCGCGATGGCGGCCAGCGGATGGTCCGCCGCCAGTTTGGGCAAGGCCGGGTCGATTTGCGACAGCGCGCTTTTGGCCGCCAGCCGCACCTGATCCGCGCTGATCGGCGCCGCCGCCCCGCGCACCGCGATGGTCGGGGCCAGGATGGTGTTCGCATCCGCGATCGCCGCCAGACGGTCCCCCTGGTCAGCGGGCACGAAGGTGGCGATCCCCAGCACGCCCGACACCGTCGGCACTTGCTGCAACCGCGCCGTCAGCGCCCGGGCGTCTTTGATCGAAGGTACCAGGATGTCGATGGTATAGGGATTGGTGAGCGGATTGGCGATGAGATCGCGCAAAGCCCGCATCGCCTCGGTATCCGGGTTCTTGGTGTTCAGCGGATCGGAATCGAAAGCCAGCCGCGGCGACAATCCACCGGCCACCACCGCCAGCAGCAGGAACACGGCCAGGATCGGCCGGCAGCGCCGGGCGATCAGCGGGTCGAGGCCACGAGCGAAGGCAAACCCGATCTCCGCGGCTTCCCCCCGCGGGCGGAACAGCGTGATCGCGGCGGGCAGAAAGCCCAGCGTGCAACCAAACGCGATCAGCATGCCAAAGCCCGCGATCAGCCCCAACTCCGCCACACCCGAGAAATCGGTCGGCACGAAAGCCAGAAACCCGGCCGCGGTGGCGGCGGCGGCAACCAGAATCTGATCCCCGGCCTGCGCCGCCGTATCGCGCATCGCCATGGCCAGATCGCCGGTGGCATGGCGGTTCTCGCGATAGCGGACGCAAAACTGGATGGCGAAATCAACGGCGATGCCGACGAACAGCACCCCGAATCCGACCGAGACCAGATTGAGCGTGCCGACCGCGACGGCTGCGAACAGGACCGTCAGCATGAGCCCGAGGCCGAGTGTCAGAAGAATCGGTACAATCAAACGCAGGCTGCGCACCGCCAGGAACAGCCAGAGGGAGATCAGCACCACGCTGCCGATTAGGCCGGTCACGGCACCTTCGGCGACGGTGGCGAATTCCTCATCGGCCAGCGCGACCTGCCCGGTGATGCGCACATGCGCCGAACCCGCTTTCACGAACTCCAGTTGGGCGATCGCGGCGCGCATCACGTCGGTCGCATCTCCGCCCGGTTGCAGCGCCCCGAAATCCTGCCGCGGCTGCGCCAGCACGAAGCGGTACGGACCAGCCAGTTCACTCAGCCCGCCACTCAGCAGCTTCTGCCATGACAAAGGGCGCGCCGTGCCGGCGAGCACGTCGGCCATCGCCAGATGAAACCCGTTGATCGCGGCCAAATACGGCGTCAGATCGGCTTCCCCGCGCGCAGCACCCATCCCCAGCAAGGATAAAGCCGCGAAGAGCCCACGCGCCGTGGGATCGGCCACCAGCTGCCCCAGGAACGGCTGCGCGTCGATGGTCTGATCCATGAGATCGGACAGCTGCTTCGGCTCCAGGAACAGCAAGCCCTCTTTACGGAAGAAGGGCAGCGCGTCGGGGCGGCGGACGGTGCTGAAATGGGTGGTGTCGGCGGCGAGCGCGGCGGCGAGCCCGGCAGCGGTGGCCTCGGCTTCTTCCGGTTCGCGCGCGTCGATGACCGCGACCAGCAGGTCGCGGAATTGGGGGAAGGCCTTATCCATCGCCACCGCCCGCTGCCGCCAGGGCAGGCTGGGCGCGAACATAAGATCCGTATCGGTGCTGACCCCAAGATGCCCGGCGGCGAACAAGCCGGAGAAGCCAGCAAGCAACGCCGCACCCAACAAGACGAGCGCGGCATTCCGGCGGCTGGCATCGACCAGACGGACAAGCAGGCGTTTGAGCATGGGTTTCAGAGGTCTCCGCCGGATAGGTCCTGATACGGCGTCCGGGCGGGATGGTCCATGGATTCGGGCATGAAATCGAGCCCATGATCGCCCCGCGGGAACGTCCCCCTTGAGCCTGACACGTTCACCCGCTATATGCCGCCCCTTCGCGCGACCGGTCGGGATCGTTCGCGCCATCTTTCAACGGGACGACAGACCATGAAGCCGGGCATTCACCCCAACTACCACACGATCAACGTCATCATGACCGACGGCACGACCTACACGACGCGGTCCTGCATGGGTAAGGAAGGCGACACGCTGCGCCTCGACATCGACCCGAAATCGCATCCGGCCTGGACCGGCGTGCAGCGGATGATGGACACCGGCGGTCAGGTGGCCAAGTTCAACAAGCGCTTCGCGGGTCTCGGCCTCAAGGCGTAAAAAACCGGTTCGGGTGCGCGTTACCGCGCACCCCATACCTCTTGACGACAGCGGTCACGCTTCCCATCTCGCTTTCATCCGGAATGCCCATCGGGGTTTCGGAGACTAAGCCAGGGTCGGCCCATTCCGGGCGGCCTCAGATGTTGACCTTGCTATCGCAGGAGGTTTCCCATGACGACGTTCGATTTCTCTCCGCTGTTCCGTACCGCCATCGGTTTCGACCGTTTGGCTCGCCTCGCGGACACCGCGGCTTCGGCAACCGAAGCCAACTATCCCCCGTACAATATCGAGAAAACCGGTGAGGACACCTACCGCCTGACCGTGGCCGTGGCCGTGGCGGGATTCCGTCCAGAGGATCTCGATATCGTGGTCAAGGACAACGCGCTGTTCGTATCCGGGCGCGTACCGTCGGAAAGCCCCAAGACCGAGCTGCTGTTTCGCGGCATCGCCGGGCGCGCGTTCGAGCGCCGGTTCACCCTGGCTGACCATATCGTGGTCGAAGGGGCCGATGTGCGGAATGGATTGCTGCATGTCGGGCTGAAGCGCGTGGTGCCCGAGTCGCTGAAGCCGCGCCGCATCGCGATCGGCGGCACCACACAGGCGGCGATCGCCAATGACCCGGCCGCCGCGCCCGCCACACAGGCAGCCTGAACCCTGTAAGACCTGGGGGAGCCAGCGTGCTCCCCCATTTTCTTATTTCGCCTCGATTGAATCAGGGCCGCTTGAAGAAAGCGTCGGCGGCGCTGCGATGACTGTTCTTGCGGATGATATCCGCCTCGACCCGCGCGATTTCTTCCTGCAATTCGCCAATATAGTCCCGCAGCTCATCGATACCGAGCGTATCGAGCACCAATTTCTCCAAACGCATCCGCTTGCGGAGCGGCAAGTCCTCATCCATCGCCATGGCATTCACTCCTCATCCCTGGTGTTACAGCATCATAGTGGCTGAGCGCTGGGGTCCTATGGTGAAAAGGGCGTGTAAACTGCTTGACCCCGGGCGGGGGGCTTGCGATACCCCGCGCCTTGCCGTGCCCGCGGCCTGGCCCGGTGTACCCATCCTTGTGCGCCCCAGAAAGTAACATGCCATGTCCTTGCCGCTGATGCCCAAGGCCACCGCCGTGTGGCTGATCGAAAAGACCGCGCTGACCTTCACGCAGATCGCCGATTTCTGCGGCATGCATCCGCTTGAGGTGCAGGCCATCGCCGATGGTGAGGTCGCGCAGGGCATTGTCGGCTACGACCCGGTCGCCAATGTCCAGGTCACCGCCGCCGATATCACCCGCTGTGAAGCGGACCCGAACGCCCGGCTGAAGCTGATCGCGAGCAACCTGCCGGCCCCGAAGCGCCTGCGCGGCGCGCGCTATACCCCCGTGGCCAAGCGCAATGACCGCCCGGACGGCATCGCCTTCCTGCTGCGCAACTACCCGCAGCTCTCGGAAGCGCAGGTCGGTAAGCTGATGGGGACCACCAAAGAGACCATTCAGAAGGTCCGCGACCGTTCGCATTGGAACAGCGCCAATATCAAGCCGCGCGACCCGGTGATCCTGGGTCTATGCAGCCAGGGCGACCTGAATGCGGCCGTCGCGCAAGCGAATGAACGCCTGGAGCGCGAAGGCCGCACCGTGCCGCTGCCCCCGCCGCCGGAAGCGGATGAGGCAGCTTAGTCCTTAATCCACCAAAGCGAGCAGCTTCTCCATTTCCTCTTTCAGATGCAGCTTCTCAAGCTTTAATCGGGTCAACGCCATGGGGTCGGGGCGGGGTCGGGTATCCTCGTCATGGATGCGGGTTTCGAGTGAAGCGTGACGCTGTTTCAGGGCATCGAGACGGGTCGAATAGCTCATGAGCGTTGTACCTCCGTTGACTACCGGTTGGTCGCACACCGCCACTGTCGTGACAGCGGCAGGGCAGCGTAACGCCGTTGCCACACACGAAACCAGCCAAATCGCCCCCGCGGCGGATGGGCGCGGCAGAAAGTTTCATGCTATGGTGGGCTCATGCTGACCGACCGGGATTCGCTGCTGCGCAAGCTGCATGAACTGCGGAGTGAGCACCGTGATCTCGACACGGTGATCGCCCGTCTGGCCGATCAGGGGCCGTCTGATCAATTGCATTTGCAGCGGCTGAAGAAGCGCAAGCTCATGCTCAAGGACGAGGTCAGCTGGCTCGAAAGCCGCCTGATCCCCGACAATATCGCCTGAGATGACGAACACCGCCCCCCAGGCGCGGGTCGGCATCATCATGGGCAGCCAGTCGGACTGGCCCACGATGCGTCACGCCGCCGCCATGCTGGATCGCCTGGGCATCGCCCATGAGTGCCGTATCGTGTCCGCCCACCGGACCCCTGACCGCCTGCGCGACTATGCCACCACCGCCCGCGCCAGAGGATTGCATGCCATCATCGCCGGCGCCGGCGGGGCGGCCCATCTGCCCGGCATGTGCGCCGCATGGACGCCGCTCCCCGTTCTCGGCGTACCGGTCGAATCGCATGCGTTAAAGGGGCAGGACAGCCTGCTCTCCATCGTTCAGATGCCCGCCGGCATCCCGGTTGGCACGCTGGCCATCGGGCGCGCCGGGGCGGTGAACGCGGCGCTGCTGGCGGCCTCCATTCTCGCGCTCCATGACACCGCGGTGGCGGAACGGCTGGACGCTGTCCGCGCCGAGCAAACCGCCGCCGTCGGCCTCGAACCCGTCGAAGATCCCAGCTGATGGGGCCCTTGCCGCCCAATAGCACGATCGGGCTCGTCGGCGGCGGACAGCTCGGCCGCATGTCGGCCCTGGCCGCCGCCCGGCTCGGGTATAAGTGCCACATCCTGACGCGGGAAACCGACAGCCCCGCCGCGCAGGTGTCCGACTCCGTCACGATCAGCGACTACACCGACCCCGTCTCCCTGCGCGCCTTCGCCGCCGCGGTGGATGTGATCAGCTTCGAATTCGAGAATGTGAGTGCCGAGGGGCTGGACCTGCTGTCCTCCCTCAAGCCTGTCCGCCCTGCCCCATCCGTCCTGCGCATCAGCCAGGACCGGGAGGCCGAGAAATCCTTCCTGAACCAGGCCGGGGTTGCCACCGCCCCCTGGATCATCGTCGAAACCCTGGCTGAACTGGAAGCCGCGGTCGCGCGGCTCGGCCTGCCGGCGGTGCTGAAGACGACCCGGCTGGGCTATGACGGTAAAGGCCAGGCGATGCTGCGCACGCCAGCGGACCTGGCCCCGGCCTTTGAGCGCCTGGCGCCGCGGCCGCTCATTCTGGAAGGCTTCGTCGATTTCGCGTGCGAGATCAGCGTCGTCATCGGCCGGGGCGCCGATGGCACGATGGCCGCCTTCGACACGGTCGAGAACCGCCACCGCAACCATATCCTGGACATCACCCTGGCCCCGGCCCGCATTACCGAGGCGGTGGACCAGGCCGCCCAGACCATCGCCCGTGACATCGCCAGTGCGCTCGATCTGGTAGGCCTGCTGGCGGTGGAGATGTTCGTCGACAAGGATGGCCGCGTCCTGGCGAACGAGATCGCGCCGCGACCGCACAATTCCGGCCATTGGACGATCGACGCCTGCCCCATGAGCCAGTTTGAGCTGCATATCCGCACCATCGCCGGGCTGCCGCTGCCACCGGCGGTGCGGCATTCGGACGCGGTGATGAAGAATTTGGTGGGGCCGGATGAAGCCGCGCTTTGGCCAGAGATCCTGGCCACGCCTGGGCTGATCCCGCATCACTATGGCAAGACGGAAGCGCGGCCGGGCCGCAAGATCGGGCATGCGACGCGGCTGTTCCCAAAGGGCGCCTTGCCGGGGGAATTCGGCGTGACGGCGGCGTTGGGAATCTTGGGATAGGGTCGTCCCATCCCCGGGGCCGATCGTTCAGACCGGCCCCGGTTATGAGGCCGATAGCGTCAGGCCCGCTCGATCAGCTCAATCAGATATCCATCGGGATCGCGCACGAAGGCGATGATCGTGGTGCCAAACTTCACCGGGCCGGGCGCGCGGGTCACGACCCCGCCATTGGCGGCGACGATGGCGCAAGCGGCGGCGACATCGGGGACGGCGATCGCGAGATGGCCGAAGGCCGTGCCGATTTCGTATTTCTCAACGCCATAGTTATAGGTCAGCTCGATGGCGGTATTGTCTTCTTCCTTGCCGTAGCCGACGAAAGCGAGGGTGTATTTGCCATCCGGCACGTCGCGGCGGCGCATCTCATGCATGCCGAAGCCCTTGACGTAGAAGTCGATGCTGCGTTGCAAGTCACCCACGCGTAGCATGGTGTGCAGAAAACGGCTCATTGGTGTCAGCTCCTTGGGTGAATCTCGTCCGGGTCGAGGCCTAGCAGGAACAGCCCTGCCGTGTCTGCCGCGGCAATGGTGGCGGCCCGGTCTACCAGGATCGCGCCACCGGCCTCAAACGCGATGCCGCGCAGCCCCGCCTCCGCCGCGGCCGCCACCGTATCCGGGCCCAATGTCGGCAGGTCGGCTCGGCGTTCCTGACCGGGTTTGACGATTTTGATCAACACGCCGCCGGGGGACTCGCGCTTCAACGGTCCACAGCGCGCGAGCATGGCGTCGGTGCCTTCGGTGGCTTCCACCGCCAGGACCACGCCCTCCTGTACCACGCAACCCTGGCCGACATCGGCCGCGCCCAGGGCGCGCGCGACCGCGATGCCGCGGGCGATGTCCGACATCGCCGTCGCATCGGGGGCGGTGCGTGTCAGCAGGCCGCGCGGGCCCAATGCCTCCTGCAGAATGTCATGGGCACCGAGGACACGGAACCCTTCTTCCCCCAGCACCTTGATGACGGCAGCCAACAGGCCGTCATCGCCGCCGAACGCGGCGCGGCCGATGCGCGCGGCAATGCGGGCGCCCTCGGCATCCGGACGCATGTCGAAGAAGGATGGGCGGCGGACGGGACCGATCAGCACCAGGTCCTTGCACGCATGCGCACGCAAGGCGGAGAGGATTCGTCCCGCCGCGCCCATACGCAGGATGTCATGCGGCCAGTCCGCCAGCCATGCGCGATCGACGAACCCCTCAAGTCCAACGACGAACACCGCCCGGCCCGCCGCCTTGGCCGCATTGGCGACCTGAAGCGGCAAACGGCCGCCCCCGGCAAGGATTCCAAGCGCGCGGGGTGCTTCATCGTGAGAATTCATTGTCCCTCATAACCCTAAATGCTGCGTCCGCGAAGGTTGCCTCTTTCCCCGAGGCGCCATAGGGTTAATGTCACACATCGGATGCGGCGGCCTCGGACCGCCATAGCAAAATGAGGATAGACGCATGAGTGGCACCACCCCGAAGACCGTGACCATCACCCTTGATGGCACCAACCGGAAGCTGACCGTCCCCTTGATGGCAGGCACCGCCGGGGCCGATGTGTTCGACATCCGCAAGATGTACAACGCCCTTGGCGTGTTCACCTACGATCCCGGCTACGGCGCGACGGCATCGTGTGAAAGCAAGATCACCTATATCGATGGCGATGTCGGCGTGCTGCAGTACCGCGGCTACCCGATCGAGCAGCTGGCGGACAGCTCCAACTTCCTGGAGGTCTGTTATTTGCTGCTGAATGGCGAACTGCCGAACGCCAAACAATCGGCCGAGTTCAACAAGGGCGTCATGCACCACACCATGCTGCATGAGCAGATTCGCCAGTTCTACAACGGCTTCCGCCGCGACGCCCACCCGATGGCGGTGATGTGCGGCGTTGTCGGCGCTCTGTCGGCCTTTTACCATGACAGCCTGGACATCAACGACCCGGAAAGCCGCCGCATCAGCGCGTTCCGCCTGATCGCCAAGGTGCCGACGATCGCCGCCTGGGCGTACAAGTACACCATCGGCCAACCGTTCATGTATCCGCGTAACGACCTGACCTACGCGGAAAACTTCCTCTACATGTTCAACGCCGTGCCGACGGAAGACTATAAGATCAACCCGGTGCTCTCGCGCGCCATGGATCTGATCATGATCCTGCACGCGGACCACGAGCAGAACGCTTCCACCAGCACGGTGCGCCTGGCCGGTTCGACGGGCGCCAATCCGTTCGCCTGCATCGCGGCCGGCATCGCCAGCCTCTGGGGCCCGGCGCATGGCGGCGCCAACGAAGCGGTGCTGAAGATGCTGTCCGACATCGGCCACGTGGACAACATTCCGGAATTCCTGTCCGACGTGAAGGACAAGGGCAACCACACCAAGCTGATGGGCTTCGGTCACCGGGTCTATAAGAACTACGACCCGCGCGCGAAGATCATCCAGCAGGCCTGCCACGACGTGCTGAAAGAACTGGGCATCAAGGGCGACCCGCTGCTCGACCTCGCGATGGAGCTGGAAAAGATCGCGCTGAACGATCCGTATTTCGTCGAGCGCAAGCTTTACCCCAACGTGGACTTCTATTCAGGGATCATCCTCAAGGCGATGGGCTTCCCGGTCAGCATGTTCACGGCGCTGTTCGCCGTCTCGCGCACGGTTGGCTGGATCAGCCAGTGGCAGGAGCTGATCGAGGATCCGGAACAGCGTATCGGCCGTCCGCGGCAGATCTACACCGGGGCCGCCGAACGGGCTTACGTCGCGGTCGACAAGCGCGGCTGATCCTTCACCCCGTCTGCGAAGCCAGGGACCCCGGTCCCTGGCTTTTTTTTGTACGCGGCGCCAAATTTTTTAACAGGCTGTGGATAACATTATCCACAGCCTGTTGATCGTTTGGTTTAGCAACGCCCGCGAACTCATTGGAAGAACGTCGGAACATAATCTGAATGGTCATCGACCACGCAAATTCCCCAAAAATAGAAAGAACATAAAAAGAACGAAAACGAATTATTTTTTCGAAAATAACGACGAATTTGCGGGATTCAGTTAGTTTATCTCAACAATTCCCTTCACATCAGGCTTGGTCTCGCATAATTTACACTCATAAGTTGCAAACAGGATCTTCGATATCCAGGAGACGTGTAATGAATGACAGCGCTTCATTGGACACACTGGTCAAGGCACGTTTGAAGCGGTGGCCGCAACGGCCACCAGGACTGAAGCCAAAATCGCCCAATGACGCCTGGCTTTGCGGGCGCCCTTCTGAAGTCGGCAGTGCCGCACATCCTTATTTAAAGTTGCCCGGAAGTAATCATATGCGCACGTTGCCCGATGGCCTCTGGCTCAATTTCGGCGGCAATCGGAACGACCCCTATGTGGATATCTTCGCCATCGAAGCCTGCGGCTCGTTGCAAAATCTGCTTGATAAGCGGTCTCGCTTCGCGCCCAGCACCCATTCTCTGCTCGCCGTCTGCCCGATCCGATGGCTCCTGGCCCCGGTCGGGACTGAAGACCCGACAGCGCGCTGGCGCGCATCGGGCATCTTCGACCACCAGCCTACGCGGGACGTGACTTTACCGGTGCGGGAAATGCGGGTGCTGTACGGATTGAAACGACCTCATTACGATGGCTTCGCACGCACCCAACTGCCGCACGCGCACGAATTTTTCGTCCCCATTGAAACCCTCATGGCCGAAAACAGCGATCAGAATCCCGCGTTAAGGGCCTTGGTGGAGCGGGCATCGGTGACGGCCAACTTCCTGCACTGCTAGAGCATGTCTGGTGCTTTCAGGCGCACCTGACATGCTCTAACCGATTGTTTGATCGCGTGATTCACGGCTCCGGTGATTCCACCTCCGCCGATCACGCTCTAATGCATGCCCGCTCAGCCCGAAGGTGCGAGGTCCGGCCGATCGGTGATCAGGCCATCGACGCCCCATCGCTGGAGGCGTCGCATCGCCGCGGGGTCATTGACCGTCCATGGCAGGACCGACAGACCCAGGGACTGCGCCTCCGCGACCAGGTCCGACGTCAGATCGGTGTAATCCGGCGCCCAGATCGTGCCGCCCTCCGCCGCGACGGCGCGCGGCACGGAACCGCCAAAGTCGTCCGGATGCGGTCCACCCCACCACAGTCGGGCGTCCCGCACGGTCTCCGCCCGGGTCAACCAGGCCAGCCGGACCTCCGGATGCAGGCGGCGCAGATGCCGCGGGCCGCGCCAATCGAATGATTCGAACACCACGCGGGCTCCGACACCACAGGCAGCAACCGCGGCCCACACCGCATCGGCCAGCACAGCGGCGGGCACCGTATGGTCCGGGTAACGCGGATCTCCCTTCAACTCGATAATAAACTGCTCGATCCCGCCGAGGGACAGAACGGTCGTCAGCGCCGGAATGCGCGCCCCATCCTCGGGCGCCTGGTCCGGAAAGAGCGCGGCCAACCTTGATCCTGGCCGGATCCGGCCGACATCGAACGATTCCAGGGCGGCAAAGGTCATGGAGGAAATCAGCGGTCCCGCTGTCGTCAGCCAGTGGCCGGCGGGGTCACGGGTCATCGCGGGATTCAGCGCCAAATCATGGGCCAGCACCGGCACGCCGTCAGCCGTCAGGTTCACGTCGAGTTCAAACGCCTTCACCCCAAGGGCGAGGCTGGCCTTGAAACCCTCCACGGTGTTTTCCGGAAACAGACCCCGCGCACCGCGGTGACCATAGACATCAAACCGACGGTTCGGGGGGGCAGAGATCGACACCTCTGTCGTTTACGGTACGATGACGCGGCCAAGCAAGGCAGCACTGCGATTGTTGCACCGCGGAATTGCCTTGCCATTTCCATGGATTGAGCGGATACCCCGCTTGTCTTTCCGTGAATGCGTGATGGGCGCGCCCTTCGCAGGCGTGACCTCCCGGGAAAATCTCAGCCGAAACACGTTCGTCCCCACTATCGCGCGGGGCGGCGAACATTCAGGCGACCGCCCTTTGCCATAGGGCTGGCGGCGCTGGAGCTATTTTATCAGTGACCCAAACCACGTTTGCGACCCTCGGCCTTGCCGAGGCTCTTCTGCGCGCCCTTGCCGCGCGGGATTTCACGATGCCGACCCCGATTCAAGCACAGGCCATCCCGGCCCTGCTCACCGGCCGTGATCTGCTGGGTATCGCCCAGACCGGAACCGGCAAGACGGCCGCCTTCTCATTGCCGCTGATGCACCACCTGTCCGCCGAAGCCGGCCGCCTGACGCCGTTCGGCACCCGCGCTTTGATCCTGGCCCCAACCCGTGAGCTGGCCTTGCAGATCGACGAAGCGATTCGCAGCTTCGGCACCTTCAGCAAGCTGCGCACCGTCGTGATCATCGGTGGCGCCAGCCGCTTCAAGCAGGTCGAATCCATGCGCCGCGGCGCCGATATCGTCATTGGCACGCCGGGCCGCGTCTGTGATCTGATGCAGACCCGCGAACTTCAACTCGGCGGCGTGCGCCAGTTCGTGCTCGACGAAGCCGATCGGATGCTCGATCTCGGCTTCATCAAGGACATTCGCCGCATTGTCGCCACCCTGCCGGCGCAGCGCCAGTCGGCGCTGTTCTCCGCCACCATGCCGGCCGAAGTCGCCGCGCTGGCCAACGGCCTGCTGCGCGATCCCGCCCGCGTGGAGATTGAGCGGGTGGAAGCCACCACGCCCAAGATCGACCAGACCGTCTATCACCTGCCCGTTTCCGGTAAGCTGCCGCTGCTGGGCAAACTGCTGGACGACCCGGAATTCAGCCGCGTCATCGTGTTCACCCGCACCAAGCGCGGCGCCAACAAGGTGTGCGAGATCCTGGAAACCTCGGGCATTCGCGTCAACGCGCTGCATGGCAATAAAAGCCAGCCGCAGCGGGAAAAGGCGCTGGATCAGTTCCGCTCCGGCCGCGCCCGGGTGCTGGTTGCCACCGATATCGCCGCCCGCGGCATCGATGTCACCGGCGTCAGCCACGTGATCAACTTCGACGTGCCTGTCGAACCCGAAAGCTACGTCCACCGCATCGGCCGCACCGCGCGCGCCGGCGCCGCCGGCCATGCGATCACCTTCTGCGACGGGTCCGAGCGTGGCACGCTGCGCGCCATCGAACGCCTGATTGGCGGGCCGATCCCGATCGCCGAGGGCAGTGGCGCGCCGCAGCCGCAGACGGCGCCGGAAGATCCCCGCCGCAATCGCCAGGGGCCGAAGCCGGGGCACAAGCCCGGTGGCCGCGATGGCGCGCGTGATAGCCAGGCGCAACGCCGTCCCGCGGCCCCGCCCCGTCGTCAGATGGGCGCCCGCTCCGCCGCCTAAATGCCGACCGTCACCATCTACGTCGATGGCGACGCCTGCCCGGTACGGGAGGAGGTCTATAAGGTCTCCGACCGACTGGGCTTGCCGGTCTTCGTCGTGTCCAACGGATCCCGCCCCATTCGGCCAACGGGGCGGCCCTTGGTGCAACTGATCACAGTTGAGGCCGGGGCCGATATCGCCGATGACTGGATCGCGGAGCGGATCACCGCGTCCGACGTCTGCGTCACCTCCGATATTCCGCTGGCATCGCGCTGCCTGGCCCGCAAAGCCCGGGCGCTGGCGCCGAACGGCAAGGTCTGGACCGCCGATAATATCGGCAGCGCGCTCGCCGGGCGCGAAATCTCCCGCCACATGCGCGAGATCGGCATGGCCACCGGTGGCCCCTCCCCATTGACGAAACAGGACCGCTCCCGCTTCCTGAGCGCGCTGGATAGCGCGGTTCAGGCAGCCAAACGGGGGTAGGAATGTACGACAAGGTTCTGGGTGTGTTGGGCGGTATGGGGCCGTTAGCCAGCGCGCAATTCATGTTGCGTTTAACCCTGCTGACCCCAGCGGACCGCGACCAGGACCATATCCCGGCCGTCCTGTGGTCCGACCCCCGCATTCCCGATCGGACGCGCGCCCATCGGCCCGGCGGTGAGGACCCGCTCCCCGCATTGCTGCGAGGGATCGAGGGCCTCAAACAGGCGGGATGCGGCGCCATCGCCATTCCCTGCAACACCGCCCATGGCTGGTACGAACCCATGCGGCAGGCCGCCGGGCGCCCGATCCTGCATATCGTTGACGCGGCCGCGGCGGATCTGCGCCGGCTCAGGATTACACCCGGCAAGATCGGGTTGATGGGCACCGCCGCCACCCTCGCCATGCGGCTGTATCAGGAGCGGCTTTCGAGCCAGGGCTGGGACTGTATCACCCCAGACGCTGACCAAATGGAGCGCTTTGTCACCCCGGCCATTGCCCTGGTCAAAGCCAACCGGGTGGCGGATGCCTACGAACCCCTCGCCACTGTGGCCAACGATCTGGCCGCGCGCGGCGCAACCGCTGTCGTGCTGGGCTGCACCGAGATCCCGCTGGGTATTCAGGCCGGCCCGGCCGCGGGCCTGCATGCGCCGGTGGTGGATACGATCGATGCCCTCGCCCGCGCCGCGATTGCCTGGGCAAACGGCTAGAGCATGTCCGGTGCTTTCAGGCGCACCGGACATGCTCTAACCGATTGTTTGATCGCGTGATTCACGGCTCCGGTGATTCCACCTCCGCCGATCACGCTCTAAGCACCTGCCATCCCAAAGAAAAACCCGCCAGTCCTTGCGGATTGGCGGGCTTTTATGGGCCTCACGTGGATCAGAAGTCGGACTTCACCCGCAGGAAGAAGCTGTGGATGTGGGCGGTTTCGCCGCCCGAGTAGTCATACACACCGCTCAATGCGAAGGGGCCGTCCTGGGCAATGGTCAGGCCAGCGCCGACATTGACCACTTCCGCGTCCCGCGCCGGGGCGAAGACGTTGAAGGGAAGGCCCCCGGCGAAGGTGCCGGTGGTGGTGACGCCGGTGGTGTTGAAGTTATGCACGTAGTTCAGATGAACCTCCGGCGTGAACTTCCAGCCCTCATCGCCCTGGATCGGGTAAGCGAGGCGGACCCCAATCTTGCCCTGCTGCAGATCGACGCTCTGGCTGTTGATATTGGCCGTCGGGCCGCTGCCGCCGGCCATGGCATAGCTGCCGAAGTTCATGTGCATCTCCTGGAAGGAGATGCTGGGCGTGATGACCGCACCCTCGATCCTGGCTTCATAGCCGGCGCCGATCTTCATGGTGAACTGCTCACCCGAATGATTGGCCGACTGCTGCCCCAGGCCGGTGATGTTCTGCTTGGACGTGAAGCTGTTGTAGCCGCCGGCGATGTTGCCATCGACGAAGAACCCGTCGCTGAACCAGGTGCCATAGGCGCCGAGCTGGATGTTCAGCACGTTGTCGGTGTTGCCGGACGTCGCGCCGCTGTAGCGGATATCGGTATTGGCGATGCTGAACCCGACGCCGAGGCGCAGATCCGGGCGCACCATGGTATCCGCGCCGAGTGCCGCGCCGTAGCTGGCGGCATTGAACCCACCGAACCCGTCCTTGGCGCCCTGCTGGATCGACGCACCGAACGGCTGCGCCCAGGCGGTGAAGCCACGACCCGCCTCATCACCCGCCGCCATCCCGGCCGTCGCCCGGGCCGCGATCAAACGCCCCTCAACCGAGGTTGTCAGACCATCATTGGCGATCATCCCATTGCCGAACACCGACAAGGCATTGGCGATCGTCCAGGGCGCGGCCTGCTTCTCATACGAGTCGATCTGCGCTGGCGTCGACTGCGACAGCATCGTGATCATCTTGCCGAATGTCGGCAGATTGAGGCTCGCCAGTCGCGCCGCATACGCATCCTTCGCCGAGATCGAATACGGCGTCAGCGCGGTCGGCGTTCCACCCAGGAACGTATAGGCATAGGGCAGAACCTGTGACGGTGTCGGGGTGGCGAAGGCAATGTTCAGGTTGGTGCCGGACACCACCAGGCTCGGCATGTTGTAGAACGGGTTCGGGCTGTCGTCGGTGATCGTGACGCCGTTCGCCGCACTCGCCCCCACCGTGCTCGTGATGATCGTCATCGGCGGCGTGAAGGTCGTCAGGCCGGTGAAGTGGAGCGCCACCGTCCCGCCATTGACCGCGGCCGTGCCGTTGTTGGTGAGGTTGAGCCCACCCCAGGTATTGACGTTGGTGCCGTTCACGAGATTGCCGGCCACGGTGATGTTCAGCGAGCCGGTGCTGGTCTGCACATAGCTGCCTTTCAACGTCGCCGTGTTGGTGCCCACGCTGACGATGCCGCTGTTGGTCGTCGTCACCGCCCCCACGATGGAGGTGCTGTCGAGCGCCGTGGTGGCCCCGTTGCTGATGTTGAATGCCTTGGCACCGGTGATGACATTGCCCGCCGACGTCAGGGTCAGCAGACCCGAGGTCAGGTTCACGTTGTCAACATTGGTGAAAGTGTCAGTCCCGCCCAAAGTCGCCGAGGCCAGGGCCAGATTGACCGTGCCGCCCGCGTTGGATTGGCCGGTCACATTGCCCGTGAACACCCCGCCCGACAGGTTGAACGTATCCGCGCCATGGCCCTGCTTAACCCCGCCGATGATCGTGCCGGTGTTGGTCAGCGTCATCGCCCCCGCGCCGCCACTGCCGTCGATCGCTGTGCCGGAGCCATTCGCCGCCCCGCCCTGGACCGTCGCGCCCGCGGCATTGGTGATCGCGGTCGCGATCGCGGGGGCGACCTGGATCGCCGTGCCGCTCGGCGAAAGGATCAGCCCGCCCTTGTTGTTGGCGATGGTGTTGATGACGCTTTTCGAGTCCGAAGTAATCGCCGAACCGGACCCGGTGGATTGGATCAGGTTGCTGTTCGTCAGCGTGGTGATCACCCCGCCCGACGTCGCCCGAATACCGACGGCCCCCTGGATGGTACCGCTGTTGGACAGGCTGGCGATCGTGCCCGCGGATTGCGCCACACCGGCCGCCGTCCCGCTCACCAGACCGGTATTGCTCAGGGTCCCGATCGCGCCGCCGGCAGACGAATCCACGCCGGTGCCAATACTCGTCACCGTACCATTGTTGGTCAGCGTGGTGATGGTACCGCCGGCGTTCGTCACACCCGCGCTGGCGCCCGAGATGGTGCCGCCATTGGTCAGGACGCCGATGGTGCCATTGCTGTTGGAGATGCCCGAGCCAGCGGCGCCGGCCTGGGTGATCAGACCCGTGTTGTTGATCGCTCCGATCGAGCCACCGCTGATATTGATCCCGTTCCCGGCGTTGGTGGCCAGGATGGTCCCGCCATTGGACAACAGCGTGATCAAGCCGCTCACATTGATGGCGTGGCCCGCGCTGCCCGTCGCCTTGATCGTGCCGGTGGTGTTGCTGAGCGTGCCGATGAGGCCAACGCCGTTGGCGTTCGCCACATCCACACCGGTCGCGCCGGTGATCAGACCCGTGTTGGACAGCGTGGTGATCGTGCCGTTGGTATAAATAGCCTCCCCGGCGGAGGACAGCGTGCCGGCATTGGCGATCGAGCCCATGGTCGGGATGATGGCGCTGTCGGCCACGCCGTTCTGAATGGCAAACTGGACGCCCGTGATGGTCGCACCGGCATTGTTGACCAGCGTCCCGATGCCATTATTGGCGTAATTGAGCACCCCGTAGGTTCCGCCGGAGATCAGGCCACTATTGGTCAGCGTCCCGATATGCCCAAAGCCCGACTGCACACCGCTCCCACCACCGGTGATCGTGCCGCTGGCCAGATTGGTGATCGCGGTCACCGTTGTGCCCGACGCCGCGGCGATACCAGCGCCTGAGGTCGAACTGATCAGGCCGCTGTTGCTGACCAGGGTATTGTTGCCGGTTTGGATACCGGCGCCAATGCTCGCGCGGATGACCCCGGTCGCGTCGTTGGTGATCGTGCCAATGGAGCCGGAGATAGCAGACCCAATCCCGGTATCCTGGATGAGCCCGCCGGTATTGGTCAGCGTGCCGATGAAGCCACTGCCGCTCGGCGTATTGCTGGTCGCGGTGACCAACACCGTCGCGTCGCCGGCGGCGGAGGTGATCGTGCCGGTATTGGCAACGGTCGTGATCGTGCCGTTGGTGTAGATCGCATTGCCGGCGGCCGTGAGCAGACCGGCGTTGCTGATCGTCCCAATCGTTGCGATATTGCCACCGACCGAGGAATTGACGATCCCGCCGGAGATGGTGGCGGCGTTGCTGATCAGCCCGAAGCCAAGCGTGGCCTGGTTGGAGATCGCGGCAACACCAGCCGAGATCAGGCCGTTGTTGCTGACCGTCCCGACCTGACCGAACTGCGAGGCAATGCCGTTCGCCGCACCCGTGATCGTGCCACCGGCGGCATTGGAAATGGTGCCGACGGTGCCGGATTGCGCATAGATGCCGACACCATTGGCGCCGCTGCCGTTGATGATCCCGGCGTTGCTGATCAGCACCTCATTGCCGGTCTTGATCGCGACACCATTGGTGCCGGTCGCCAGGATGGCGCCGCCGGCATTGTTGGTGATCGTTCCGACCGACCCGCTGATGCCGACCCCGTTGGTTCCCGTCGCCTGAATGACCGCGCCGTTGAAGTTGGTGATCGACGACAGCGTGCTGGTGACCGAGATCGCGGTGCCGCCCGTCGCGGTTTCCTGGATCAGGCCGTAGTTGTTCAGCGCGCCCGTGGTGCCCGCGACCAGCAGGCCAACCCCGTTCTGGCCAGTGGCCTGAATGGTGCCCACGCCCAAAGAGCCGTTATTCGCCGGCCCATTGTTGGTGACCGTGCCAATCGTGGCCCCGGACCCGATGTTCACGCCCGCCCCGGCGGACCCCGTGGCCTGGATCAAACCCGTGTTGAACAGGCTCGTGATCGAGCCGGCATTGTCCCAGACACCGTTGGCGGCGCCGGTGACCGTGCCGCTGTTGTTGATCACGGCAATCGATCCGCCCGACAGCAGGATGCCGGCATCGGTGCCAGTGCCCGAGCCCTGGATCAGGCCGCTGTTGGCGATGGTTCCGGTGATCCTGCCGCCCGCGACCTGGATGCCGTCGCCGCCGGTGCCCGTGCCCGAAATCGTCCCGCTGTTGGTGACCGAGCCGGCCACGCCATTGGCGCCCACATAGACGCCCTGCCCGCCCCCGGAAATCTGGCCGAGATTGTTGATCGCCGCCAGATTGTTAAGGACAGCAATGCCCTGGGTGCTGCCTTTGATGACCCCGGTCGCGGTGTTGGTGACGAAGGAGACGACGCTGCCCGTCACATTCACGCCGGCGCCGGTCCCGCCGTTGATGGTGCCGCTGTTGGTCAGGCCCGTGCCCGCCCCGGCCAGGGTCACACCGACCGCATTCGCGCTCGACGCGGTGATCGTGTTGCCCGACGCCACCGCCAGCGTGCCGGTGGTCACGGTCACGGTATCGACCTGCGCGATATTGCCCGCGGTCGTGAAGGTGTTACCCGCGCCGAGATCGAAATTGACCGTGCCGCCGGCACCGCTCTGCCCCACCACATTGCCCGTGATGCTGCCGCCGGTCACATGCAGCAGATCGGCTTTCCCGCTCTGCAGCACCGCGCCGATGATCACGCCCGACGTGTCGATCCGCTCCGCCCCGCTGGCACCCTGATCGTTGATCGCGGTGCCCGAGCCATTAGACGGCCCGCCCTGGATCGTGCCGGTGTTGGTGAAGCCCGTGGTGGTGCCATTGCCGATGGCGCCGGTCACGAACAGCCCGGTTCCCGTTGGCGCGGAGATCAACCCGCTGTTGGACGCGGCCCCCACGATGCCCGCGACGCTGACCCCAGCCACGGCACCGGAAATGGTGCCGCCGGCGTTGTTGATCAACGAGGCGATGGTCCCCGTGCTGCCGACGCGGACGCCGTTATTAGCCGATGAGCCGATCGAGCCGCTGTTCGACACCGTCCCAATGGACCCGACCGAGGCATAGACGCCCGCGTCAGTGCCCAGGATCGTGCCGGTGTTGCTGATCAGGCCGATCGAGCCGACATTCACGATGATGCCATCGCCGCCGGTATTGGTGTCCGAAATCAGCCCGCTATTGGTGATGGTCGTGATGCTGCCGCCAGCGGTCGCGATCCCCGCGCCATTGGTCCCGGTCGCCGTGATCACGCCGCCAGGCCCGGTATTGGTGATGGTTCCGGCCGAACCGGCGACCAGGATCCCGTCCGCGCTGCCGACGATGCTGCCGGCGTTGCCGACTTGCCCAAGGCTGCCGCCGCTGGCGACGTTGATCCCGTACGAGGCCTGACCCGGCGCCGGCGGCGGATCAATGAGTGCCCCCGCCTGATTGGTGATGGTCCCAACGCTGCCGTTGATCAGGATGCCCGAACCACTCGGGCCCGTGGCCAGGATCGACCCGCCCGTGAGATTGGTGATCGATCCGATGGAGCCATCCGACCGGATGCCGGCGCTCAAGCCCCGGATGACGCCGCTGTTCGAAACCGTCGTGATGCTGCCGATCGCATTCGTCTGAATACCGACGCCCGAGACGGATTGGATGAGCCCGCTGTTGGTGATCGTGCCGATCAGGCCACGATAGGCGATCACGCCCTGGCCGCCGCCATTGATCGTGCCGGTGTTGTTGATCAAACCGATGCTGGCGCCGGCATTGCCGGTGCTGTTCTCCAGGATCCCGGCCCCGCCGGCGGCGGTTGCGGCGATCAGCCCGTTGTTGATGACCGTCGTGACCGTGCCGCCGCTGACGGAAATGGCCTGTGCATTCGCGACGACGCCTTGGATCGTGCCACCGGCATTGTTGGTGATCGTGCCAACCGCGCCCGCCGCGTAGATGCCCTGGGCCGCGCCCGTGATCAGACCGGAATTGCTGATCGACGTGATGGCATTGGCGAAGATGCCGGCACCGCCGCTGATGACGCCGCTGGCATTGTTGACGATCGAACCGGCCGTCACGCCGGCATCCGTCACCACACCAAATTGCGCGACCGATTGGATGGTCCCGTTGTTAATCAGGCCGGTGCCATTGCCCGCGAGGTGCAGCCCCGCATTGTTCGGGGTGGAGGCGGTGATGGTGTTGCCCGCCGAAACCAGCAGCGTGCCGGACGTCACCTCATTCAGATCGACCTGGGAAATATTGCCGGCGGTCGCGAAGGTGTTGCCGTTGCCGAGGTTGAAGTTGACCGTGCCGCCCGCATTGGCCTGGCCAATGATATCGCCGGTGATGGTGCCGCCCAGCACGTTCAAGGTATCGGCGCCGGTGCCCTGCAGCACGTCGCCCACGATCCGCCCGGCGGTGTTGATCGTCTGCGGGCCGGTCGCAAGCCTGGCATCGATCGCGATGATCGTGCCGCCGACGGTGCCGCCCTGGATCAGACCGCTGGTGGCATAGTTGTTGATGCTGCCGGAAACGGACGCCTTGGAATCATACAATATCGCAGCCGCGCCACTGGATGAGATCGTGCCATAGTTGCCGATCGTGCCCAGGCTGGTGGTGTCGATCTCGATGGCCGCGTTGGTCGACTTGATGACCCCGCCGGCATTGTTGGTGAGCGACGTCAGAACGCCACCGACATAGATGGCGGCACCCGCCCCGGCGGCGTTGGATGAGATCGAGCCGCTGTTCGCGATGGCGCCGACCGTCGCCCCCCCGTCGATATAGATGCCATCGCCAAACTGGACATCCGCCGCGATGACGCCGCCCGCATTATTGGTGATGGTCCCGGCGATTCCGGCAATCTCAATCCCGTCGCCACCGCTCGTGGCGCCCGAAATCAGGCCTGAATTGGTGATGGAGGTGACCGAACCGGTGGCGGACACATTGATGGCGTTGTAGCCGGCCGAAATCGTTCCGCCACTGCGGTTGGTGATCGCACCCACCGCGCCGTCGACATTGATGCCAAAGCCATTGGTGTTGAGCGGCGCCAGAATCTGGCCGGCATTGGCGATCGCCGCGACCGTGGCGCCGAGCTGGATTTCGATCGCGGTGGCGAGCGTTCCGGCATTGCTCGCCTGGATCAGGCCGGTGGACTGGTTGGTGATCGTGCCGACCACGCCGAACACATCGATGCCCGTTGCCGAGTCTTTACCCGTGGACGCAATGGTGCCGGCATTGTCGATCGTCGTCGCATTGCCGAACACGCGGATGGCACTGGACACGCTGCCAGCCGCGCTGATCACGGCACCTTGCGTGTTATAAAGCGCCACCCCGTCAGCCATCGGCCCGACGAAGACCGACGAACCCGCGTCGGTGGTCGAAGCGATCACCCCTTTGTTGGTCAGGGTCAGATTGTGGCCGAACAACACGATGCCGGACGAATCGGCCGTCGATATCGCGACCGTATTACCCGACGAGATCGTCAGCGCCCCTGACGTCAGGCTGAGGTTATCAACCCCGCCGATATTGCCACCAGTGGCGAAGGTCCCATTGGTTCCGAGATCGAAGTTGACCGAGCCGCCAAAGCCGGTCTGCCCGACGATGCTGCCGGTGATGCTGCCGCCGGTGACATGCAGCAGATCGGTCCCTTGCCCCTGCATGATCGCGCCGATGATGGTCCCGGCGGTGTTGATCGTCTGCGCCGCCGTCGCGAGGCCGGCGTCGATGGCTATGCCGGACCCGTCGCTCGGCCCGCCCTGAATCAGGCCGGTCGCGGTATTGGTGATGCCGCCGCTGATCGATGCCCCAGGGGTATAAAAAATCCCGGTGTTGTTACCCGTGATGGCGCCGCTGTTGGTCAGCGTGCCAAACTGGGTTGTGTTGACGAGAACACCGGTGTCACCCGTGATCGTCCCGGCATTGGACAGCAAGGTCAGATTGCCGTCGATTTCCGCCCCGTCGAAATTGCCGGAAATGACGCCACCCTGGCGATTCAGCAACGCCGTGATCGTTCCGTCGCTGTACAACGAGACGCCGTTCTGAAGGCTGTTGATCAGGCCACTGTTGTCCACCGTGCCGATCGTGCCGCCGAACGCAGCGCCAACGCCGAAGGAATCGCCGTAAATCGTGCCGGTATTGACGAGCCTGTCGACCGTGCCGCTGGCAATACCAACACCGAACGCGCCGCCGAACGAACCGTTGGTGCCGCTGATCATGCCGGCGTTCTGAATGAGTGACACCGTGCCGGCCTGCATCACCAGGCCTTGCGCGCCGCCGCCGTTGGACAGGATCAGCCCGCCCGCCTGGTTGGTGATGGTCCCGGCCTGACCATTGATGTAGACGCCCGCGTCGGGGCCCAGCACCTGGCCGCTGTTGCTGACGGTATTGACATAAGCCGCCGTCGGCCCGCCGAACGGGTCGCCGATCGCTATCCCGACGGACCCCGAACTGATCGTGCCCGCGGCATTGTTGACGACCTGATCGATCGCGAAAGCACCGGGTCCGCCCACGATCGACACGCCGATTTCGCCCGCTGTGATCAGCCCGCTATTCGACAGACCCGATCCGGCGCCAAGCATATTGACGCCGACAGCGTTGGCGTTCGTGGCGGTGATGCTGTTCCCGGCCGCGACGGCCAGGGTGCCGGACAGAACGTTGACGAAGTCGACGCCACCGATATTGCCGGCGGTGGTGAAAGTGTTGCCGCTGCCCGTGGCGAAATTGACCGTTCCATTGGCCCCGTCCTGCCCGACGATATTGCCCTTGATGCCACCGCCCTGCACGTTCAAGACGTCGGCGCCGTGCCCTTGCAGGATGGCGCCGACGATGGAACCGCTGGTGCTGATGGTCTGCGCGGCCGTCGCGAGCGACGTATCGATCGCGATCCCGCTCCCATCCGCCGGACCGCCTTGAATCAGACCGTTGGTGCCGGTATTGCTGATGACGCCGGTCACCGAGGCTCCGGCGGCATAAGCAATCGCGGGCCCGTTGCTGGACAGAATCGTGCCGCTGTTGTTGATCGCACCAAGATTTTGGGTGTCGACCAGGATGCCGGCCAAGCCCGCGCTATCGGTACGGATCACGCCGCCGCTGTTGTTGACGGCATTCACGGTGCCTTGAATCCACAGGCCATTGCCGGCGACGCTGCCGGTATGGGCGATGGTGCCGCCCAGGCCGTTGCCGATCGTGTCGACGCTGCCGGTGCTGGCGACGAACAGGCCTGTATTGCCCGTCACGGCGCCATTATTGGACAGCGCCGCGACCGTGCCGCCAACCGCAAGGCCGAAGGCGCCGCCACTGACCAGGCCACCCGCGATATTGCTCAGCGTGCCGGTGTTCCCCGCCACGGACAGGCCGACGCCATCGGCGCTCGCGGCCTGAATTTGGCCGGAATTGCTCATGCTGGCCAGGCTGCCGGTCACGGAAACGCCGGTTCCGCCGGACCCGTTGCTTTGTATCAATGCAGTATTGATAAGGCTGGTCAGCTGGCCCGCGACACTGACCGCGGACGCATTAGGCCGTGTGGACGGAATCCCTGATATGCCATTTTTGGGGATTCCGGCGCGCTCTGTTGTCTGACTCATAGGAGGTCGGTTTCAGGGAGCCGACCATGCTGACACGGATGACGGACGACGACTGGGCGCTGGTTG
>CAIXEA010000220.1 GCA_903918315.1 uncultured Acetobacteraceae bacterium | reverse complement strand
GGTATCCTCATCGGTGGCGGGCATGGCGGATTATGTCCGGCGTTCGGTGTGGGTGTAAGCAACCAATCACTGAACGATTCCATATGTTTGCGCCATGTCCGTTCGCGAATCCCTGCCATGCGATGAATAAGATGGGTTAACTTCGAAACATTCTAGTGGAGTGGGATCAATGCATAAGACCGGTATCGAAGGGCGGGCCGCGAGCATGGCCGAGGACATAAAGTCCACTGCCGAAGATCTTGCCGGTGATGCGAGCGCCCGCGTGGAGGAATTGGCGAGCCAGGCGACCGCAACCGTGGACCATATTTACGGTCAGGTCCGAAATCAGGTCCGAGAAGCAGCGACAACGGCGTCCAGGACCGTTGAAAGACAACCTCTCGTTGCGCTGATGGCTATTGGACTTGTCTGTGGTGTCGTTGGCTTTCTCCTGGCGCGGCGCTGACATTGCCGACGCCGATCGAATCCAAGCGACGGAGGTGTTCATAAGAAAAAGCCGATACGAGACGAGGTTTCCCGAACTTTGCATTCGATCAAGTTTATGCACAGCCTGCTTGATTTACGCAATTTCTGGAAGTGTGGAACGTGATAGGCAATGGTCTGGTTGAATTTTCAGGCAGCCTCTAAACTCTCAGTGTCAGTGAAACGGAGCATATGGCTCAAGATTTTCCTGTGGTCTGCGTGGGTGGCTCCGCCGGGGGTCTCGACGCCTACACACGCCTCCTCCAGCATTTGCCAGCGGATCTCGGTGTGGCGGTCGTTATCGTCAATCATCTCAGAACGACGGCAACCCTCCTTCATGAAATCCTCCCTCGTTTCACGGCGATGCCTGTCGAACTCATCACCGAAGGCCTGCACATCGAACCCAATCGGGTTTTCATCATCCCAGCGCAGCGTGATCTGCACATTCTCAACGACGAGTTTCGTCTTAAACCAATATCCAAACCGAGGGGGTGGCCGGACGTCATCACGGTCTTTTTGCGTTCCCTGGCGCAGCATTGGCACGGCAAGTTGATCGCCGTCATCGTCTCTGGTTATGATGGCGACGGCGCGGCTGCTCTTTGCGAGATACGAGACGTTGGCGGCGTGACCATCGCGCAAAGGCTTGATACGGCGGGGCAACCGGACATGCCTGCCAGCGCGATAGCGAGCGGATGTATCGATTATATACTTTCGCCTGAAAGCATTGCCGGAATGATCCGTAAAATCACATCGACCGACGCATCAGGGCTATAGGCGCACAACGGCGAGCGCGTGTCGCGGTTGTAACCGGCCGCCGGCTGTGGAGCAACGCCCCGATCAGGATTTCCTGGTCATGAGATAGCCACCGTTCGCGGCGTCAGCCAAAATCGCGGGAGGCGGCCACGCTCCCCATCACGTCAGCCCGGATCTGGATCAACAGCAGGGCGTCTACCGATCGGCCCCGACCAGGCCGCGGGCGAACTCGCCGGCATCGAAAGGCCGCAGGTCGCCGGCTTTCTCCCCGACGCCCACCGCATGGACCGGCAGACCGAACGTCTCCGCCAGCGCCACGACAATGCCGCCGCGGGCGCTGCCATCGAGCTTGGTGACCACCAGGCCGGTCACATCCACCATCTCTTTGAACACCTTCACCTGCTGGATGGCGTTCTGGCCGGTGGTGGCGTCGAGCACCAGCAGCACCGAATGCGGTGCGGTCGCGTCCTGCTTGCGGATGACGCGGATGATCTTGCGCAGTTCCTCCATCAGCGCCCCCTTGTTGTGCAGGCGCCCGGCGGTATCGATCAGCAGCACATCGGCGCCGTCGGCCGTCGCCTGGGACAGCGCGTCGAAGGCCAGGCCGGCGGAGTCACCGTTGGGCTTGCCCGCGATCACCTTGGTGCCGGTGCGCTCCCCCCAGATCTGCAATTGTTCCACCGCCGCGGCGCGGAAGGTGTCGCCGGCGGCCATCACGGCGCGGCGGCCCTCTTCCTGGTAGATCTGCGCCAGCTTGCCGATGGTGGTGGTCTTGCCGGTGCCATTGACGCCCACGACCAGCACGACATGCGGCTTGAGCGCGGGGTTCAGCCGCAGCGGATGCGCGACAGGCGCCAGAATTTCGGCGATTTCCTCGGCCAGCGTGGTCTTGATTTCCTCGTCCGTGACTTCCTTGCCAAACCGGGTACGCCGGAAGCTCGCGATGATCCTCTTCGCCGCCTCCGTCCCCAGATCGGCTGTAATCAACAGGTCTTCGAGTTCTTCCAGCGCCGCGTCATCCAAACGGCGCTTCTTGAACACCGTCGTGATGGTTTCGGTGATTTTCTGGGTGCTGCGGGTCAGGCCTTCCTTGAGGCGCGAGAAGAATGAACCAAGCGCCATCAGGCTGCCTCCGCCAAAAGAATGGAACCGGTCGAGCCGGTGACGCGGGCCGCGATCAGACGGCCGGGCGTGGTATGCGCCGCCAGCCGGACGGGTGCGAAATGTTCGGAATGACCGGTGTCGCTGGTTTCCGTCAGCAGGGCGATGTCGCGCCCGATGTGTTCGCCCAGGAAGCGGGCGGCCGCACGCTCCCCCGCGTCGCGCAGCCGGGCGGCGCGTTCCTTGCGCAAGGGCTTGGGGACCGCCGGCATGCGGGCGGCGGGGGTGCCGGGGCGCTCGCTATAGGGGAAGACGTGGACATAGGGGATGTCGGCGGCCTCGACGAAGGCCAATGTCTCGTCGAACAGCGCCTCGGTCTCGGTCGGGAAGCCGGCGATCAGGTCCGCGCCGATAGCGATGCCGGGGCGGAGCGCGCGGGCGCGCTCGATCACCGCCATCGCATCCGCCGTCAGATGCCGGCGCTTCATGCGCTTGAGGATCAGGTCGCTGCCGGCCTGCAAGGACAGATGCAGATGCGGCATCAGCCGCGGTTCCTCGGCGATCAGCGTCCACAGGTCTTCGTCGATCGCGGCGGGGTCGATGGAGGACAGGCGCAGCCGTGGCAGGTCCGGCACCATCGCCAGCAGCCGGCGGGCGAGTTGCCCCAATGTCGGCTGGCCCGGCAGGTCCGGGCCGTAGGAGGCGATATCGACGCCGGTTAAGACGATCTCCCGAAAGCCGGACTCCACCAGCGCCCGCACCTGGGTGACGGCGACGCCGATGGGGACGGAGCGGTTGGGGCCGCGGCCGAAAGGGATGATGCAGAAGGTGCAGCGATGGTCGCAGCCCTGTTGCACCTGCACGAAGGCGCGGGCGCGGCCGGCGAATTCGGTGACCATGTGCGGCGCCGTCTCCCGCGCCTGCATGATGTCCGATACCGCGGAACCGGCATCGGCCGCCCAGCTTTCCGGCTTCAGCTTGTCTTCGTTGCCCAGCACGCGGGACACGCCGGGCAAGGCGGCCCAGGAGGCCGGGTCGATCTGGGCGGCACAACCGGTGACGACGATGCGGGCGGTGGGCTGCTCGCGCGCCAGGCGGCGGATGGTCTGGCGGGCCTGGCGTTCGGCCTCCGCCGTCACGGCGCAGGTGTTGACGACGATCGTGTTCTCGGTCCCGGCGGCGAGATCGCGCATGACCTCGCTCTCATAGGCGTTCAGGCGGCAGCCGAAGGTGAGGATTTCGGCGCTCATGCGGGATAGGCCGAGAGGTCGAGCGTGCCGGTGAAGGATGTGGCGACCGGGCCGGTCATGAGGACATGGCCGTCCTCGCGCCATTCGATTTCCAGCTCGCCGCCATCGACCAGCACCGCGGCGCGGCGGGCGGTCAGGCCGCGGCGATGGGCGTTGACCAGAGCCGCGCAGGCGCCGGAGCCGCAGGCGAGCGTCAGGCCGGCCCCACGTTCCCACACCCGCAGCCGGATGCGCTCGGGCGTCAGGACCTGCACGAAGCCGATATTGGCGCGGGCGGGGAAGATCGGGTCGTGTTCGAGGGAGGGGCCGATACGGTCGATATCGATGGCGGCCATGTCCGGCACGAAAAAGGTTGCGTGCGGGTTGCCCATGCTCGCCGCCGCCGGGTCCGCCACGCCGCCCCGTGCGAGGTCCAGGTGCAGCGTATCCATTGGCCCTGCCAGGGGGATGTCGGCCCAGTCCAGCCGTGCGGCGCCCATGTCGACCCGGACCCGGCCGTCGGCCAGGATGGTGGCCGGGAGGTCGCCGGAGATCGTGCGGACGATCAGGTCGGTGCGGCCGGTCTCAGTGGCGACCAGATGCGCGACGCAGCGTGTGGCGTTGCCGCAGGCCCCGGCCTCCGACCCATCGGGGTTGCGGATGCGCATGAAGACGTCGGCGCCGTTAGTGCCTGGCTCCATCACGATGAACTGGTCGCAGCCGACACCGAAGCGGCGATCCGCGATGGCGGCGGCGCGGGTTGGGGTGAGGCCGAGGGCGTGGGCACGCTCGTCCATCACGACGAAGTCGTTCCCGCAGCCATGCATCTTGAGGAAGCGCGCGATCATGGAGGGAGATATAGGGAAAGATGGGGCAATGCGCCAATTGCCTGGAAAAGCGGAACTGCGTTGAGGGTTTGTTAACCTTTAGTCCTGATAGTCGGCACCGCGAGCGGTTGAACCCAAAAGCGCGGGGCGGACGATGTGGCGGAATGCGAGTGGGATGAGGCGAAGCGGTTGCTGGTGCTGCGCAAGCATGATTTGGATTTTGGCGCGGGTCAGTGGATGTTCGACGGAAGACCGTTGCTGACGGTGACATCCGATCGTGGTGTAGAGTCGCGCTGGATAAGTGTTGGTGATTTGAGCGGGCGGTTGGTTGCGATCGTATGGACCAAAGGTGGCGAGACCATCCGGATCATCACCATGCGGAGTGCGAGAGATGAAGAGAAACGGCAATATCGTCAGCTATACGTTTGAGGAACTCGCCGAGATGCGGGCTCGTGGGGAATTCAAGACCGACTGGGCCAAATTCGACGCGATCACTGACGAAGAGTGGGCGGCCCTGAGCGCGGCCGATCCGGACGATATTCATGAGCCGCTGGATTGGAGCAAGGCGATCAAAGGCCTGCCGCCGTGCTTCTATGAAGCGACCGGGATCAAGGATCCGAACACGGAAACGCCACCGCCCGGCTGAGCCGTCACTCTGCTGCTTGCGTCCGCGGCGGCTCGCGGCTATAGACCCGCCCCTCAGTCTGCGAGACCGGGCCTGGAATGGGCATGCCCGGCCGCGACCACGCGTTGCCGATGGGATTTTCCCACGCGACGTCGTGCTATCGATAAGGAGACCAAAATGCCCAAAATGAAGACCAAGTCGTCGGTCAAGAAGCGGTTCAAGGTGACCGCGACCGGCAAGGTACTGGCTGGCCCTGGCAAGAAGCGCCATTGCCTGTCCGCCCGTTCTCAGAAGGCCAAGCGGTCCAACCGCGGCAGCCAGACGCTCACCCACGCTGACGGCCTGACCGTTCTGCAGTGGGCGCCGTACGGTCTGGGTTAAGGGGAGCGATAGAGCATGGCACGCGTCAAACGGGGTACCACCACCCACGCCCGCCACAAGAAGGTCCTTGAGCAATCCAAGGGCTTCGTCGGCCGGTCGTCCACGAATTACCGCATCGCGCGGGAACGGCTGGAGAAGTCGCTCCAGTACGCCTATCGCGATCGTCGCAACAAGAAGCGCGACTTCCGCGGCCTTTGGATCCAGCGCATCAACGCCGCCGTGCGTGAGCATGGGCTGATCTACAGCAAGTTCATCGACGGGCTGAAGAAGGCCGGGATCGAGATGGACCGCAAGGTGCTGGCCGCCATCGCTTATGACGACCCCGCGTCGTTCAAGGCGATCGTGGACAAGGTCCAGGCCGCCCTGGCTTAAGGCCGGTTTCCGTCTGGAAGCCGAGATACGACAAGGGCCGCCTGTTAAGGGCGGCCCTTTCCATATGCGAGACACCACCATGACCGACGACCTTCTGGCCCTCAAAGCCGAGACCGATGCGGCGCTCGCCGCTGCCACTGACCTGCGGGCCTGGGACGCCATTCGCGTCGCCATTCTCGGCCGCAGCGGGCGGTTGACCGGGCTGCTGCGCGACCTCGGCAAGACGGCGCCAGAACAACGCCGGGAACGCGGTGCGGCGCTGAACCAGCTCAAGGACGCACTCACGGTCGCGATCGACGCCCGCAAGGTGGCGCTTGAAGACGCCGCCCTCGATGCGCGTCTGGCCGGGGAGCGGATTGACGTCACCCTGCCCCCACGCCCGCGGGTGCCCGGCCTGATCCATCCGATCGCCCGGACCATGGAGGAAATCGTCGCGATCTTCGGCGCCATGGGCTGCACCCTGTCCGATGGGCCCGACGTCGAAAGCGACTGGTTCAATTTCGGGGCGCTCAACATTCCCGCGCATCACCCGGCGCGGGCCGATCACGACACGTTCTATCTGCCGGCGCAGGACGGAAAGCCGCCGCCGGTGCTGCGGACCCATACCTCCCCGGTGCAGATCCGCACCATGCTGACCCAGCCGCCGCCCATCCGCACCATCGTCATTGGGCGCACCTATCGCGCTGACCATGATGCGACGCACTCGCCGATGTTTCATCAGTGTGAGGGGCTGATCATCGATCGCGGCATGACGCTCGGCCACCTCAAGGGCTGCCTGATCGACTTCCTGCGCACCTTCTTCGATATCGCCAATCTGCCGGTGCGGTTCCGCTCGTCGTATTTCCCGTTCACCGAACCGTCCATGGAGGTCGATATCGGCTGGAACCGCCGCACCGGGGAACTGGGCAAGGGCGGCGACTGGCTGGAGATTCTGGGCAGCGGCATGGTGCATCCGCGTGTGCTCGCCAATTGCGGCATCGACCCGCGGGAGTGGCAGGGCTTCGCCTGGGGCATGGGCGTGGAGCGCGTGACCATGCTCAAGCACGGCATGGCCGATCTGCGGCCGTTCTATGAATCCGACCTGCGGTGGCTGCGGCATTACGGGTTCAACCCGCTCGCGCCCACCATGCTGCATGAGGGAGTCTGAGCGATGAAATTTTCCCTCTCCTGGCTCAAGACGCATCTTGAGACCGATGCGTCGCTCGACCAAATCACCGACACCCTGACGCAAATCGGGTTGGAGCTCGAAGGTGTCGCCAATCCCGGCGCCGCGCTTGCCGAATTCCGCATCGCCCATGTGGTCGAGGCCGTTCAACACCCGAACGCCGATCGGCTGCGCGCCTGCGTGGTGGATACCGGAACGCAAACGGTTTCGGTCGTTTGCGGCGCGCCCAACGCGCGCACCGGCATGAAGACGGTGCTGGCGCTACCGGGCAGTTTCGTACCGGGTACCGGTGTCACACTGAAAGTCGGCGAAATCCGCGGCGTGAAAAGTGAGGGCATGATGATGTCCGCCCGCGAAATGGGGCTGGGCGACGATCACGCTGGAATCATGGACCTGCCGGCCGACGCGCCTGTGGGCGTGCCCTACGCGGCATGGGCTGGCCTGGACGATCCGATCATCGAGATCGGGGTGACGCCGAACCGCGGTGATTGTTTCTCCGTCCGCGGCGTGGCGCGTGATCTCGCGGCGGCTGGCCTCGGGACATTGAAGCCTTTCGCACCGGCGAAGATTGCCTCCACGTTCGAAGGTGGGCCGATCTGGCGTAATGATTTCCTGGATGCCTGCCCCTGGATTATCGGCCGCACCATCCGGAACGTCCGCAACTCCCCCAGCCCGAAATGGTTGCAAGATCGGCTTACGTCCATCGGCCTGCGCCCGATCAATGCGCTGGTGGATGTGACGAATTTCTTCACCTTCGACCTCGGCCGCCCGCTGCATGTGTTCGATATCGGCAAACTGAGCGGTGATACGCTGACCCTGCGCCGTGGCGCGGGTGAAACGATGCGGGCGCTGAACGGCAAGGACTACACCGTCACCGCCGAAGACTGCGCCATCTGCGACGCGGCCGGCGTGCAGTCCATCGCCGGCGTCATCGGCGGGGAGGCAACGGGCTGCGACGAATCCACCACCGCCGTCTTCGTCGAATGCGCCCTGTTCGATCCCGTCCGCATCGCCCTGACCGGCCGGCGGCACCAGATCGTGTCCGACGCCCGCCAGCGGTTCGAACGCGGGCTGGATCCCGCACTGATGCCCGATGCGATCGAGGCCGCGACGGCGCTGATCATGGAACTCTGCGGCGGTGAGCCAGGCCCGGTGACCGCGGCCGGGGCCGAACCGGCCTGGCAACGCGATGCGACCATGCGGTTCGCCCGCATCGCCAGCTTCGGCGGCTCGGATATTGGCGCCGATGAAGCCGTCGCGTCCCTCGAACGGCTCGGCTTCGCCGTGACCCGGCGCGACGCGGACGCGGTCACGGTCTCGGTGCCGTCCTGGCGCAATGACGTGGCGGCGACGATCGCGCTCGATCAATCGCCCACGCTGGATCCCGCCCGCGCGGCGGCGGCGGCCGAGGGCTGCACGACGATCGAGCCGGAATGCGATCTGATCGAGGAAGTGCTGCGCCTGCGCGGACTGGATGCGGTGGCGGCTGTGTCCTTGCCGCGATCCTCCCCCGTGCCGGCGGCGACGCTGACGCCACGCCAGCAGCGCACGGCCTTGGCGCGGCGCACGTTGGCGGCGCAGGGCCTGGCGGAATGCGTGACCTTCAGCTTCATGGCAACGGCCGAGGCCGCACCGTTCGGCGACACGCCGGACAGCCTGCGCCTGAGCAATCCGATCGCGGCCGATCTCGACCAGTTGCGGCCGACGCCGATCGCGACGCTGGCCCTGGCGGCGAAGCGCAACGCGGCGCGGGGCTACGCCGATCTGGGACTGTTCGAAGTCGGGCCAGCGTTCGTCGTGGACGGGCAGCGCCTGATGGCCGCCGGCCTGCGGACGGGGGCAACCCCACGCGGGTGGTCCGCGGCGGCGCGGGGCGTGGATGCGATGGATGCAAAGGCCGATCTGTGGGCGGCGATGGCGGCGATCGAGGTGCCGTTGGACAGCCTGACGGTCACCGCGGATGCGCCGTCGTACTATCATCCCGGCCGCTCCGGCGTGGTGCGGCAGGGGCCAAAAACGGTTATCGGCCGATTTGGGGAGTTACATCCTCGGGTCGTGGCCGGGCTGGACCTGCCGGGGCCGATCGTGGCGTTTGAGCTGGACCTGGATGCGGTGGCGGATCCCAAGCGCCGCCGCAAGGCCGCGCCGGATCTGTCTTCGTTCCAGCCGCTGCGGCGCGATTTCGCATTCCTCGTCGATACCGCCGTGGCGGCCGATGCGGTGCTGCGCGCGGCCAAGGGGGCGGAGCGAACGCTGATCACCGGCGTATCGCTGTTTGACGTCTATGAGGGCGACAAGCTGCCGGAGGGCAAGAAATCCCTGGCGGTGGAGGTCACATTCCAGCCGCGTGAGCGAACGCTGACGGATGCGGAGATCGAAGTGGCCAGTCAGAAGGTCCTCGCGGCGGTGGCGAAGGCGACGGGGGCAACGCTGCGGTAATTTTCATGCAGCGTCCCGCGCCTTGCGTGATCTCGCACGTCCACACGCCGTCAACCAAAGCCTCGCGGCCGGCTATGCGGCCATGGCGACCGACGAAGCGCGAGAGGCTGACGCGGATGCCTGGGTTGAGGCGCTGATCGGCGATACAGCCATCGAACCCGCGCGGCATGGCGGCTGACCCGCCACCGGCCAGAGGCGAAGTCTGGCTCATTTCCTGCGACGCACCCATCGGCGGTGAAATCCAAGCGGCTCTAGATGTGCGGGCGGGCATTTTTGCCCGCGTTCATCATTCGTAACCTTTTTAGCTGATGGCGGCATTTCCGCTTGCCTCAACGAACCTAAAATGGTACATGCACGATGCTGCACCTGCCGACCCGCCCCCAGCGATTGGTCATCGCCGATTTTTACCAAACCGAACGCGGCAGGGAGCCGGTGCGGGACTGGCTCAGGACCCTTACGCCAGCCGATCGGCGGGCGATCGGGAAGGATGTACGAAAGGTGGAATACGGATGGCCCTTGGGAATGCCGACATGTGCGCCGATCGGGGATGGGGTCTGGGAAATCAGAACCCATCTGGAAAATCGGATCGCCCGCATCTTCTTCTGCTTCGTGCGGGAGCGGATGGTTTTGCTGCACGCGATCATCAAGAAGACCCGTGTCGCCCCGGCCGCCGATTTGGCGCTGGTGCGGATGCGGAAGGCGGATTTGGAAGAAAGGTTGGGGCGCGCCGCGGCCAAAACAGTGGGATAATGACCATGAACGACCCTGACAATATTTCCCCGATTGGTTCCAGCTTTGAGAGTTTTCTTGAGGCGGAAGGCATCCTCTCCAGCGTTGATGAAGCAGCGGTCAAGGAGGTTATCGCATGGCAGGTTGCCGAGGCAATGAAGGACCTCGGCCTGACCAAATCGGCGATGGCCGAGGCGATGCGCACCAGCCGCACCCAGGTCAACCGGCTGCTCGACCCCACCAACACCAGCGTCGCTTTGCATACGCTGTATCGTGCGGCGGAGGTACTGGGGAAACGGCTGCGGATCGAATTGGTGGACGCGCCGAAGGCCTAAATCCCAAACCGTTCCAGCAAGGCCAAAGTCCGCGTCGGCTTACGCGGCGCCCGCAGGAAGGCGCGGAGATCAATGGGATGGTCGATATCCAGCCCAATCCCGGGCAGCCGCACGATGGTCAGCTCGATCCCGTGCCGGCGCCCTCACGCGCCATGCCGAGCACCGCGCCGGTATGGCCGTCCAACGCCCCTTCGGTGACCACGCAGGCGCCGTACCGTTCCGCCAAGGCCGCCGCGCGGGGATCGACGTTGACCAGAATGCCGGATGATGCTCCGGCTTCGCCTATGAACCGGATTCAGGGCATGGATGCGACTGTGTATTCAAACGCTGTCACACCTCCGAGCGCCCCACCTAGACTATGCCTCTCTCCCTTGATGAAGGCATGCAGAGCGGGATCGTACCATAAATCCCAGTATGCGTCATAAGTAGAGCTGGCCCCGGCCCCGCCCTTGAACGTCTCTCGTATCGTAATCACCTTGGTCGGCTTTCCATTAGGCCGTGTGGACGGAATCCCTGATATGCCATTTTTGGGGATTCCGGCGCGCTCTGTTGTCTGACTCATAGGAGGTCGGTTTCAGGGAGCCGACCATGCTGACACGGATGACGGACGACGACTGGGCGCTGGTTGT
>CAIXEA010000219.1 GCA_903918315.1 uncultured Acetobacteraceae bacterium | reverse complement strand
GTGTGCCCCGATGAGTCTGGTTCCCTCCACCGCCAACGCCTGACAAATCTGGTTCGAAACGCGGCACGGCAAGCATCGGCGAGGCGCGCGGTGTATTATTTCGGTATGACACCATATGACCCGGGCGGGCGCTTGGGCTGGGCCAGGATGAATAAGATGGGCTATGCCGATGCCATCGGGCCTGGCTCCTTCCTGGCGGCACGCATGGCGGCAGAGGATGCCGGTGGCAGCGTCCTTGGCCGCAAGATTGAGATCCTCTCCGCCGACAACCAGAACAAGGCCGATATCGGCTCCGCCATCGCGCGCCAATGGTATGACCGCGAACAGGTCGGCATGGTCGTCGGGATGGACAACTCCTCGGTCGCGCTGGCGGTGGAGCAGGTCGCGCGGGAACGCAACGGTATCGCGGTGGCGATTGCCGTTGGCACCAATGATTTCACGGGCAAGTTCTGCACGCCGAACGCCTTCGCCTGGAACTATGACAGTTACTCCCTCACGCATGGCGTGGCGGGTTCCCTGGTGGCGCGCGGCTTCGACTCCTGGTTCTTCCTGACCGTCGATTATGCGTTCGGCGCCTCGCTGGAAGCCGACGCATCCGATGCGGTGCGCAAGGCCGGCGGCAAGGTTCTGGGATCCGTCCGCCATCCGCTCAACGCGGGCGATTTCAGCTCCTACCTCATTGCCGCCAAGGCATCGGGCGCCAAGGTCATTGCCCTCGCCAGCGGGGGCCTGGATATGACCGGCGCGCTGAAGCAGGCATCCGAGTTCGGTCTCCAGCAGGGTGGGCAGAACCTGGTTCCGATGCTGTGCACGAATACCGATATCCACGCACTCGGCCTGCCCGCCGCCCAGGGCATTTCGATGATGACCTCGTTTACCTGGAACCGGAATGAGCGGACCATGGCCTGGTCGAAGCGCTTCCGCGAACGTCATCCCACCATGCCATCGATGGACCACGCCGCCACCTACTCCGCGACCGCGCATTACATCAAAGCCGTCGCCGCGGCTGGCACCACCGACACCGCCGCCGTGGCCGCCAAGATGCGGGAACTGCCGGTGAACGACTTCTATGCGGAGAATGCGAGCGTGCGGGCCGATGGCCGTTTGCTGCACGACATGTATCTGGTTCGCGTGAAGAAGCCGTCCGAATCGAAGCTGGCGTGGGACTACGAAGAGGTGCTCGCCACCGTGCCCGGCGATCAGGCGTTCCGCCCGATGTCGGAAACCGGTTGCCCGCTGGCCAACAAAACATAGAACGGGATTCAGACCTTCGGTGATTCCACCTACGGTCATCCCGCGTGAGCATTTGTTTGATCGCGGGATTCAGACCTTCGGTGATTCCACCTACGGTCATCCCGCTCTTATTTCCTGGCTTACAGCGCGGCGCTCACATCGTGGGCGCCGTGCCAGATCATGACGCAGGCGATGTAGACGATGATCGCCAACCCGATATAGGCGATCCAACGGTAGCGCTCGATCAGGCGCGCCACCAGCGATGATGCCGCGCCCATCAGAACCACCGATATGACGAGACCGATGACCAATATGGTCGGATGCTCCCGCGCGGCGGCGGCCACCGCCAGGACGTTATCGATCGACATCGAGATATCGGCCAGAACGATCTGAGACAGCGCGACCTTCAGCGTCTTGGGCGCGACATCCTGCTGATCCCCTGCCGAAGTGTGCTGCGCTTTGAGCTCACGCCATAATTTCCACGCGACCCACAGGAGCAGCACGCCCCCGGCCAGCAGCAGGCCCAGAATCTGCAGCAGTGAGGTGGCGAGAACGGCGAAAGCGAGCCGCAGGATGGTGGCAAGACCGATGCCGATCCAAAGCGCCCGCAGCCGTTGCTGGGCCGGCAAGCCCAGCGTCGCGATGCCGATGACGACCGCGTTGTCGGCCGACAACGCGACGTTGACGAATACCACCTGGACGAGGACGGACGCCGCCGAAAGATCGAACCCACTCAGCACGATGGCGGCCTCTTGGTTGGATCAGCGGAGGGGGAAGCCCATCGCATGCAGGGCCGCGACCAGCTTGTCGCGCCCGCTCAAGGCCGCGACTTTGCCCATACGTCCGATGACCCGGCGGGTCCAGGTATCCTGGGTCATCTCATTGCGCGCGGAGAAGGCCGCCATCTTGGCATCATAGGCCGCCCGCAGCGTGCTTTCGGCCGGTGTGCCATAGGTGTCGTGGAAGAGGATCGCGGCCTGTGGCAGGCGCGGCTTGACCTCATTCGCGACGCCGGGCGCGGCATAGCCGACGCAAAGACCAAACACCCCCATCGCGCCCTGCGGCAGGCCGAGGATTTCACCGACTTCGCGTGTGTGATTGCGCATCGCGCCGATATAGACGGTCGACAGGCCGAGCGATTCAGCGGCCGTGACGGCATTCTGGGCCGCCAAAGCGGCGTCGATCGCGGCGACCAGGAAGGTTTCGAGATAGGGCAGAACCTCCAGCTCCACGCCTTCCTCGGCGCCGAGGCGCTGATTGCGGGATGTATCGGCAACCCATGCCAGGAAGAGCGGGCATTGCTCGATATGCTTCTGGCCGTTCGACAATTTGGCGATCGCCGCCTTTTTGGCGGGGTCAGTGACCGCGATCACCGACCAGGTCTGCAGGTTGGAGCTGGTGGCGGCGGACTGAGCGGCGGCGATCAGGGTTTCCAGCGTGCCCTCCGGCAGCGCATCCGGCCGGTAGCCGCGGATGGAGCGGTGCGACAGCAGCAGGGCAATCGCGTCATTCCATGGGCCGGCGGCGGGAATGGAATCCTCCCCATAGCGCAGCGCCAGCGCGTCGGTTTTGGACAAAGAACTGGCGTGCGAGACATCCATGGGGCTGGATCCTTACAATTTGACGTTGGGAAAACGGATTAGAACGGCTTCGGCGCGCCGCCGGACGGGCCGGAGCTGGTGGTCGAGGCCCCCATCGCATTGAAGCGGCCGATATTGCCGAACAGCTGCTGCAGGAACGACGCCTCACTTCCCGGGGAGGGTGTGGTGCGTTCGACCACGGAGACCGGCAGGGAGTCATCGGCCGATTTGGTCTGTATGCCGCGCAGAATACCGCGGTCGTCGAATGTCAGTACCACCACGTTCTGCTGTTCGACGCCCATGGTGCGCGCGATGCGTGGCCGGGTAACCTCGCTGACGTAGATCCAGGTATTGTCATCGAATGTCGCCCGCTGCGTCGGGGAGCCGATCAATGCGGTGACGTCGGCGCGGGTGGAGGTCCCGGGCGTGAGTTCCTTCAGCTGGTCTGCATCCACTTTGTTGCCGTGCAACTGCGGGGCGGCCTGAAACATGTCACACCCGGCCAGCCCGATGGCGATCGTCAGCGCGATCAATCGGCGCGTTGGGAAATGTTGGAACAAAGGCAGTTCCTCTGGGTCTGGGCGATGGTGATGGCGGGACGATGACTCTATGGGCGTCTCCCTACCATCCCCAGCCGCGCCGTGCCAGCCCGCACGGTGCGGTCGCCTCAATGGGCCATGACGACCGGAATCGCCGCCGCTTCCAGTACCGCCCGGGTAAAGCCACCGAACACCGCTTCCCGCAGCCGCGTATGCCCATAGGCGCCCATCACCAACAGGTCGCAGTGCTCCTTGGCCAGGGCGTCCAGCAGGACCGTGACCGGCGCCCGGGCCTCACGCCGCAGCATCTGTGAACCCGTGTTCGGGTTATGCCAGCGCAGCGCCCGGACCAGCCGCATGGGGGAATGGTCGACGTTGTCCGGATTGTCGCTCTCTTCGACCGTGAAGACGATCACCCGCTTGGCACAGCGGATGAACGGCAGCGCGGCGGCCACCGCGCCGGCGGATTCCCGGGTATTTTTCCATGCGATCGCGACGGTGCCATTCAGGACCACCGAACCCGTATCGGGGGCGATGAAGACCGGTTTGCCCGTTTCCATGAGCGCGGCTTCCATCAGTTCCAGGTTCAGGATGCCGCTGTCCCGTTGCCGTCCGACAAGCACCAGATCCGATGTTCGCCCATGCTCTCCGAGCCAATCGGATTCTTCACCAATTTCTGAGACGAATTCATGGGTTGGGCCAGCCTCCCCGGCCTGTTCGGCCAGCTTGAAGCCGGCTTTCGCACAGGTGTCACGCCAGCTGGCTTCCGCTTCCTTCTCCCGCCGATCGGCGTCCTCTTCCATACGGGCGAGGGTGTCATCGAGGCCGGTGCCCATGCCCATATCGGCCGAAGCCAGCGCGGCGAGGTCACGCCGGACATCCCGGCGGACATGCAGCGCGATGAGATGGGCATTGAATGCCTGCGCCAGTGCGGTGGCCGCCTGCTCCACCCCGGCGTCGGCCGCGGTGCCGCTCAGCGGCAGAACAATCACTTTTGGCATAACCCCGTCCTCCTGTTGCCTGATCAGGCTACAGGAATGGAGATGGTGCGCCCTTGCGGCAGATCAATGCGGCGGGTTTTCGTGCGCGGATCCCGGGGCCAGTTGGGTCAGGCCGATTTCAGCTGCCCGATCAGTTCGGCCAAGGTGTCTTTATCGGCATCATGGGCAATGGGAATGCTGAATTCGGCATGGGTGACCACATGCGCATACCGGTCGCGCAGCTTCTGGCCGATGTCCTTGAACGATCCAATGGTGGCGTAAAGATTGAGGATCTGGTCGTCGATCATGCCCGGCATTTCCTCCCACCGCTGTCCGCGGGACAGGACGCTCATGCGTTTGGCCAGGTCCCCCAGGCCGTGGAACTCAAACGCTGCCCGGTAGCCGGGGGTGGAGCAGTAGAAGGCCACCCGGGCGCGGATGTCGCGGATGCGTTTGTCGAGTTCCTCATCGGTGCGGGCGGTGGCGATCAGGGGCTTGATGGCCACGGCGAATGTGCCGGGGTCGCGGCCGGTTTTGGCGGCCCCGACGCGAGCGGCGGGCAGCATCACCTTTTCGATATATTCGGCGGTGCAGACGGGATGGGGCCGCATACCATCGGCGCATTCGCCGGCAATGCGGCTCATGATCGGGTTCACCGCGGCCAGGTGGATGGGAATGTGCGGATGCGCGATGGGCCCCGGATCGAACAGCGGCACCATCAGATTGAGCCGGTAATGCGGGCTGCTGAAGTCAAGCTTCGTGCCGTTCTGCCAGCAATCCCAGACGGCGCGGACCGCATTGACGTAGTCGCGGATCCATGGCCCCGCGGGGGACCATTCCATGCCGTAGCGGCGTTCGATATGCGCTTTCACCTGCGTGCCGAGGCCGAGCGTGAACCGCCCCTTCGACAGGCGCTGCAAGGTCCAGGCGGACATGGCCGTGGAGGCCGGGCTGCGCGGGAAGGCGATCGCCACCGCGGTGGCGATCTTCAGC
The DNA here is from genome assembly GCA_903918315.1 of uncultured Acetobacteraceae bacterium. Classification (GTDB taxonomy): domain Bacteria; phylum Pseudomonadota; class Alphaproteobacteria; order Acetobacterales; family Acetobacteraceae; genus Rhodopila. The sequence goes on along the minus strand of CAIXEA010000219.1, from coordinate 15,268 downwards.
CGGGTGGTCGCCTGCGCGGCCAGGGCGCCGACGATATAAGGGTCCTCCTTACATTCCTCGATCGCCAGGCCGTCATAGCCCAGCTGCTCCAGCACACGGGCGCTGTCGAACACGGTGCCGATATCCAGCGGCACGTCGGGCGCGCGCAACCCGGGATCGACCTTGCCGAGAGGGAGGAGGGTTTCGATATGCATGGTGGGACGTCTCCGTATCGGGCGACAGGATAGCAGCGCGGTTCGGCGATGGGGAGAATGGACGTTTACGCCGCCAGGGACGACACTGCGGCGCATGTCCGAGGCCCCACGCCCCCTAAACAGCACGACTCGCCGCACCCGCATCACCGCGATGATCGTCGCCACCGCCATGTTCATGCAGAACCTGGATTCGACCGTCATCGCCACCGCGCTGCCCACGATGGCCAAGGTGTTCGGCTACGACCCGGCGCATATGAGCGTGGCCTTGACCTCGTATTTATTGAGCCTCGCGGTGTTCATCCCGGCCAGCGGCTGGGTGGCCGACCGGTATGGGGCGCGCAACGTGTTCCGGATCGCGATCGTGGTGTTCACGCTTGGGTCGGTGTTGTGCGGGCTGTCGCAGAGCCTGGCCTTCCTGGTCTGCGCCCGCATCCTGCAAGGCCTCGGTGGCGCCATGATGGTCCCGGTCGGGCGGTTGCTGCTGCTGCGCACCGCCGCCAAAACCGAGCTGGTCGCCGCCATGGCCTGGCTCACCACCCCCGCCTTGCTCGGCCCCGTGGTCGGCCCGCCGCTCGGCGGGTTCATCGTCACGTATCTGGACTGGCGCTGGATCTTCTACATCAACATCCCCATCGGCCTGCTCGGCTTTGGGCTCGTGACCCGCTTCATCGAGGATATCCGCGAACCGCCGCGGGGGCGCTTCGATCTGCGCGGCCTGATGCTGACCGGAATCGCGCTTACGGGGTTGATGTTCGGGCTGGAAACATTGGGCCGCGGCGTGGTGCCGCCCTGGGCCACGCAGCTGATGCTGGGCGCCGGCGGTTCGGCCGCGCTGCTGTATATCCTGCATGCCCGGGCGACCGAGGCCCCGGTGCTGGACTTCACCCTGATGAAGCTGCCCTGCTTCGGTGTCGCCTTCACCGCCATGATGCTGTTCCGCACCGGCATCGGCGCCATCCCCTTCCTGTTGCCGATGATGCTGCAGGTGGGATTTGGCAAGCAGGCGGTGGAGAGCGGGCTGATCACCTTCGCCAGCTCCGCCGGGGCTTTGGTCATGAAGCCCGTGGCGCAGCGGGCGCTGCGGGCCTTTGGGTTTCGCGACACGCTGATCTGGAACGGCGCATTCTCGGGGATCATGCTGGCGCTGTGCGCCGCCTTCCGCACCGCCTGGCCGGCGGCGGCGATCTACGGGATCCTCCTGATTGGCGGATTCATGCGGTCGCTGCAGTTCACGGCCTACAACACGCTGGCCTATGGCGATGTGCCGCGCGCGCGGATGAGTTCCGCCACCTCCCTCTACACCGCCGGGCAGCAGTTGGCGGCGACGATCGGGGTATCGGCCGGCGCGATGTCGCTGCAGGTGGCCGCGGCGTTTTCGGGACACCCGTCACCCGAGGCGATGGATTTCAGCATCGCCTTCCTCGTCGTTGGCGGGCTGACCGGCCTGGCCGCTCCGGTGGCGCTGCTGATGCCAAAATCAGCGGGGGACGATCTGACGGGGCGGGGCACCGTGGCACCGCGGGCGGGGGGATGAGCGGCGGACTGGGTTGGCACGGCGCATCCCGGGCTTCTCCCGCCAGCCAACCCGCCCTACACTGCCGGCCGTTAAAACACAGATGGGGAAACGTGCATGCTCAGCATGGCGGGTAAGGTCGCGATCGTCTCCGGCGCCGGACAGGTCGGGCCCACGGACAGCAAGGTTTGGGGCAACGGCAAGGCCACCGCGACGCTGCTGGCGCGGCAGGGGGCCTCGGTGTTCCTGCTCGACATCAATCAGGAAGCGGTGGACGCCACCAAAGCGGTGATCGAGTCCGAGGGCGGCACCTGCGCCACCCATATCTGCGACATGACCGTCGCCGCCGATGTCGCGGAGATGGTGCAGGCCTGCGTCGATCGATTCAAGAAAATCGACATCCTGGTGAACAATGTCGGCGGCTCCGCCCCCGGCGATCCCGTGTCGATGACGGAAGAGGTCTGGGACCGCCAGATCAACTCCAACCTCAAGACCGCGTTCCTCGGCTGCAAATATGCGATCCCGGTGATGCTCGAAACCGGTGGCGGGGCGATCGTCAACATCGCCTCGGTCGCGGGGATGCGCAACGACTTCGCCTCGGGCCGGTCGCATGTCGGCTATAGCGCGTCCAAAGCGGGGGTGATCCAGCTATCGCGCTCGGTCGCCGGCACCTATGCCAAGAAGGGCATCCGGGTGAACACCGTCGTGCCCGGGCTGATGCACACCGCGCTGGTGGAGCACCGGCTCGCCCGCACCGTCGGCGGCAATGATCTGCAGAAGCTGATCGATGCCCGCCACAGCGCGGTGCCGATGGGGCATATGGGCACCGCCTGGGACGTGGCGCATGCGGTGCTGTTCCTGGCCTCCGACGAGGCGCGCTACATCACGGCCACCGAGATCGTCGTTGATGGCGGCCTGACCGCCTTCATGCCGTAACCCGTTTACTGACCAAGGGAGTTTCCAAATGTCCGCTCAACGCTTTCCGCAACTGAATCCCGCCGACTACACGCCCGCGCAGAAGACGGTGGCCGATGCCATCCAGTCCGGCCCGCGTGGCGGCGGCCTGCGCGGCCCGTTCAACGCGCTGCTGCGCAGCCCCGATCTGTGCGACCTGGTGCAGCGTGTCGGCGCCTATGTGCGCTTCGGCTCGTCCATCCCCGCGGCGCTCAATGAGCTCGCGATCTGCATGGCGGGCCGCAAGTGGACGGCGCAGTATGAATTCTACGCCCACCGCAAGCTGGGCATCGATGCCGGCCTGAACCCGGCCATCCTCGACGACGTCGCCGCCGGCCGCACGCCCGCGAACATGAGCGCGGATGAAACCATCGTCTACAACTTCGCCAACGCCCTGCTCAGCACCGGCTCCGTCCCGGATGCCCAGTACCAGCCAGCCTTGGACCGTTTCGGCGAACGTGGCGTGATGGATCTGGTGGGCGCTGTTGGGTACTACAGCCTGGTGTCGATGGTGCTGAACGTCGCCGACGTGCAGCTGCCGGCTGGTGAGGCAAAGCCGCTCGCTCCCCTCTGATCCCGATCTGACTGACAAGGCGCCGGCATGACCGACCCAATCGCCCTCATCGCCGGCGCCACCGGCGCAGCCGCGTCCCGGCTCACGGAGCTGATCGCCCGCACCCCGGGCTGGCAGGCCGTGGGTCTGTGCCGCAATCCCCCGGCGGAACCACCGCCGGGGAACGTGCGGTATATTTCGACGGACTTCACCAGCCTGGAGTCCTGCAAGGCCGCCGTCGCCAATGCCGGCGCGGTGACGCATCTGGTCTACGCCGCCCGCGCGCCCTTCGGCGAAGGCGGGGTGGAAGATGTGCCGGCCAACCTGACGCTGCTGCGTAACCTGCTCGACGCCGCCGAAGTGCCGTCGCTGCAGCATGTGCATCTGCTGGAGGGCGGCAAATGGTATGGGCTGCATATCGGCCCGATGCGCTCCCCCACGCGGGAGGACGACCCACGGCACATGCCGCCCAACTTCTATTACGACCAACAGGACCTGCTCACCGCCCGCGCCGCGGGCAAGGGGTGGAGCTGGTCCGCCAGCCGCCCGCAATATCTGGTCGATGTGGCGCCAGGACGGGCACGAAACTTGATTACCGTTGTCGGCGCCTATGCCGCGATCTGCCGCGAGCTCGGTGTGGCCTTCGATTTTCCGGGCACGCCGGGATCGTACACCGCGCTGTCGGAAATCACCGATTGCTCGGTGCTCGCGGGCTTCGTGTTCTGGTGCATGCGCGATCCGAATGCCGCCAATCAGGCGTTCAACATCACCAATGGCGACGTGTTCCGCTGGTCCAACCTCTGGCCGCGTCTGGCCGATTATTTCGGCCTGAAGCCTGGCATCGTCCGGCCAATGAAGCTGGAACGCTGGATGGCCGATAAGGGCCCGGTCTGGCAGCGCATCGCCGCGCGCTCAGGGCTGCGCTATCCCGATATCGCGGATGTGGCGCTCTGGCCTTATGGCGATTTCGTCTGGAACATCGACTGGGACATCGTCTCGTCCATGACCAAGGCGGGTCAGGCGGGGTATCACCATGTGGACGATACGGAAGACCAGTTCATCCGCCATCTGGATGCCTATCGCGCGCTGAAGGTCCTGCCCTGATGGCACTCCTGGGTAAAGCCGTCCTCGGCGTCTGGAATGAGGTCGATCCAACGATCGAGGACAGTTTCAACGACTGGTATCTGACCGAGCACATCCCCGAGCGCACCGCCGTCCCCGGCATGCTGCGCGGACGCCGCTACCGGGCCTTGTCCGGCTCGCCGAAATACATGGCCTTGTATGAGGCCACGAGCCTCGATGTCCTGACCACCGGCGCCTATCGGACCCAACTGGATCACCCCACGCCTTGGACCCGTTATGTCATGGCCGGGTTCACCTTCGCGCTGCGCGGCATTTGCGAGGTCATCGCCACGTCCGGTCAGGGCGTCGGCGGTTTCGCCACCGTCATCCATTTCCACCCGGCCCCAGGGGCGGAAACCCGGCTGCGTGCCTGGGTGAAGGCGCAGGTCACCGCCCTTCCCACCGTCCGCCAGATCGCCGCGGCGCATGCCTGGTCCGGCGATACCAGCGAGCCCCTCAGCCCGACATCCGCGCTCGCCGCGAAACGCTCACCGGATCGCCCGGTGGAATGGGTACTGGCGATCGAAGCGGCGGATGCGGATGCGCTCGATGCCGCGCGCGCCGCCGTGCTGGCCAGCGATCCGGCCGCGCATGGGGCGGAGGACATCAAGCCCTACCCCAATTACCAACTGCTTTACATCATGGCGCCGGGCTAACCGCGTGCCGCCCAGGGAGCCCATCATGAAACACGATCGCATCAGGCTGGAGACGCATGACACTGTCACGGTCATGACGCTGAACGACCCCAGCGTGCTAAACGCTTTTGGCACGTTCCTGAAACAGGACATGTCGGAAGCGCTCGACATCGTCGAAGCCTCCGCCACCCGCTGCCTGGTCATCACCGGTGCGGGGCGCGCCTTCAGTTCCGGCGCCAATCTGAACGATCCGAACCGCCCGCCGCGCGACCGCGCCGCGGAATTGCGGGGTGAGGTCAAAAGCGACCTTGAAGCCTGGTACAACCCGACCTTCGTGCGGCTGCGCAAGCTCGACATTCCCGTGGTCACCGCCATCAACGGCATCGCCGCCGGGGTGGGCATGAGCCTGGCGCTGTCGGGCGACATGAAGATCGCGGCCAAATCGGCTTCCTTCCTGCAGGCCTTCGCGCGCATCGGCCTCGTGCCCGATGGCGGCTCCACCTATATTCTGCCGCGCCTCATCGGCCTGTCGCGGGCGATGGAGCTGTCGCTGCTGGCCGAACGGCTGCCGGCCGAAACGGCGCTGCAATGGGGCATGATCAACCGGGTCGTGGACGACGCGGACCTGATGCCGACGGCGATGGCCGTCGCCCGCGGCCTGGCGAACGGCCCGCGTTCACTCGGGATGATCCGGCGGATGTACTGGGACAGCCTGGAGAATACCTACGACCAGCAGATGCAGTTGGAAGCGGATTTGCAGAAGCATGCGGGGCTGACGGCGGACCATAACGAGGGCATCGCGGCGTTCCGGGAGAAGCGGGCAGCACAGTTTACCGGGCGGTGATCCCGCCATAAGGTCGCGTCAATACCGCAATAAACAGGAGTCCGCCATGAAGCTCGGTATCGTCACCATCCCCCGGCGCCTCGCGGAGGATACGTCCGCACCCGTGGTGGAGCAGGTCGTTTCGATCGCGCAGAACGTCGAAAAACTGGGCTTTGAGGGGCTGTGGGTAACGGATGCCTTCGCCCGCGGCTGGGCGACGATGGACCCGCTGATCCTGCTGGGCGCGCTCGCGACCACCACCAAACGGATCGAACTCGGCACCTGCGTGGTGCAGATCCCGCTGCGCCATCCCGTCGAACACGCCCATCGCGTCCAGACCCTGAACCTGCTCGCCCAAGGCCGACTGCGCTTTGGGGTGGGCTCGGGTTCCACCAAGGCCGACTTCGACGCCGTGCAATGCGACTATGAAGCCCGCTTCAAGACCCTGCCCGCCTATCTGGAGGTCATGCGCCGCACCTGGAACGGTGAAGGCGTCTATGGCAACCCGATCTCCGTCTGGCCTGGCACCGAAGGCGGCCCGCCGGTCATGCTCGGCGCCTGGCGCAGCCAACGCTGGATCAATCTCGCCGCCCATCACTGCCAGGGCTGGATCGCGTCGGGCATCCATGGCTCGTGGGAGGATCTGGAACTCGGCATCAAGATGTACCGCGCCGCCGGCGGCAAGCGGGTCATCCTGGCCAATGTCTTCACCGACCTGCGGGAGAATCCCGACAACTCGGTGTCATCGCATGTCCCCAAAATCTCCCTCCTCTGCCGCCCACCGGAAGCGCGGGAGCGGTTGAAGCGGCTGGAGGGTCTGGGCGTGGATGACGTGCTGCTGGTCGTCCCGTCCAGCGATCCTGGCCAGTTGGAAGCCATGCGCGCCCTTTTTTAGAGCGCGCTCGGGGCGCGTCAGGCAGGCTCGGATGAAACCGCCCGTCATTCACTACGAGTCGAGCCTGCCGAAGCCGGCGCCCCGTCTGCAACGAGTCATCGCCGGGTTCTTTGGCTGCCTGGCGCTCTATCTGGCCGTCGGCGGGTTGGCGGGGTTTGGCTACGGGTTCGGCCATGGCCCCGTCTGCATCCCGGTCCATGGCTCGGTGTTGGACTATCTGTCCTGTTCCAACCGGCTGAACTCCGTGTGGTGGAACATCTTCATTGGCTGGCCCCGGGTCATCGTCGTCCCGCTCACCATTGTCGGCGCCCTGTTGCGCGGCGCCCTGCACCAGCGATCGATGGCGGGAGCGCCAATCTATTGGGACGAGTTGGGATTCTGGGCGCTGAGTTGCGTTCCGTTCGTGGGGTTGATGGCGTTTGGCTGGCAATACTGGTACCGGCGATCCAAAGCGATCACGAAGGTCATCGCGCCGGTCTTGCTGGTGCTGTGGCTGCTGGGCCTGCTGTTGAAATAGGCTTGCCGTCCAAACCGTCCAGCCGGTATAGTGACCTCATGACCGACAGTCCCCCCGATGCCCGGACCCGCGTCCTCGATGCGGCCGAAACCCTGGTGCGCGCCAAAGGCGTGACCGGCCTGACCCTGGATGCCGCCGCGCAGGGTGCGGGCATCTCCAAGGGTGGGCTGCTGTACCATTTTGCCTCCAAGGAAGCGCTGCTGGACGCGTTGCTGAAACGCCTGGCCGCGTTCATCCAGGACGATTTTGAGGCCGGCGTCGCCGCCGAGGCCGAAGGCCCCGGCCGGGTCGCGCGGGCGATGCTGACCTGGTCCCTGGGCCTGCCGCGTGATCAAACGGATGAGCGGTGCGACCGGGCCGCGGCGGTATTTCTCGCCGCCTTCCATCACGACCCCGCGTTGCTGGACCCGGTCCGGGCGCAATTCGCGCGCATGCGGGACGCCGTTGCCGCCGATGGCCTGCCCCCCGGCCACGGGATGGCGATCATGGCGGCGGGCGACGGGCTGTTCATGGCCCGCATCTTCGGCCTTTACGTGCTGGAGCAAGACGAGCGGGCCTCGGTCCATCGCGCGCTTTCCTCCCTGCTGGGAGGAACGCCATGACGCGACGTACCGCTCTGTATCTTCTGGGCATGGGGCTGGCGGGGTGCACTGGCCTTCTGGCCTGGCAGCGCAGCCCGGCTGCCATCCCGGCGGCGGCGGCGATCAGTGAACCCGCGGGGGTCGGCGCCCTGGGGCGGGTCGAGCCTGCCTCCCGGGTGCGCAAGCTGTCCCAGCCCGGCGGTTTTTCCGTGAACCGAGTTGAGACCCTGCTGGTCAATGAGGGCGACCGGATCGCGGCCGGTCAGATCGTGGCGGTGCTGTCCGACGCGGATCAAAAAGACGCGATCGTGGCACAGTCCGAAGCCGCCGTGGCCCAGGCGCGGGCGGCGCTGGCCAAGGTGCGGGCCGCGGGGCGGCCGAGCGAAATCGCCGAACAGCAGGCGCGGATTGCCAGCCTGATCGAACAGGAAAGCATCACCAGGCTCGACGCCGAACGCGCGGAACGGCTGGTACCCAGCGGGGCCGGGGCCCGGGCGACCGCCGAACGCAACCGCGCCGCGGCGGCCCGCGCGACGGCCGAACGCGTGGCCGCGACGGCCCAGCTCGACACGCTGTCGCATCCCCGTCCGGAAGACGTCACGGTGGCCGAAGCGCAACTGCGCAACGCGGAAAGCACCCTCCGGCATGCCATGGCTGATGCGGCCTTGTCCCGTGTGGTCGCGCCGATCGAGGGGACGGTGCTGAAGATTTATGCGCGGCCGGGTGATCTGATCAGTACGGCCGATGGATTGCTGGACCTCGCGGATCTGGACCACCTCGATGTCGTCGCCGACGTCTATGAGACGGACCTTCCGCGCCTGCGCCCGGGTTCCCTGGCCGAGGTGATCGTGCCGGGTGATCCGCGCCGCTATCAGGCCAGCGTGCGCGAGATTGGATGGCAGGTCCGCCGGACCACCGAGGCTGGTTCCGATCCGGTCGCGGCGGTGGATGCGCGGACCATCGAGGTGCGGCTGACCCTGGACGACGCCGGCCGGCAGGCTTTACGCCAGCGCACGAACATGCAGGTACAGGTGGCGATCAAGCCGTGACGCCCTGGTTGCCCTTCCGCCTCGCCTGGCGGCAGCTGCGGGCCGAGCGGGCGCGGCTGCTATCGGCCATCGCCGGGGTGATGTTCGCCTGCGTGCTGGTGTTCATGCAGCTGGGTTTCCGCAGCGCGTTGTTTGACAGCGCCACCGCGCTGCCGCAGGCGCTGGATGGCGATCTGTTCCTGGTCCACCCGCTGACCACCGCCCTGTTCCGCCCGGAATCGTTTCCTCGTGTCCGCGCCTTCCAGACCTTGGCGAGCCCGGAGGTATCGGTCGCGGTGCCCATCTACATGGCGCAGGCCATCTGGCGGAATCCCGTGAATGGCAGCCACCGCGCCATCCAGCTGATTGGCTTCGACACCGAGGCCGGTGCGGTCAATTTTCCGGGTCTGCCCGCGCTCATCCCGGCCTTGAAGCGCCCGGACACCATCGCGTTCGACTGGAAATCACGCCCGGAATTCGGTCCCGTCGCCGCCCTGCTGTCGGAACGGGGCCCGTTCAAGGTGCAAATCGCCAACCGGGAGGTGGAGATCGTCGGCACCGTGGCCTTGGGGGCGAGCTTCGGCGCGGACGGCAATGCGGTGATGAGCGAAACCAATTTCCGCCGTCTGGTGAGCGAGCGCAAAGTCGGCAATACCGATCTCGTTGCCCTACGTTTACGGCCTGGGGCTGATACCGCAGCGGTGCAACGCCAGCTGACGGCGCTGCTGCCGCGGGACGTGCGGGTCGTCACCCATGCGGAGCTGGTCGCGTGGGAGCGTAACTATTGGGAAACCGCCACCCCCATCGGCTTCATCTTCGCCTTCGGCAGTCTGATGGGCCTGGTGGTGGGCATGGTGATCGTTTATCAAATCCTGTTCGCTGATATCGCCAGCCATCTGGCGGAATACGCCACATTGAAGGCCATGGGCTTTTCCGGCGGCTATTTGCGGCTGGTGGTGATGGGCGCGGCCGGCATCCTGGCGGGCCTGGGTTTCGTGCCCGGGGTGCTGGCCTCGATCGGGCTCTATGACGTGGTCGCGAAGGCGACCCTGCTGCCGTTACGGATGGATCCCAATCGTGGATTCCTGGTCGCGGCGCTGATCTTCGCGATGTGTGCGACCGCCGGCCTGCTGGCGATGCGCAAGCTGCGCGACGCGGATCCGGCGGATATGTTCTGATGCCCCCTCCGGTGACACTGGACGGAGTCGGGTATGCTTTCGGAGAGGGCGCGTTGCGCCGCCCGGTCCTGCGCTCCCTGGACCTCACGGTGGCGGCGGGCGAGCTTGTGCTGCTCACCGGCCCGTCCGGCAGTGGCAAAACCACACTTCTGACCCTCATCGGCGCCCTGCGGGCCATGCAGGATGGCAGTTGCCGCGTCCTGGGGCAGGAGTTGCGCGGTGCGTCCGAGGTCGCCCGCGTCGCGCTGCGGCGACGGATCGGATTTATTTTCCAGAACCATAATCTGCTGGCGTTTCTGACGGCGCGGCAGAACGTTGCAATGTCGCTGGAACTTCACCCCGATTTCGGCGATGAGGGCAAACGCCTCGCGGCCGCGGATGCGATCCTGGACCAGGTTGGCCTCAGCGACTTCACCCATGTCGTGCCAGCGAAGTTGTCCGGTGGGCAGCGCCAGCGGGTGGCGGTTGCCCGCGCCCTGGTCGCCCGCCCCGGACTCATCCTGGCCGACGAACCCACCGCCGCGCTCGATCGGCAGAGCGGTCACGATGTGGTGCACCTGATGCGCGACCTGGCGAAAAAGAGCGGGATGCCGATTCTGCTGGTGACCCATGACCCCCGGATTTTGGACGTCGCGGACCGGATCGTGTCGATGGAAGACGGCCGGATCGTGGCTTAAGCCGATCGGCCGGCGGGGATCAGGACGCGACGGCGCGTCGGAAATACGGTCTCCTCTCCGTCGTGCCGCCCCCCTCGACCGCGCGCGCCTGATCGCTTAACGTGGGGTCAGCCGTGCCCGGGGTCTCCGGGACCGGAGCGTTTGTACGCATTAACTCGGGAGCGATGATGTCAAGTCTCAGCTATGCCGCACCCACTTCGGTGGACGCAGCGGTTAAACTTCTGGCCGGGGCGTCTGGCCTGGCGAAGGTTCTTTCTGGCGGGACCGATCTTCTGGTTCAGATGCGGGCTGGCCGCTTCAAGCCGGAACTGATCGTGGATACCAAGAAGATCCCTGGGGTCATCGGTATCCGCGAAGAAAATGGCGCGTTCATCATCGGCGCGGGCACGCCCGGCGCGGTGGTTGAGGCGCATGCCGGCCTGACGGCCGCCTGGCCCGGCCTGGTCGAAGCCCTCGACCTCATCGGTTCCACCCAGGTGCAGGGCCGTTGCTCGCTCGCTGGCAACCTGTGCAATGCCTCTCCGGCCGCTGACAGCGTTCCGGCGCTGTATGCCGCTGCCGCGGTCGCGGTGGTTGTTGGCCCGAACGGCACGCGCGAAGTGCCGGTCGAGCAGATCCCGACCGGTCCGGGCCGCACGTCTCTGGCGCGCGACGAATTCATTCTGGAATTCAAGCTGCCGGCCCGCCCGGCGCGTTCGTCCGACGCCTATCTGCGCTTCATTCCGCGCACCGAAATGGACATCGCGGTGGTCGGTTGCGGCATCAGCGTGACCCTCGACGCCAATGGCGTCTGCACGGCGGCGCGTTGCTCGCTGGGTGCGGTCGCGCCGACGGTCCTGCTGGTGCAGGCGATGGCCGACATTCTGGTTGGCAACAAGCTCGACGCCGACACGCTGGCGAAGCTGGATGCCGCGGCTCAGGCCGCTGCCAAGCCGATCAGCGACAAGCGCGGCACGGCTGAGTATCGCACGAAGATCGCCGGTGTTCTGGCGCGCCGCACGGCCGCCATCGCCTTTGATCGTGCTTCGGGCAAAGCGACAGGGAAGACCCACTAATGAGCAAGTCACACGTTACCACCACCATCAATGGTGAAGCTGCCGAGTTTCTGTGCGAAACGCAGCAGACCCTGCTCGACGTCCTGCGCGACGTCGTCGGGCTGACCGGCGCCAAGGAAGGCTGCGCTTCGGGCGACTGCGGCGCGTGCTCGGTGCTGATCGACGGCACGCTGGTGTGCTCCTGCCTGGTTCTGGGCGTGGAAGCCGAAGGCAAGGCGATCACCACGATCGAGGGCATTGCCCAGGGCGACCATCTGCACCCGATCCAGCAGAAGTTCCTGGAACATGCCGCGCTGCAATGCGGCTTCTGCACACCGGGCCTGATCGTCGCCACCAAGGCGCTGCTGGACGAGAACCCCAACCCGACCGAGACCGAGGCCCGCTACTGGCTGGCCGGCAATCTCTGCCGCTGCACGGGTTACGACAAAGTGATCCGCGCTGTCATGGACGCCGCCGCCGTCATGCGAGGGGAGACCGTCTAAATGAATTACATCTCCAGCGACCTGAAGGTCGTCGGAACCCGCCCCATCCGTCCGGATGGCGTGGACAAGGTTACCGGTCGCGCGCTGTTCTCCGCCGACACCCGGTCCGCCGGGATGATCTGGGGCAAGATCAAGCGCTCCCCGCACGCACATGCGCGGATCGTGTCGATCGACACCAGCAAGGCCGAGGCTCTGCCGGGCGTGCGCGCCGTCGTCACCAGCGCCGACTTCCCGGAAATCTCGTCCGAGATGGCATTCGTCGGCGAAGGCCCGATGAACTTCCGCGATCTGTCGGACAACATCATGGCGCGCGGCAAGGTGCTGTACGAAGGCCATGCGCTGGCCGCCGTCGCCGCCAACACCCAGGCGATCGCCGATGAGGCCATCGCGCTGATCGACGTCGTCTACGAAGTGCTGCCGCATGTCATCGATGTCGATGAAGCGATGAAGGCTGACGCGCCGGTGCTGCATGCCGACATGTTCACCGCTGGTGTGAACCCGAAGCCCGCGACCCCGTCCAACATCGCGAAGGTCGTGACCTTCAAGAAGGGCGACATCGACGCCGGCTTCGCCGCCGCCGAAGTGATCTTCGAAGACAGCTACACCACCAAGCCGGTGCATCAGGCCTATATCGAGCCGCATGCCTGCCTGGCGACCTACAATCCGGACGGTCAGGTGACCATTCACGCCTCCAGCCAGGGTCACTTCATGATCCGGGCTTATACGGCGAAGCTGCTCGGCATCGACATGGCCAATATCCGTGTCAATCCGGCGGAAATCGGCGGCGGCTTCGGCGGCAAGACGCTGATCTATCTGGAGCCGGTGGCCGTTGCGCTGTCGCGCAAGTCCGGCAAGCCGGTGAAGATGCAGATGACGCGCGAAGACGTGTTCCGCGCGTCCGGCCCGACCTCCGGCGCTTCGGTGACCGTGAAGCTCGGCGCCAAGAAGGACGGCACCATCGTCGCCGCGCAGCAGGTCCTGAAGTTCCAGGCCGGTGCCTATGCCGGCTCGCCGATTGGGCCGGGCTGCATGTGCGGTTTCGCGATGTATGACATCGAGAACATCGACGTGCTGGGCTACGACGTCGTCTCCAACCGTCCGAAGGTCGCGGCCTATCGCGCCCCGGGCGCGCCGATCAGCTCGTTCGCGGTGGAATGCGCCGTTGACGATCTGGCGCGGATGCTGGGCATGGATCCCTTGGCGCTGCGTGAGAAGAACGCGGCTGTGAACGGCACCAAGACCCATTACGGCCCGACGCATGCCAATATCGGCTACACGCAGGTGCTGGAAGCCACCCGCGCGCATCCGCATTGGAAGGCCCCGCTGGCCGAAGGCCATGGCCGCGGCCTCGCCGTTGGCTTCTGGTTCAACATCGGTGGCGAATCCTCCGCGACCGTGCATGTGAACGAAGACGGCTCGGTCGTCGTCGCGACCGGCAGCCCGGACGTGGGCGGCTCGCGCGCGTCGATGGGTATGATGGCGGCGGAAGTGCTCGGCATCGACATTTCCAAGGTGCGGGCGACGATCGCCGACACCGCGTCGATTGGCTACACGTTCGTGACCGGTGGCTCCCGCGTGACCTTCGCGACGGGTATGGCGGTGACGCAGGCGACCGAGAAGGTCGTGGAGCAGCTGAAGGCGCGTGCCGCCCAGACCTGGGACATCCCGGTCGATGCGGTGGAATGGCGCGATGGCAAGGCCTATCCGGCCGGCACCAACGCGGGCGCGTTTGAGCCTCTGGACCTCGCCGCGATCGCTCTGAAGCAGGCGCGCACCGGCGGTCCGATCAATTCGGAAGTGTCGATCAACGCCCAGGGCGCTGGTGCCGGCTTCGGCGCGCATATCTGCGACGTCGCGGTCGACAAGGAAACCGGCAAGGTGGAGATCATCCGCTACACCGCAATCCAGGACGTCGGTAAGGCCATCCACCCGAGCTATGTGGAAGGCCAGATCCAGGGCGGCGCCGTGCAGGGCATCGGCTGGGCGCTGAGCGAAGAATACATCTACAACGACAAGGGCTTGATGGAGAATCCGGGCTTCCTCGACTACCGCTGCCCGGTTGCCTCCGACCTGCCGATGATCGAAGCGGTTCTGGTCGAAGTGCCGAACCCCCGCCATCCCTTCGGGGCCCGCGGCGTGGGTGAGGTTCCCATCATTCCGCCGATGGCCGCGATCTCCAACGCGATCAAGGGTGCGACCGGCCTGCGTATGCCGGACCTGCCCATGTCGCCGCCGAAGGTCCGCGCCGCGATGGACGCAGCCGGCTAAGTGCCTACAGTCGTCCTCTCCTCGGGCTCCGCATCGCTGGAATTGACCGGCGGTGTCACGGCGTTCGAGGTTGAGGCGACCAGCTTCCGCCGCCTGATCCTGGAACTGGAAGCCCGCTTTCCAGGTCTGGGTCATCAGGTGGAGGAAAGCATGGCCGTCGCGATCGATGGCGAGATTTATCAGGATGCCTACGCAGCCCCGCTCCGGCCGGGCAGTGAGATCGTCCTGATACCGAAGATCGGTGGGGGCTAGAGCATGTCTGGTGCTTTCAGGCGCACCTGACATGCTCTAACCGGTTGTTTGATCGCGTGATTCACGGCTCCGGTGATTCCACCTCCGCCGATCACGCTCTAACGGATACCGGCCTGCTGGATCGACCCTTCGCCGCGTGATCAGTCGTTTCCAAAAAACAAATGCAGTCCATCACTCTTATGGCAATTTTCGTTCCTTTCTGGACACCGATTGGCTACGCCTGCCATTGACGGACAGGAACACACATCCTTGCAGCATCCAACCATCCATTGGACTGCGTGATTTGTATCAATATTTTACAATAATCGCCTTATTGTATCAAACCCCACAAAGATTGTCGCGCTTCCTGGACATAGTTGAGTCACGCAAATAGTCTGTTATCTGATAGACCGGGTTCGCTATTAACCCATCTTATTCATCGCATGGCAGGGATTCGCGAACGGACATGGCGCAAACATATGGAATCGTTCAGTGATTGGTTGCTTACACCCACACCGAACGCCGGACATAATCCGCCATGCCCGCCACCGATGAGGATACC
>CAIXEA010000218.1 GCA_903918315.1 uncultured Acetobacteraceae bacterium | reverse complement strand
TCCGACGGATCCCTTCGTGAATGCGTGCCCGGTCCATCTGTGCCCCCGTTCCTCACAGGGCAGATGACCGGACACGTCACGAGCTACAAACACCGGACAGATCACGAGCTAGCCACAATTTCCAGACTTCAGGTTGCGCAATCTTAATTTTTTGTCTACCGAGCGAAACGCGGTGGTCCGGGGGGCCTTGCATGACATGCAAGATGTTGAGCGCAGCCCTGGCGCGCGATTGGCGGTCTGATAGTCAGGAGAGGACATACTGTGAAGCTTATCAAGAAGTTCAAGACGGCGTTGCTGGTGATGGTGCTGACGATCATCTGCACGTGCCTGGTTGAGGCCGCCGGGTTTGCGGATTTCCGGGATTATGATGCGGCGCATCGGCATATTCTGGCGGCGATTGAGGAGTTCAATCGGGCGCGGGAGGCCAATCGCTATCAGATGGACGGGCATGGCCGACGGGTGATTGAATTGTTGCAGGCGGCCGATGTTGAACTCGGCGAGGCGATGCGGGCGGTGCATCGGCGCTAGCGGGCATTTGTCCGGCCTGTACGCGCCGGAGACAAACTCCCTCACTGAAGCGGCCGGATTTTCTGGATTCGCCGGAGTAAAACTCCATCAGTGAAGCTCTCTGCGTTGATCGCAGTGGGGTGGGGGATGAAGGTCGTGGATCTGTATGCTCGTGTCCGATACGCGGTTCGGATTGAGGGGATCAGCGGTCGGGAGGCAGCGCGCCGTTTTGGGATTGATCCTCGGACGGTTGCGAAGATGCTGACGTTTTCCGTGCCGCCTGGTTACCGGCGCAGCCGGCCGGCGTCGCGTCCGAAGTTGGACCCATTTGTGGGGATCATCGACCGTATCCTGGAAGATGATAAAGGGCGGCCGGCGAAGCAGCGTCACACATCCAAGCGGATCTTCGAGCGCCTGCGCGACGAGCACGGCTACGGCGGCGGTGTGACGATCGTGAAGGATTACGTGCTGGCGCAGCGCCAGCGACAGCGTGAGGTGTTTGTGCCGCTGCGGCACGATCCCGGTCACGCGCAGGCCGATTTCGGCGAAGCGTTGGCAGTGATTGGCGGGGTGGAACAGAAGATCCACTTCTTTGCCATGGACCTGCCGCACAGCGACGCCGGTTTCGTGCAGGCATACCCAGCGGAGACGACGGAGGCCTTCTGCGCCGGGCATGTTGCTGCGTTTGCGTTCTTCGGCGGGGTGCCGCAGTCGATCCTGTATGACAACACCAAGCTGGCGGTGGCCCGGATACTGGGTGACGGCACACGGCAGCGGACGCGCGTATTCAGCGAGTTGCGATCGCATTACCTGTTCGCCGATCGGTTCGGCCGGCCCGGCAAGGGCAACGACAAGGGCAAGGTGGAAGGCTTGGTCGGGTTGATCCGACGGAACTTCCTGGTGCCCGTGCCGCATGCTGAAAGCTTTGCCGCGCTGAACGAGCGGTTGTTGGCGGATTGCCGGCGCCGCCTCGGCGACCGACTGCGTGGCCACGACGCGACGATTGGCGCGCGTCTGGCCGGGGACCAGGCGTGCTTCAACAACCTGCCGGGGGCGGCGTATGACGCGTGCGAGATGCAGGCGGGTCGGGTGAACTCGTTGTCTTTGGTGCGCTACCGCGGGACCGACTATTCGGTGCCGACAGCCTATGGCCATCGCGAGGTGCTGATCCGCGGCTATATCGACAGCGTGGTGATCTCCTGCGGCGCTGAGGTTGTTGCCCGGCACGCGCGCTCCTACGAGCGGGAAGACTTTGTGTTCGATCCGCTGCACTACTTGGCGTTGCTCGAGCGCAAGATCGGCGCACTCGACCAGGCCGCCCCGTTGGTTGGGTGGAACTTGCCCGAAGAATTCACGACGCTGCGTCGTCTGCTGGAGGCGCGCATGGGCAAACAGGGCAAGCGCGAGTTCGTGCAGGTGCTGCGCCTGCTGGAAGTGTTTGAGGTCGAGGATGTCGCGGCCGGCGTGGCCGCTGCCATCGAGCGCGGCGTGATCGGCTTTGACGCGGTGAAGCATCTGGTGCTGTGCCGGATCGAGCGCCGACCGGCCAGGCTCGACATGACGGTATATCCTTATCTCCCGCACGCCAACGTGGCGATCACCTCGCCGCGAACCTATCTGGCTCTGCTCAGTGGGGCGGCATCATGACCGATACGCAGCCCGCCACGCCGCAGATCCTACTGGCGCATCACCTGAAGGAGCTGGAGCTGCCGACCTTCCTGCGCGAGTATGACAAGCTGGCGCGGCAGTGCGCGAGCGATGCCGTGGATCACGTTCGCTATCTGCTGCGCCTGGCCGAACTGGAATTGATCGAGCGGGAACGCCGGATGGTCGAGCGGCGCATCAGGGAGGCTAGGTTCCCGGCGGTCAAAAGCCTCGACAGCTTCGACTTCCTGGCGTTGCCGTCATTGAACAAGGCATTGGTGCTGGAACTCGCCCGCTCGGAATATGTGCTGCGGCGGGAGAACGTAATCGCGGTCGGCAATAGCGGCACCGGTAAAACACACATCGCCCTCGGTCTCGGGCTGGCAGCCTGCCAGAAGGGTCTCTCGGTCGGCTTCACCACGGCGGCGGCCCTGGTCCACGAACTGATCGAAGCGCGCGACGACAAGCGGCTGCTGCGGCTGCAACGCCAACTGGCCGCCTACAAGCTGCTGGTGATCGACGAACTCGGCTACGTGCCGCTGTCGCAGACCGGCGCCGAGTTGCTGTTCGAAGTGTTCAGCCAACGCTACGAGCGCGGCTCGACCATCGTCACCAGCAACCTGCCGTTCGACGAATGGACCGGCGTGTTCGCGTCGGAGCGTTTGACCGGCGCGCTGCTCGACCGGCTCACCCATCATGTCCACATTCTGGAAATGAACGGCGACAGCTACCGCCTCAAGCAGAGCAAACGACGCCAACGCGCTCAGGTCGCCAACCCACCGGCCAACCCTTCCGGCGAATGACTGCGACGCAGCAAGGCGCCCCGTACGGGGCGCCTTGCTGCCATCATCCGTGATGCAATTTTACTCCGGCGCGTCGATGCATTTTCTCTCCGGCGTTGACAGAGAACCTGATAGATATGAATGTGTTGCTTGCAGCGAAGTAGCGCTAACAGCTCAAGGCGATGCGCGATCACGCTCGGACATGAAGGTAAGAATATGATTATTTTCCTATATCTTCCT
>CAIXEA010000217.1 GCA_903918315.1 uncultured Acetobacteraceae bacterium | reverse complement strand
GTATCCTCATCGGTGGCGGGCATGGCGGATTATGTCCGGCGTTCGGTGTGGGTGTAAGCAACCAATCACTGAACGATTCCATATGTTTGCGCCATGTCCGTTCGCGAATCCCTGCCATGCGATGAATAAGATGGGTTAGGCCGCGCGCTCGTTCACACCCTTGCTGCCCAGATCGACCAGACCGGTGATCGTCAGGACCACCGGCGCACCGGATGCGGCCTGAACATTCAACTTGTCGCCCACCGTCGCGCCCAGGTCTTTGGCCAGTTCGGTGCCGATAATGATGTCCTGATTGGTCAGCCTGGGCGTTCCGGCAACGATGTAATCGGGCACTCTCACGATCCTGAAATAGGTCTCGGGCTCAACCCCGGAAATGGAAATGGCACGGCTGACGGCCCCGCGCACCGCCAGGGCGGAGCCCGCCATGGTCGGGGACACGACGTTCACTTCCGGGATCGCCAGCATCCTGTCGCGAATTTTCGGCCATTGATCGATCGAAACCACGCGTTGTGCCGGACGTTGTACAACCGCATCTTCCAGTACCGTGCCACCGCCAAGTAACGGCCGTGCCACCTGCTTCGGGGGAATCAATTGGATTTGCGGCTGCGAGGTCAGCACACGCTTGATGAAATTCGCCTGCAGTCCGGTCAGAAGGGCGGACATGAACACGATCAGGCCAACGCCGATCGCGATGCCGCTGATGATGAAAATAGTCTGCATCCGGCCTTCCCGCAGAAATCGGACGGCCGCGATCCACTCGAACGGAAGCCAGCGGTTCATGACCGCACCGGCCTGACCCGGTGCCCGGCCAGGATTGGCGACACGGCGGGCAGCGCCGATTCACCTTCGGCGAGCCCTTCCAGAATTTCGGTCTGGGTCGCTCCTTGTAATCCGAGACGGACGGGTTGCCGGACCGTGCGTCCCTTACGGACCACCATCACCCATGGTTTATCCGACAGGGCATCGTGCACCGATCGTCCCGGCAGAACCAGGGCGTTTTCGCCTCGGCCCACCTCGATATCGACCGACACCGTCATATCCTGCCGTAAATAGGACGGCGGATCGGGCACGGTCAGTTTTACCTCCACCGACGCCCGCGCGATGTCGACCGCGGGATTGATGTAGGACAGCACGGCGGCGAACCGCTTGCCGGCATAAGCATCCGCGGAAACGACCGCCTTCTGCGCCAGGGCCAGCTTGCCGAGGTTGCGCTCGTCGATCGCGAGCAGCAGTTGGGTTTCGCCATCGGGCGCCAGCACCAACAAAGTGTTGCCTGCCTGTACGACCGCGCCTTGCTCGACGTTGCGGGTGATCAATACGCCGTCTCGCGGCGCCACGATCGTCGCGTAGTCGAGCCGGGATATCGCGGTGTCCAGGCTGGCTTTCGCCTGATTGAGTTGAGTCTGCCCGGTTGTGTAATCGCTGCCTCCCGAACTGGCGCTGAAAACCGCCAGTTCGGCCGAACGGACCTGCGTTCGTGCGACATCCAGGTCTTTTTGAGCCGAATCCAGAACGACCCGCGTTTCGTCACCCCTCCGGACCAGAAACGACGCTCGGTCCAACGTCTGCTGAGCGTTGAGCAGCGTGGCCTGCGCCTGCTTTAGTGAATCCCGCGCCGTGGGCAGGGTCAGTTCCACGAGCTGTTTCATATGTGCGTTCGCCTCCGCCATCGCCCCCTGAGCCTGGCTGACGGCGCCAACCAATTCATGATTGTCCAGTGATATCAGCGGTTGCCCCTTGGTCACCCGCTGCCCCTCATCGACCTGGACGGCCAGAACGGTTCCCGTGATCTGGCTTCCGATGTTAGCCCGGAACGGGGTCTGAACGCTGCCGGTCGCGACGACCGTTTCCACCAAGGTCACCCGCGTGGTCTCATCCACGGCGGCTTCGGGTCCGAGAAGCAGTGGGATTGCAAGCCAGACGCCAAACCCGGCCGCTGCGACGCCCGTCAAAAGCAGCCATTTGCGCGGCCACACCGCGGCACGAACCCGCGTCAGTACGCTCGGCCGCGCGGGTTGAGATAAGAGGATTGCTTCCGCGGCCATCGTCACTGTCGCCCTGGGTACCAAGTTTCCAGTCGATAGGGCACGCGAACCCATCAGGGCAGGACCGGAAACTACGCAGACCAGGCCGATTCCGTGACGGTTGGGCATTTTCCACCCGTGGTAACTTTTTCGCCACAAGGATGTGCAGTTGTGTCCCGCCGCGTTTCGTTCATGATCGCGCTGGTGTTCGTGGCTGGCACCGGATGGCGGGCGTCGCGCCGCATATCATGCCGCCGCCCCAAACAGAACGCCGGCGCCCGCCGTGATCCCCATGGCCAGGGCGCCCCAGACCGCGACGCGCAAGGCACCCAGACCAACGGGCGCTCCACCGGCCTGAGCCGCCAGGGCACCCAACAGGACCAGGCAAAGCAACGATGTGACCGAGACGGCCGCGATCAGCACAGAAGCCGGTGCGAAGACGGCGACACAAAGCGGCATGGCCGCGCCGATCGCGAAACTGGCCGCCGAGGCCGACGCCGCCTGCAACGGACGTGCCTCGAGTGTCTCGGACAGTCCCAGTTCGTCACGGGCGTGCGCGCCCAGAGCGTCGTGTGCCATCAACTGATCCGCCACCTGCTTTGCCAATGCCGGATCGAGGCCGCGGCTAACATAGATCGCCGCCAGTTCCGCGTGCTCACCTTTGTCGTCGGCGGCGAGTTCCGCGCATTCCAGCCGGAGATCGGCGCTTTCTGTGTCCTTTTGGGAGTGGACAGACACATACTCGCCCGCCGCCATGGACATGGCGCCCGCCACAAGACCGGCGGCTCCGGCGACCAGCACGCCGCTGTGCGTCCCATGCGCGGCGGCGACACCCAGAACAAGGCTGGCCGTCGAAACAAGCCCGTCGTCCGCGCCCATCACCGCGGCGCGCAGCCACCCGACATGCCCGGCGCGATGACGTTCCGCGTGGCGAATGGCCGCGATCCAGGGCCGTCTCACGCGATTGTTCCGATCGTGTGCCGGGCGATCATGGCTTCCTCGTCGGTCGGAATGACGTGCACCTCGACACGGGCGTCAGAGACGCCAGGATCGACGCCCAGCCAGCGAAGACGCCCGCACATGGCGGCCCGGATCTCGGGTGCATGTTCGCCGATGCCCGCGGTGAAGACCAGACCGTCCAGCCCGCCAGGCGAGGCAGCGAGCGCATCCATTCCGAATCCGATCCGGAAGACGAACAGGTCGACGGCTTCGCGCGCGCTGGGAAGATCGGTGGCCAGCAGCACCCGCATATCGCCCGACAGGCCGGATACGCCCAGTAAGCCGGACCTTTCGTACAGCATGTGTTCGATATCTCCCGGGGACATCTTTCCTGCCGGCGGCATGTAAAGCAAAACGCCGGGATCGATCGAACCGCGGCGGGTTCCCATCGCCAGGGGGTCCGGCGCGGTGAAGGTCATGGTGGGGTGGTGTCGACGCTGATGCCCGTGCGCATCGCGCACAGGCTGGCGCCACTGCCCAGATGGGCGACGATGAGGCGGCCGACCGAGAGTCGCGGTGCGATCTCGCGCATACGGCGGGCGATGAATTCATAGGACAGGCCGTGGAACCCGTAATGATGGACCCGTTCGTCCTCGTACTCGGGCGGCAGGGCGAAACGCGTCGCGACCGCCTGCATGGTGTGATGGAAGGTGGTGTCGAGACAGGCGACTTGCGGTAATTCCGGCCTCTGCGCGCTGGTCGCGCGCACCGATGCCGGGCTGTGCGGCTGGTGCGGGGGCGACAGCGGCGTCAGCGCGTCCAACGCCGTCACGACGCCGTTGGTCAGCCGCACCGGTGAAGTGAAATCTCGCCCGCCGGGCACCACGCGGTGCCCGGCCGCGGCCAACGTATCGCCGCCAAGATGGTCATCGAGCCAGTCGAGCAGTGCGCCGAGCGACACAGGGAATGTCGCGGACGGCCGTTGCCTGTCGGCGAGGACCACGCCCTTGGTATCGCGGGCGACGAAGTGCGGCGCGGTGCCGATCCCCTCGATTTCGCCATTTGAAACCGGCGCGAGACCGTCGATGTTGTTCCAATAGACGGCGAATTTCAGACTGGATGAACCGGCATTCATGGCCAGAACTGCGCCGATCATCGCACACCTTCAGGGCGAACACATAGCGGCCAGCCAATACCGGCGGTCCTGGACGATGCTTGGACGATCCGGGCGCCGTGGCGGACCCTTGTCCCGTTGAAGATTGGAAGATCGATCGTCACGGTGTTCGCGAGCCGCGTGTTATCCACGCGCGCTTTCCCTGTTAATACCCGGGAAGTCCGATACCGATCCAGCGCGTGCCAGCACATCGCGCCGGCGCGCCCTGGCGGTAGGTGCTTACGGCTGTAGCTTCAAGGTGATCGTTTCTATACCGGCCGCGACGTTGAACCCTGCATCGCCTTCGATGCTGAAAGGTTGCAAGGAAATCTCACGGGTGGACCCTCCGATCAGTGCGCTGGCACCGCCGCCCACGGCAACGGATGCGCCGGCCGTGACGCCGCCGTAGCTTCCGCTCAGCGCGCCAGCCGCCAGATTGGTGGTCGGCGCGAGCACCGCCCAAATGATCACTCCGTTTTGCAGATAACCGATATCCACGCCGAATTTCGATATATCGCCACTATAGTGCTCGACCCGGCCGTTGCCCGCGAAGGTGCTATTCAGATTCCGTGACGACCCGAAGACGAATCCGTACCCGGTGCCCACATGGCAGGTCAGCATCCCGGTTTTCACGCTGACCGCGCCCTGGGCTGGCGTGCCCCAGGGCAGCGCACTAAGCGAGAGACCGGCGACCGCCGCGGTCATAAGAGTTTTTGTGAGCATATCATTCAGTTCCTGTTGATGTGAAGCGATCGGCGCGTTCGGATTGAAACTGGCCGTGGCGGCTGCCACTAAGCGATCCTCGACGGTTGCGACGTTAACAGTTCGGTTTTCGCGGGGTCAGGGTCGGAAATTACGCAGTTGATCACGCGGCTTGCGGGTTGGCGTGTTCCCGTTCCTGCTGCCATCTTCGTCAGCGCATGAGGCTGGGTTGACGGTGTGGGATGCCACCTCCAGCCGTCTCACGCTCGCGATCATGGCCGGTGTAACGGCGATCCTGCCGCCGGTCGTGTTGGGTAACACAGCCTGGGTTTATCGGGTTTTGCGCGGGCCGGTGACGGCGGAGCGGATCGCCGCGGCGTTCGCGGCGCTGAACGCGATGTGGCTGGAACTGTCACCCGGCCTTGGGTTACCGGATGACCGCGAACAGTAACGACGCAGAAAAGCGCCAAGGCCACAATGCCGCGGCCGCTCAGGCCGGCGCATCTCCCCCTCCGGCTCCTAGGCCGTGTGGACGGATTTGATCAAGACAAACACACAGGCCAATGACACGAATGCCTCGTAGTTTCGCTTGGTCTTCTCACAGCGCATAGCGACCCGCTTGAACCGTTTGAGTTTGCCGAAGCATTGCTCGACG
>CAIXEA010000216.1 GCA_903918315.1 uncultured Acetobacteraceae bacterium | reverse complement strand
CGGCTGTCCATGACCGTTCCCGACTTCCAAGGCATCGCGGTGCTCCTTCACACCGAGACCCTAAAATGTGTCAGGAAGGTCTCCGAACACCTGTCAGGAATGTGTCCAGTCTAAACAACGAGCCGGGCCATGACGATGGAGCAGGGCGTGATCGGTCAACGGTGACACCGGCTGGTCTTACAGCTCTTCGACCGCGTCTGGTTCGGCGGGGCGGGCCTGGGCGCGCAGTTGGGCCGCGGCGGCGTAACCTTCGACGCCCGCGCCTTATCCTGACCGGCGCAACCATGGCCTCAGACCCTGTCCGTCATGGCCCGGCTTGTCCGGTCCAACTCTCGCGGCAGGATGCGGGCGCCCGGACGAGCCGGGCCATGACGATGGAGCTGGGCGGGATCGGTCAACGGTGACACCGGCTGGTCTTATAGTTCTTCGACCGCGTCTGTTTCGGCGGGGCGGGCCTGGGCGCGCAGTTGGGCCGCGGCGGCCCGTTCGCGCCAGCCTGGGGTCCCGGGGTCTGTCAGGCTGATCCGCGGGCGGGCGACGCTTTCGAGCATGGCCCAGATGGCGGGCAGCCCCCGCGCTGTCAGCAGCGCCGCCAAAGGGGCAACCGCGAGGACGTTGATGTCCGCCCCCAGGCCGGGGCGCAGCATGCGCGCGCCCTCGATCAGGACCGCGAGGCCCAGCGCAACGAGCCCGGCGGTGGCGGGGCGATGACCGCGCAGCCAGGCGTAACCGCCAATGGGGGCATACATCAGGACATGCGCGACGAGGTTCTTGGCGGCCTCCGCCTTGGTGACGACATAGTAGTAGTAAAGCGGTATCAGGCCCCGGGTGACGGCTGTGTCAGCGACCTCATCGAGGGTGCGCCACCGCGATGACAGCACGCCGTTGACCGCGCAGAGCAGCACGATGAAGGGCAGCACGGCCCAGGGGGCGAAGCGGGTGGCCAGACGCCGCAGCCGGACCAGATCCTGGCGGGCCAGCCAGCGCATGCCCGCGGCGCCGGCGGCGATGCCGGCGGTGCGGTAGCCCAGCGCGATCAGCGCCGGCTGAGCGCCCATCACTAGCGCCGACAGCGCCAGAAGGGCGGCCATCCAGGCGAAACCGCGCAACACCGCCGCACCCAGGAAGCGATTGCGCCCCCGCGGCCCCAGCACCAGGAGCATCCCCAGCGGCATCGTCGACAGCGTCCCCGCGGCCAGCAGCACCGCGCGCACCAGCCTGGGGCGGTCCTCCCCGGGGATGCGCGTGACGATCTCGGCCAGGCGGTCGAACTGGCCCAGGAGGTCCTCCGGGCTCAGTGCGATGTCGAGCGGCATGAGCATGAACACGCACAGGGCCGCGGCGTAGAGCTTCAGCCAAAGGCGCAGCGCGTCCCGCCCGGGAACGCCAGGCCCTGGGCCATCGCGCAGACCGGTCAGGCGGCCCTGGGCGAACCAGAAGGCCGCGATCCCGGCCGCGCTGCCCGCCGTCTGCGCCACCACATAGTTCAGGGTCACGGTGCGCGGAGGGAAGAACAGCTGCGCGTATTTGATCGAGAGCAGGAACCCCACCGCCAGCAGCAAGGCCCCCGCCATGGCGCCCGCCTTCGGCATGCTCCCGCGTTTGGCCCCCGGCCACAGCACGCCGCACAGCAGATAGCCGAAGGGCACGAACATGCTGAGATTGCCCATCCAGTCCGCCCGCTGGTCGGAGGCATTATCGACCCAGACCGCCATGCGTCCGGCGAAGATGCGGGCCGCCTCGCCGGGGTCCATCGGCACGAAATGCAGCCCCATGGGCCCGATGACCGTGCTCGCATAGGCGATGAGCAGCCCATAGAGCAGCAGCCATGACAGATATCGGCGGTTCGGCGGCGCCATCCCGGCTTTCCTCAGCTTTCCCAATGTGCCAGCCTTGTGCCCTGATTAGCCCCGGGGTGCCAAGCATGAGTCAGCCTCTGTCCAGGCCGGCGGTCGCGCGCGTGATCGAGCGCATCCCCGTGCTCGATGTCGGGCCCTTCCTGCGGGGCGCCCCCGGCGCGCGGGCGGCGCTGGCGGCGCGGTTCGCCCAGGCCTGCGACGATACCGGCTTCATGGTGATCGCCAATCACGGCATCGACACGGCCTTGACCGAGGGCGCCTTCGCCGCCGCCTCGGCCTTCTTCGACCTGCCGGAGCCGCGCAAGCAGGCGCTGCGGGTGGGGGACCTGAATATCGGCTACCTGCCCTATGGCGCCCAGATCGTGCGCACCTCCAAGGTCAATCACAACACCCAGCCCAATCTGAGTGAGAGCTTCTACATCGTCACCGACCTGACGCCGGACCATCCCCGGATCGCCGCCGGCGACCCGCTCTATGGCCTGAACCGCTGGCCGGCGGCGATGCCGGGCTTCAAGGCCGCCACGATGGCCTATTTCACCGCGATGCGGCCCTTGGCGCATGCGATGGTCTCGGTGATCGCCTCCGCGCTCGACCTGCCGCCGGACTGGTTCGAGGCCGATTTTCAGGAGCCCACCTGCACCCTGCGGCTGATCCGCTACCCGCCGCAGGACGGCGCGGCGGACAACCAGTTTGGTTTTGCCCCACATATCGACACCAGCTTCCTGACCCTGCTGGCACAGTCGGCACTGCCGGGGCTGGAGGTCCGCACGCGAGAGGGCGACTGGATCCGCCCGCCCGTCATCCCCAACAGCTTCGTGCTGAACACCGGGGAGATGCTGGCCCGCTATTCCAACGACCGGTTCCAGCCAACCCCGCACCGCGTGATCAATGACAATGGGGCGCTGCGGCACGCGATCCCGTTCTTCCATGGGCCGGGATTGGAGGCGGTGATCAGCCCCGCGCCGACCTGCGTCAGCGCGGCGAACCCCGCGCGCTACCCGCCGCTGCTCTACGCGGATCACCGCCGGAGGCTGAACCTGACCAATTTCGATCACCGCAAGACGACGGGGGCCTGAGGGGCGTTCTCACGGCGCATGGGGATTTGCCGCATGCGGGAGCGGGATCGCGCCGCGCGGCCATGGCGGCCCTGATCTGCCCGATCAGCGCGCGCCCCTGGCGGGCGGTCAGGGGGATTGCGAACAGGGACGCCGGACTGACGGATATCGGGCTCACGGCGCATGAGCTTCTACCCCCGCTCTGATCGGCTGCGGCCCGCAGCGGCCGCAGCATCGGGGTCAGCGCTTCCAGCGGCAGCCCGGTGCGCGCGATTTCCTCCACGACCCGCCCACGCGCCAAAACCGCGGCCAGTCGCGCCCGCTTCGCCGCGGCTTGCGCGCCGTAGCGGCCGTGGAGGGTGCGTGCGGCGGCGATGCGGGCGCGACCGCCGGCGGTTTTCGGCCCCGTGCTGGCGCCGCCATGCATCCGGCAGCGGCCATTGGCCATGGCCGGGCCGCGGCAGGGGCAGCCCAGCCGGGTCCTGGCGCCGCAGCGCGGGGCGCTGTTCGGGTTGCCGCGGGGATTGCCGTTGCGCAGGGAGCCGACGGCCTGGATGGGGCTGCGTGCGGGCGGGGTGCCCGGCGTCCCTTCCTCCCGGCCCTCGTCCGCGATGGCAGCGGGGGCGTCAGCGTTCGGGACGGCTGGTGCCGGCGCGTCACGGCGTATGGGGTTTTCCCGCGCGATGCGAATAACGGGATGGCGGCCCGGGTCCCAGTTGCCCAGCAACAGGCTGGTGGTGGGGAACAGCGGTGGCCTGCGCGCGTCATCGCGGGTCAGCAGCAGGTCCGCCGGACGCCCGCTCCAGATCGCTTTGGAGGTCAGGCTGGAGGTCCAGAGCGGCGCGGGCTCACGGTGTATGGGCTCTTGCCGTGTCTGAATGAGGAGGCGCGGCGTGGCGGGGCTGATTTTGTTCATGGTTTGTTTCTGACACAACCGGCCCGCCGCGCCAATCGGCTTCGATCATATCAACCGGCGAGACCAATGACCCACCCCCAATTCGTCATGGCCCGGCTCGTCCGGGCCACCGCTCGCGGCACCGTGCGGGTGCCGTTGGCCCGGACGCGCCGGGCCATGACGGTGCAGCAGGGGGAGGTCGGTCGAAGGGTAAGGCGGCGCGTATGTTACCGCCCATCCGAACCCCAACCTCACCGGCGTCGTGGTTGCATCCGGCCGGCGCCGGTTGGGATCAGTCGAACAGCGTCGCCAGCCGGGCCTTGATCTGATCCGCGATATACAGCGCCACCGCCTGGATGGTGGATGTCGGGTTCACCCCGCCGCCGGTCACCCAGACGCTGCCATCGACGATGAACAGGTTTTTCACGTCGTGGCTGCGGCCCCATTCGTTGACCACCGACCGCTCCGGATCCGTCCCCATGCGCGCCGTCCCCAGCAGATGCCCGGGACTGTTGAGGATGGTGCGTGACGTATAGAGGTCCTTCGCCCCGGCGGCGTGCAGGATGTCGGTGGCGCGGGCGATCCCGTGCTCCATCATCCGGCGGGTGTTCTCACTCAAGGTATAATCGATCCGCGCGCCGGGGATGCCGTGGCTGTCCTTCAGCAGGGGATCGAGGGTGACGCGGTTATGCGCCTCCGGCAGGTCCTCACAGGCCACGCCGACCTGCAGGCGGCGGTAGAGCTTTTCGCGGTAGGCCTGGTGATGCGCCTTGCCCCAGGGCAGGCGGCCGACGGCGGCGCTGGTGATCGCCTCATTCACCACGCCGGTGCCGCGGGCGAATTGCAGGGTGTAGCCGCGCACGAAGTCGCGGCTGGGGTCGGTTTCGTAGAACTGCTTGCTCCAGAGCACCGTCATCGGCGCACGGTCGCCGTCCACCGGCTCATCGACATAGCCGCGCACCTGCGGCCAGGGATGCAGCATCAGATTGCGCCCGACCATACCGCTGGAATTGGCCAGCCCGTTGGGGAACCGCCCCGAAGCGGAGTTCAGCAGCAGCCGGGGCGTGCCGATGCCGTTGGCGGCGAGGATGACCATCTCCGCCGGCTGGAAGCGTTCGACGCCCTCGGCATCATAACAGATGGCGCCGGTGGCCATGCCCTGGGCGTTGGTGGTGATTTCCCGCACCCGGCAGCGGCTGCGCAGTTCAACGCCGGCGCGGATCGCCTGCGGCCAATAGGTAATATCGACGCTGGCTTTGGCCCCCTGGGCACAGCCGGGCGTGCAATGGCCGAGATTGATGCAGCCGGCCCGGCCCTCATAATCCTGGGAGGCGACGGTGACGTCGCTGGGCCACCAGTGCCAGCCCAGCTTGTTCATCGCCTGTGCATAGCGCGTCCCGGTCTTGCCCAGCGGGATCGGCGGCATCGGCGGATGGCGCGGCGGCACGCCGGGATCCCCGGCCAGGCCGGACACGCCCATCATCCTGTCGTTCTCGGCGAAGTATTTCTCCAGCGCCCAGTAATCGATGGGCCAGTCATCGGCCACGCCGTCCAGCGACTTCACCTTGAAATCCGACGGATGCATGCGCGGCCAATGCGCGGTGTAGAGGATGGTCCCGCCGCCGACACCGTTGAAATTGGCGACCTTCATCAACGAATTGTCGTCGTTGATGGGATAATCCGTCTCACGCGCCCGGCGGTTGGGGCTGATGTCGAAATCGGTGTAGCGCCGCGCTTCCCAATCCCGGCCGTTGCTCGGGAAATCGGTGGGTTTCATCCAGTCGCCCTGCTCCAGGCAGAGGATGCGCATTTTGGTGTCCGCCAGGCTCCAGGCCACGGCCGCGCCGGAGGCGCCGGAGCCGATGATGAGGACATCGACCATCTCATTCCCGGCCATCGTCAGGCCCTCCGATCATCGCGCCAGAACGGCGCACGGGTTCGAACCCCATCGAGCAGCGACCAATCACCCTGTTCGAGCGTATGGCCCTTCGGGAAGGGCGGGCGTGGTTCCAGGCCGAGCGAACGAATCACCCGGTCGTCGCGGTAATAACATTGCAGCACCACCCGCCCCAGAATGGTCGCGGGCCGGCCTTCGCGGGCGAGGAAGGCGATCGCCATCGCCTCGGCCCGCGCGTCGTCGGTGATGGCGGCGAAGGACCCGCCGGCCATCGCGTCCAGCGCCGCCAGCGCCGCGCTGACGTCGGCGCGGTCGCGGCCCAGCGATCCCACCATATCGGCGATGATCGCGGGGTCCCCGGCTGAGGGCACCGCGAGGGTGGTATCGGCGGGAACCATGACGGCCGCGACCCTGGTCAGGGTCTGGATTTCCGCGGGGGACAGGCCCGGCGGCGATTCGTTTGGCATGTGCGCCTCATATGACCAGGACGGCCCGGCCGCACGACGCGGCCTGGCCCGTTTCCCCTGTCAGGGATGTATCGCCGGTGGCCGCCGTGTCAATCGCGGGCGGGGGTTGGGTGCCGGGGTCCCGTGCTTCCGGCACTGGCCTTTACGACACCGGGCCCATGCCGCAGCCTGTTGACGGATCCGAGAGGACAAAACCCGTGACCGAAGACCACGACACCGAGATCGTCGCCGCCGCCATCCGCCTCGCCCCCGCCGCCCGGGCCGCCCGGGCCGAGGCCGAGCAGATGCGCCAGACGCCCCCTGCCCTCGCGGCCGAGATCACCAAGGCCGGCATCTACCAGATGTATTTCCCGCGCTCGATGGGCGGGCCGGAAACCCCGCCTTTGACCGCTTTCCGCGTGGTGGAAGAACTCTCCAAAGCCGACGGCTCCGTCGGCTGGTGCGCCATGATCGGCACCGCTTTGTCGATGAACGTGGCACGCCTGCCGATCGAGGTCGGGCGGGAGATGGCGGGCGATCCGGCGGATTACCGCGGCGCCGGTTCGGCGCGGCCCGGCGGGCATGCCTGGCCGGTGCCAGGTGGCTTCCGGGTCAAGGGGCGGTGGAACTTCGCCAGCGGCATTCAGAACGCCCGCTGGCTCTATGCCACCTGCGTCGAAATGGACGGGGACGCGCCGCGCGTCGGACCATCCGGCGCGCCGGTGCTGCGGGCGCTTTGGGTCCCTCGGGCGGAGGTGACCATCGTCGATACCTGGTCGGTGATGGGCATGCGCGGCACCGGCAGCCAGGATTTCACCGTCGATGACGTCTTCGTCCCCGCCCATCGCAGCTGCCTGTCCGCCGAACCCCCGCGGGAGAAGGGGCCGCTGTATCACCCCCGCAGTTGGTATGTGCATCTGTGGACTCCCTCGGCGGCCAATGCGCTGGGCGTGGCGCGCGGCGCGATCGATGCGCTGACGGACCTGGCCGCGACCGAGGCCTCCACGTTGTCCACCAACCTGCTGCGCGACCGCTCAGCCGTGCAGACCCGGATCGGGGAGGCGGAGGCCATCGTCAACGCCGCCCGCGCCTATGTGCTCGATGCGGTGGGCCGCTTGTGGCGGACCTTGTGCGCCGGGGAGGAGCCGACCGATCCGCAGATCGCCCAGGCGCGGCTGGCGCTGGTGCATGCCATGCATGAGTCGGTGCGGGCCGTGGACAAGGTGTTCCACGCCGCCGGCACGAACGCGATCTACACCCGCCACCCGCTGGAGCGAGCGTTCCGCGACGTGCATGTCGCGGTCCAGCACGGCGCGGCGCTGCCGAGCTACTTCGAATCCGCCGGCAAGGTGCTGCTGGGCCTGCGCCCGACGGAGCCGGGTTGGTGAGTTGATAAGGTCGTATTCGCAATATTTACAACATGAGGAAAAACCCATGACCCCGCGCGTACCAATGGTCTCCCTCGACCGCGCCCGCGACCTGGGCAATGCCATGGGCATGCCCGCCCGGCGCACCCAAAGTGAGGCGTTTCGGGTTGTCGCCAACAATCCCGGCGTCGCCCGCGTCGCATTCAGCCAGCTGATGCAGTTGCTGGAGAACAACACCTTCGACACCCGCCTGCGCGAGATGATGATCATGCGTATCGGCTGGGTCACCGGCTCGGCCTATGAATGGACCCAGCATTGGCGCGTGGCGACCACGGCGGGCATTCCGGCCGAGGATATCCTCGCTGTCCGCGACTGGCGGAATTCCGATCGCCTGACCCCGGCCGACAAGGCCATCCTGGCCGCGACGGATGAATGTCTGGCCGGCAAGTCCATCTCCGACGCCGCCTGGGCCGAGGTGATCCAATACGTCACCGACCCCGGGGAGCAGGTGGAGTTCGTGATGGCAATGGGCAACTGGATGGCGTTCTCCTTGCTGTTCCGCAACCTGCGCATTCCGCTGGCGGACGGGGTGGCGGTCTGGCCGCCCGATGGGTTGGCATCGCCGGCGGCGGTTTGAGGCGTAGGCTGGCCTTGCCAGTGGCGCGCGGTCTGGTGCTAATCAGGAATAATGATTCCGTCCGAAAGACCACTTTTTGACACCGAGGCCGCTGAGTGATTGAGATCACCGAGGTTTTTGTTTTGACTGCAACCGTTCTGATCAGGCCTCATCTCAGCGATCTCAGCGATCTCAGCGATCTCAGTGTTGAAATAATTGCCATGGCCCGGCACCGAACCATGCCAATGCGCGCATACCGCTGGATCATCACCAGACTTCGAGGAACCGTCCACGAACAGCCCCAATGATTCGCGCAAAATCGAGAATTGGCTATCCTGCCCCCAACCACGCCATCAACGGGGAAGCACCATGGAAACCCAAACATACGACTACATCGTCGTCGGCGCCGGCTCGGCCGGATCGGTTATCGCCAACCGGCTCAGCGCCGACCCGAAATACCGGGTGCTGGTGCTGGAAGCCGGGCGGGAGAGCCATCCCTGGTCGCGCATCCCCGTCGGCTTCGCCCGATTGATCGAAAACCCCGCCGCCAACTGGCTCTATTCCTCCGAACCCGAAGCCGCCACGGGCAATCGCCGCGTGCCCATTCCCCGCGGCAAGCTGCTGGGCGGGTCGTCGTCCATCAACGGCATGGTCTTCGTGCGCGGCCAGTCGCAGGACTATGACACCTGGGCCCAGCTCGGAAACCGCGGCTGGAGCTATCGGGAGGTGCTGCCGATCTTCCGGGATATGGAGGATTATCAGGGCGACGGGGACCCGGAGTATCGCGGCAAGGGCGGCCTGCTGAAGGTCAATGAAAGCCACGAAACCGGCCCGATCTATGACGCCCTGATCAAAGCCGCCGGCGAAATCGGCATCAAATACACCAAGGATTATAACGGTTCCGAACAGGACGGGATCGGCATGACCCAGGCAACCATCCGCAACGGGCGCCGGATGAGCACCGCCTTCTGCTACCTCGACCCCGCGCGCAGCCGGCAAAACCTGACCATCCAGGCCAATGCTCTGACCGAATGCCTGCTGATCGAGGGCAAGCGCTGCGTCGGCGTCCGCTACACCGTCAACGGTCAGACGATCGAAGCCCGCGCCAGCCGGGAGGTCGTGGTCAGCGCCGGCTCCATCAACTCCCCGCAATTGCTGGAACTGTCGGGCATCGGGCAACCGGCGCTGCTGCGCAGCCACGGCATCGAGGTGCGCCATGAGCTGAAAGGGGTGGGGGAGAATCTGCGCGATCATTACTCCCCACGCATGAAATGGTCGGTCAAAGCCTCCCTCGGGATGACCTACAACGACAAGGCGCGCGGCATCGGTCTGGTGTGGGAGGCGTTGAAATACGCCTTCACCAACAAGGGCCTGCTCGGCCTGCCGGCGGCGCCCATCCGCGCCTATGTGCGCACGCGGGCGGGGCTGGACGCGCCGGATGCGGCGATTTCCTGGATCCCGTTTTTGGTGGGGGAGAATTTCCAGCTCGCCCGGCAATCCGGCGTGACCTCGATCATGAACATCCTGCGCTCGGAAAGCACGGGATCGATCCATGTGTCCTCCAATTCCCCCAACAGGGCGCCGGCGATCCGGTTCAACTTCCTGAGCGCTCAACTGGATCGGGACGTGACGCTGGAAGCCATGCGCATCACCCGGCGCATCATGACCGCGCCGGCGATGCGCGACATCGCCACCGATGAGATCGCGCCCGGGATCAACATCGATTCCGATGACGAGCTGCTGGATTGGGTGCGCAACAATGCCGAAACCACCTACCACCCCGTCGGCACCTGCAAGATGGGCCGCGATCCGATGGCGGTGGTGGACGATGAGCTGCGGGTGCATGGGATGGAAGGGCTGCGGGTCGCCGATGCCTCCATCATGCCGACGCTGACCTCGGGCAACACCAACGCGCCGTCCATCATGATCGGCGAAAAAGCCTCACGTATGATCCTGGGAGCAGCAGCATGAAAATCGGCGTTTTCTCCACCTTCATGTCGCCCTTGGCGACGCCGGCCATGGTCCGCGACTTCGGCCGCCGGGCGGAGGGCATCGGTCTGGATTCGATCTGGATGGGTGAGCATGTTGCGCTGTTCGACAAGAACACCTTCGGCTACCCGAGTTCCAAGGACGGCCGCATCCCCGTCCCCGATGGCGGCGGCATGCTCGACGTCACCGCCACCTTCGGCTTCCTCGCCAGCGTCACCAGCACCATCCGTTTCGGGACCGGCGTGGCTTTGGTGCCGCAGCGCAACCCGATCTATACCGCGAAGGAAATGTGCACGCTCGACTGGCTCAGCGACGGGCGCATCGATTTCGGGATCGGCGTCGGCTGGAACAAGGAAGAGGTCGAAGCCTGCGGTTATAGCTGGGAAGACCGCGGCGCCCGCTGCGATGAGTTCATGACGGTGATGCGCCGCCTCTGGACCGAGCCGGTGGTCGATTTCAACGGCAAATGGGTGAAGTTCGAGGCGTTGCGCATGGATCCGAAACCCATCCAGAAGCCGCATATCCCGATTATCCTGGGCGGCTACGTCGATGCGTCATTCCGCCGCGCGGTGGCGTTCGGCGCCGGCTGGTATGGCTTCAACCGCGACGTCGCGGGCATGAAAGTGATGCTCGACCGCCTCGACGCCGCCTTCGCCAAAGCCGGGCGCACCCGCGGCAAGGATTTTCAGATCATCGTCACGCCGCCCATGGGCATGGATCTGGACGATATGCTGGCCTACGCGGATCTCGGCGTGGACCGGGTGATCGTCAACCTCGGCAGCCAACGGGCGGAGCGGGTCGATCGGCGCCTGACCGAGCTGGCGGGTTTGGTGAAACGCGCGGCGTGATAGGCCCCCATCGCAACGACAGAGGCAACCACCATGACCGAAAAACGCCCCGCTTACGTCATCGCCGAGGTCGAGATCACCGATCCCGCGGCGTTCCAGGACTATGTGGCCCAGGCGGTGCCGACCTTGGCACCGTATGGCGGGCGCATCGTCGCAAACAGCCCGCCCGAGGCCAAGGAAGGCGCGCCCTCGGCGGGCAATATCGTGATCGCGCAGTTTGATAGCATGGACGACGCAAGGGCATGGTATCACTCGGCGGCTTATGGCCCCGCCATCAAGATGCGCCAGCGCGCCGCCAATACACGGCTGTTCCTTGTGGAGGGCCTGGGTTAAGGACCTTGCTCAATCACAGGAGTTCCACCATGACCGAGACCAAACTCGCCCCCAACCTGCCGCAATGGATGCTGGACCACGTGGCCCGCTACCAGGCCAGCGGCGGCACCGACGGGCATATCTACACCATCAAGCGCGAAGGCGTCCCCGAACTGGCGGTGCCGTCGCTGCTGCTGACCACCACCGGGCGCAAATCCGGCGAAAAATTCCTGTTCCCGCTGTTTTATGGTGAGACCGGCAACAGCTATTTCGTCATCGCCTCCAAGGGCGGGGCGCCGGAACATCCTGGCTGGTACCGCAACATCCTCGCCAACAACGCTGTCGAGGTTCAGGTCGGCACCAAAAAGATGCACGCCAAGGCGCGCACCGCCTCGGGCGCCGAACGCGCGCAGCTATGGGAAGCGGCGGTGAAAATCTGGCCCCTGTTCGCGGACTATCAGGTCAAGGCGCAAGGCCGCGAAATCCCGGTCGTCGTGCTCGATCCCGTCGGCTGACCATGCCCGTGCCGCTCGAATTCGGATGGTTCCTGCCGACATCGGGCGACACGACCTGCTATGGCGACCGCGACGCCTTCGTCGCCCCCTCGGCCGATTTGTTCGACCGCGTGGTGCTGGCGGCGGAAGCGGCGGGGTTCGAGTATTTCCTCGTCCCCGTCGCCGCCACCTGCTGGGAGGCCTGGATCAGCAGCGCCATGGCGGTGGCGAAAACCCAACGCATCAAAGCCCTGGTGGCCGCCCGGCCCGGCTATGTCAGCCCGGTGCAACTGGCGAAAATGGCCGCCGCCTTCGATCAACTATCGGGCGGGCGCCTATGCCTGAATCTCATCGCCGGGCAAAGCGACGCCGAAGCGCTGGCCGAGGGGATCACCCTGGCCAAGGAAGATCGCTACGCCCTGATGGACGAAGACGTGTCGATCATGAAGGCGCTCTGGACCGCGCCCGGCAGCGTGCATTTCGAAGGCCGGTTCCACCGCCTGAAAGGCGCCCGCATCGCGCCGCAACCCAGCCGCGTGCCGCGCTTTTACCTGGGCGGCGGTTCGATGGACGCGTGGGAGATCTCGGGCAAACATTCCGATGTGCATTTGTTCTGGGGCGACACGCCGACCCGCATCGCGGACAATATTTCCACCATTCGCGGCATCGCCGCCCGTTACGGCCGCGGCGACGCGATCGGCTTCGGCATGCGGCTGCAAATCCTCTGCCGCGAAACCGAGGCCGAGGCCTGGGACGCCGCGCATGAGCTGGTGCGCGACGTGACGGAGGCGCAGACCCGTTACATCCGCACCCATTACGCCAGCTCCGCCGCCAATCAGCGGGTGCAACAACTCGCCCGTGAGCATGGCGAGCTTATTGGCCCGCATTTGTGGACCGGCGTCACCCGGGTGCGCCCGGGTGCGGGGATCGTGGTTGTCGGCAATCCCGACCAATGCGCGGATACGTTGCAGGAATTTATCGACATCGGCTGCACATCGTTCTGCCTGTCGGGCTATCTGCATGACGAGGAAGCCACCCGCTTCGGCCGCTGGGTGCGCCCGCTTCTGGCGGAGCGCAATCCGGGCCGGGTTCCCGCCATGCGGGCGGAGGGCTGAATGGATCAGATCGGACCTGTTTCAACCGTACGCGCGCCCGGCAAATTCCAGGACCCGCTAATCACCGCCAAGGGGGAGCCGCGCGCCAGCGTCGCGCTCCGTTCCCTCGATACGCTTTGGTTCAATACCGGCACGATGTGCAATCTGACCTGTTCCGGTTGCTATATCGAATCATCACCGCGCAACGACCGGCTGTCCTGGCTGACGCGGGCGGAGGCGCGGGGGTTCCTCGATGAAATCATCAACACCCCTTTGCCCACCCGGCTGATCGGGTTCACGGGCGGGGAGCCGTTCATGAACCCCGACATCATCGCGATGATGGACGATGCCCTGTGCGCGGGGCTGCGGGTGCTGGTTCTGACCAATGCCATGCGGCCGATGCGCCATCGCCAGCCCGCGTTGCTGGCCCTGAAGCACCGGCACGCCGATCGGCTGACGCTGCGCGTGTCCCTTGACCATTATACCCCGGCGGGGCATGAGGCCGAGCGCGGCCCCGGCAGCTGGCAGCCGACGATCGACGGTCTGGTCTGGCTGGCGGAGCAGGGCTTTGCCATCGACGTCGCCGGCCGGCGCCTGACCGCCGAACCCGAGGACCAGGTGCGCCGCGGCTACGCCGCCCTGTTCGCCGAACACGGCCTGCCGATCGATGCGATGGACCCGGTGCGGCTGATGCTGTTCCCGGACATGGACCCGACGGCCGAGGTGCCGGAAATCACCACCGCCTGCTGGGGCATCCTGCACAAATCCCCCGACGACGTGATGTGCGCGACGTCGCGCATGGTCGTGAAGCGGCGCGGCGCCGCGCGGGCTTCGGTGGTCGCGTGCACGCTGGTGCCCTATGATTCCCGATTCGAACTCGGCGATACCCTCGCGCAGGCCGGGCAGCCCATCGCGCTCAAACACCCCTATTGAGCGTCGTAT
Organism: uncultured Acetobacteraceae bacterium; assembly: GCA_903918315.1. Classification (GTDB taxonomy): domain Bacteria; phylum Pseudomonadota; class Alphaproteobacteria; order Acetobacterales; family Acetobacteraceae; genus Rhodopila. The sequence continues at coordinate 17,235 of CAIXEA010000216.1, read as the reverse complement.
TGCGTGTTGGGTGGGGCGGCCTGCAGCCGCTGAATTGTGCGGTTCAGGACGCCCAGCACCTGACGCATCGCCGCCGGGACGGGTTCGATGATCGCCGGGCCAAATCGCGCATGCAGGGCGCGGGCGGACTCGCTCAATGGTCCGCCGCCGATAATGACGCGGGCCGCGCCGTCTTGCGTGAGGCAGGCGTCCACACACGCGGCCAGGCCTTGTTCCTGCCGATCGGGGGTGGCCGCGAGGACCAGGGGATCGCCGGGGGGCAGGCGCACGCCGGTGAACCAGGCGCCCAGCCCCAGTGATACCACCTTCGCCTCGATCGCCTTGACCAGGCCGGGCGTGGTGGTGGCGATCCCGAAGCGCCGCTGGCCCTGGGCCGCTTCGCGCATGGACGCCTCCCCGATGCCGATGACCGGGATGTGGGTCGCGGCACGCAGGTCGTCCAACCCCGGATCGCCAAAGGCGGCGACGATGATCGCCGCTGTGCCCGCGCCGGCCGCGCGGCCGAGGCGGACCACTTCGGGCGCGGCGCGCGCCAGATCATCCCCGGTGACGATCATCGATGGGCCGCCGGTGGCGCATACGCCTTGCAGGTCCAGGTCCTCTGGCCCGGACCGCCGGGCGGCGGCGAGCATCATATCCAGCGCGCGGGCCGAGGCATTGGGATTGATCAGCAGGATCGTGGGCATGTCGCGGTCCCCATGCGTTCGGTGATGTCAGAGGCGTTCATACCAGACCGCGGTGACGTTGCCTGTCTGATCGTGCCGCAGCGGCGCTTTGGAGATCTGGGACCTTAAACCAACCGCCATACCCTTTGACCGACCTCAGCCTGCTCCCCCCGTCATGGCCCGGCGCGTCCGGGCGAGCGCCGCCCGCAGGGTGCCGCGAGCGGTGGCCCGGACAAGCCGGGCCATGACGAAGAGGGGGTATGAACCAATGGTTTCGCCGGTCGGCATCATACCGAATAGAGTACAAGATGGCGCACCGTCACTCCTGTCGTGCGACCACCCAGGCGGTCAGGGGGGCGTCGCCCGTGCAACCATCCGCCAGGCATTGTCCCAGCAGCGCCGAAAACCGGCGCGCGCCGGCGGGGTTCAGATGGGCGAAGCCGTCCCCGAACCATTGGTCGGGCCAGGCCAGCATGGCGGGTCCGGCGCGGTGAAACCCGGGGTAGCGCGCGGCCTGTGCGGTCAACCAGGCGTCGAAACCGTCCCAGACCAGCGGATCCGTCGCGCGGGCGGTGCTTTGGTTCACGGGCATGGGGACAAAGATCGCCGGGATGCCGCGCGCCTGCAGCGCCGCCAGGATGCGGTCGAAATAATGCGCCTGCACCGGCAGCGGGCGGAATCCGCGTAGCCTGCCCTCGGCCGCGATGGCGGCGGAGCCTTCGGCGATGCCGAAGCCGTAATGACCCCGGCTGGCGATGGCCTCGGCCAGGATCTGCTGGTTGCGCGCCCAGCGGCGGAAGCCCCCGCCTTTGACGAGGCTGGCGAAGAAATACGGCGGGAACCGCCACGTGTACAGCCAATCCCGGACAAGGGAGGGCATGCCGTCGGTGTGGCGTTCTTCGTAAACGGACCGATCGTTGACCGCGGCCGATGCGGCCCGCAGCGCCGCCAGCTCCCCGGCATTCAGGAAGCCGAACCGCATGGTGCGCTCCCAAAACAGATCCACCGTTGCGAAATGGGTGGGATCGAAGGATAGCACCACCAGGCGCGGCGGGATAGGACAGCGCAGGGCGCGGCTGAGGATGGTCTGCGCCTCAATCGGTTCGCCGCCACCGACGGCGAGGTTGGTGGTTTTCGCCGGCAGCAGGGCCGGAATGATGCCGGCGGCGGCGCGGGAATCGCCGAGCACCAGAACCTCCCCCAGGTCGCAGCGTTCAACGAGCATCTGCTTGGCGCGCCAGTTCGGGTATTCCGGCTCCAGATAGGCCAGCGGCATCGCCGCCACCCAGGCCCAGACGCCGGCGAAACTCAGCAGCATGGCGGCGGCCGCGACGGCGGCGTAGCGGCGGTGGTCAGAACTGGAAGTAGACGAACTCACGGGTTCCTCCCAACGACAGCAGCCCCAAAGTGGCGGCGCAGCCGGCGGCGGCGGCCCAGGGGATGGAGGCGCGCCACCGCGGCCATCCCGCATGGTCTTCCATGATCTGCTGGCTGTTGGGCGCGCCCCAGATGATCAGGGCCAGACCCAACAGCCACAGCGCCTCCAGCCCCGCGCGCGGCTCCGGCGTCAGGGCGGACAGGCCGTGCAGCCCCGCCATCGCGGCCAGGATCGAACCGGCGATGCTCAGATCGGGCGCCCGGAAAATGACGCTGCCGATGAGCACGCACAGATAGGTCAGGAGAATCCGCCCCAGCGCCGCGGGCCAGCCCCCCCATTCGGCGCCGGGTCCGCGCAACCGCCAGGCGTGATTGACGCCCAGGAATCCCGCATGCAGCAGCCCGAAAACCAGATAGGGCGCCGTGCCGCCATGCCACAGCCCGGCCACCCCCATCGTGACGCCGATCGGCCACAGGACCATGGCGAGGAATCCGGCGGGCGTTCGTTGCGCAGCGCGATCCGTTGGCCAGCCGCGCGCACGGCGCGACCGCATCACCGCCAGCGCCAGGGGATTGTAGATCGCGCTCATGAGGAACCGGGTCAGCGTCATATGCCACCGCTGCCAGTATTCGATGACGCTCTGGGCTTTGTAGGGGGAGGCGAAATTGGACGGGAACCGCACCCCGAACAGGCGCGCCAGACCGATGGCCATGTCGGAATACCCCGAAAAATCGAAATACAACGCGAACGACCATGCCAGGGCCACGGTCCAGCCCGATCCCAGGGTCAGCGCCTCCGGCCTCTCAAACCCCGCTGCCACCATCGGCCCCAGCGGATCGGCCAACAGCCCCTTTTTCAACAGTCCAATCAGGAAAAACCCACTACCGATAGCGAGGTTTGATCCGCGTAGCGGATGGTTTAATGTGACGTCGAATTGATCGAACACCTCCGCCCCGCGCAGGATCGGGCCGGCGATCAGATGCGGGAAAAAGCCCACCAGCAGCGCATGGTTCAGCCAGCCCGCCCGCGGCGCGCCTCGCTGATCGAGTAAAAAGCCGATCTGCGTGAAAGCAATGAAGCTGACGCCGGGCAGGGCCAGCGGCAGCAGGCGGCAGGCGGCGATGGTGCCGGCATTGATCGTGATGCCGGCGGCCAGGACCAGCCACTGCACCGCGGGGCGGGCGTCGGTCCCGCGCACCACCCGGCCCAGCCCGGCATTGACCACGACGGAGCCCGCCAGCCAAAGCACCAGCCACGGCTCCGACCAGCCATAGAACACCACCGAGGCGAGCAACAGCCACAGGATCGCGGCGCGCCGCCCGAACCGGACGGCCAGCGCGAATCCAGCGAGCACCAGCGGCAGAAAGACCAGCAGGAAGGGAAAGCTGTTGAAGGCCACGGCCGCTTACCCGCGCTGCGAGTCGCGGATCGGACGAGCTTCGGCTTGTGATGCGATCGGCATGGTGATGGGTCCCTCGCTGCGGCGGGGGCATCATGCGGGCGGAGTCGTTAAGAAACGGTTAAGAAATCCGTATTAAGCGTCGCCCATCTCAGGCGTGACCGGCCGCCGAGGACAGCAGGATCGGATCGACGTGCAATTTGGCCATGGCGCGGCGCCATTTGGTATTGTGGTCCGCGTCGAAGACCAGCGCCTCATCGGCGGTCACCGACAACCAGGCATTATCCTGGATCTCCCGATCCAGCTGCCCCGGTCCCCAACCGGCATAACCCAGCGCCAGCAGGCAGGCGCGCGGTCCCGCACCCTGGGCGATCGCCTGCAGGACATCGAGGCTGGCGGTGAGGGCGACGGCGTCGTCGACCCGCAGGCTGCCTTCGCTGATCCAATCCGCCGTGTGCAGCACGAAGCCGCGCCCGTCATCGACCGGGCCGCCGGCGAACATGCGGATGTCGCGGCTGGGCGGCTGCGGGTCGATTTTGAGCTGGCGCAGCAGCTCCGCGAAGGTGGGTTTCTTGACCGGGCGGTTGAGCACCAGCCCCATCGCCCCGTCCGGCGTATGGGCGCACAGATAGATCACCGTCTGCGCGAACCGCTCATCCCCCATCGCCGGCATCGCGATCAGCAATTGCCCGGTCAGAAAGACATCGTCGGAGATGGAACGCAGGGACTTGGATTGGGCCATGCCGTAAATCTGAGGGCTGCCCGGCCGAAGTGCAAGCGGGATGGTTTGTTCCCCGCGCATGCCCTTGTTAGGGTGGCGCGGAACCCAATCGGAGGAAACCGCATCATGCAGCCAGCGACCCGTTCGCCGCTCGCGACCTATATCGAGCACCTGAAACGAGGCGAGCTGGGCTACCAGTACAGCCCCTCCCTCGGCAAAGCGGTGTTCTACCCGCGCGTGATCGCGCCCGTGACCGGTGCCGACGACCTCGAATGGCGGGTCAGCGCCGGGTTGGGCACCGTGCATGCCACGACCGTCACCCACCCGGCCAAGGGCGATCCGTATAATGTGTGCCTGATCGACATGGATGAAGGGTACCGCCTGATGAGCCGCGTCGAGGACGTCGACCCGTTCGCCGTCACGATCGGCATGCGGGTCACGTTCCGGGTGCATCCCGCCGAGGGCGATGAGGACCCCTACCCCGTCTTTACCCCGTTAACCCAAGCTGGGGAGAGCGCCCCATGAGCGGCCTGACCCGCGCCAGCACCGCCATCGTCGGTGCGGCTGAATCCGATATTGGCGCCGTCGCGGCGCTGATGAGCCCGCTCGATCTGATGGCGCAGGGCATCCACCGCGCGCTGATCGATGCCGGCCTGACGCTGAAGGACGTGGACGGCGTGTTCTGCGCCACGACCCAGGCCCGCACCTCGGCGATGTCGCTGGTCGAGTATCTCGGCATGCCGAACGTCTATACCGACTCGACCATCGTCGGCGGCTCCTCGTTTGAGATCCATGTGGCGCATGCCCAGGCAGCGCTGGAGGCCGGGCTCTGCACCGTCGCGGTGATCGCCTATGGCAGCACCCAGCGCACGGTCGGGCGCCGGGCCGCCAGCGCGCGGGAGTTCAACCCGTATGAGACCCCGTTCCGCCCGTTCCTGCCCGCCACCGCCTATGCCATGGCGGCCAGCCGGCACATGCACGAATACGGCACCACCCGCGAACAGATGGCCGAGGTCGCGGTCGCCGCGCGCGGCTGGGCGCAGCTGAACCCCGCGGCCTGGGACAAAAAACCGCTGACTGTTACGGATGTTTTAGCGGCGCGGCCGATCAGTTTTCCGTTTACGGTGCGTGATATTTGCCTGGTGACGGATGGGGGTGGCGCGATCATCATGACCACCGCTGACCGGGCCCGGCACCTGAAGCACAAGCCGGTCTATGTGCTGGGCTGCGGGCAGTCGATCACGCATGCCTCGATCAGTTCGATGCCCGATCTGACGCATACCGGGGCGATCGCCTCGGGGGCGCAGGCCTATCGGGCGGCGGGGATGAAGGCGTCGGATATCGACGTGCTGGCGCTGTATGACGCGTTCACGATCAATACGATTCTGTTCCTCGAAGACCTCGGCTTCTGCCCCAAGGGCGAAGGCGGGCGCTTCGTCGAGGGCGGGCGCATCGGGCCGAATGGATCGTTGCCGGTCAACACCAATGGCGGCGGCCTGTCCTATTGCCATCCCGGCATGTACGGCCTGTTCATCCTGATCGAGGCGGTGCGCCAGCTGCGCGGCGCATGCGGCGCGCGGCAGGTGAAGACAGCCGATCCCGCGATCGTGCACGGCAATGGCGGCGTGCTGTCGGCGCAGGCAACGGAGATCCTGGGCGGTGCGGCGACGCTCTGAGTCGGAAGGAAGGCGAGGGGCTCTGCCCCCACGACCCCCGCTAAGGGCGCGCCCATAGAACCCGCTACTGGTTTGGGCGCAGGAAGGGGGCTGACCCGGACCGTGCACGGTCTGTGTTGGCCCCCTTCCTGCTCCCAAACAAATAAATGGATTCCAAAGGCGAGCCTTTGGCGGGGTCCAGGGGCAGCGCCCCTGGCCTTTCTCCCCTGCCCCCCGATTGACGCCCAGCCGCCCATGCGGCAACCAGTCACCGTGTTTTACCGAAGCAAACATCTGCTGGCGATCGAAGGCCTGCACCCGCCCGAGATCGGCCATCTCCTGGAACTGGCGGACAGCTATGTGCTGTTGAACCGGTCCGGCAAAACCCAGCGCGACCTGCTGCGCGGGCGCACGCTGATCAATCTGTTCTTTGAGGACTCGACCCGCACCCGCACCAGCTTCGAGCTGGCCGGCAAGCGGTTGGGCGCCGATGTGATCAACATGTCGGTCTCCACCTCCTCGGTGAACAAGGGGGAGACGCTGCTGGACACCGCCGCCACCCTGAACGCCATGCAATGCGACCTGCTGGTGGTGCGCCACAACCAGTCGGGCGCGCCCAATCTGCTGGCGCGCAAGGTCGATGCCGCCGTGATCAATGCCGGCGACGGCACGCATGAGCATCCGACCCAGGCGCTGCTGGACGCGCTGACGATCAAGCGCCGCAAGGGCCGGATCGAGGGGCTGACGGTGGCGATCTGCGGCGACGTGCTGCATTCGCGCGTGGCGCGGTCGAACATTCATCTGCTGACGACCATGGGCAGCCAGGTCCGCGTCGTCGGCCCGCCGACATTGATGCCGGCGGAGGTCGCGAAGTTCGGCGTGTCGGTGCATCACGACATGAAGGAAGGCCTGGCGGGCGCCGACATCGTGATGATGCTGCGCCTGCAAAAGGAACGCATGACCAGCAGCCTGGTGCCGAGCGAACGCGAATATTTCCGCTTCTGGGGCCTGGACGCGGCGAAGCTGGCGTTTGCCAAACCGGACGCTCTGGTGATGCATCCCGGCCCGATGAACCGCGGCGTGGAAATCGACAGCGCGGTGGCCGATGACCCCGCGCGCAGCGTGATCAAGGAACAGGTGGAGATGGGGGTGGCCGTGCGCATGGCGGTGCTCGACACCTTGTCCCGGGGCGATGGCCGCAACGATGCGTGACGTTTTCTTCTCCAATGTCCGCCTCATCGGTGAGGGCACCGATATCCAGGGCGACCTGCTGGTCCGCGACGGGCTGATCGCCGATTTCGGCGCCGCGCTGGGCCGCCCCGATGGCGCCGAGATCGTGGCCGAGGACGGCGCCATTCTGTGCCCCGGCCTGGTCGATATGCGCGCCGCTTTGGGCGAGCCGGGCTTTGAATACCGCGAAACCATCGCCTCCGCCGCCGTGGCCGCCGCCGCTGGCGGGATCACCACCTTGGCCTGCCTGCCCAATACCCTGCCGGCGATCGACGATCCCGCCTTGGTGCATATGCTGCGCACCAAGGGTGAGGAAACCGGCAGCCTGACCATCCTGCCCTATGGCGCCGTGACCCGCGGCTGCCGGGGGGAGGAAATGGCCGAACTGGGCCTGTTGCGCGAAGCCGGCGCGGTGGCGTTCACCGATGGCTCCCGCGCCATTGCCTCGACCCGGCTGATGCGGGTGGCCTTGTCCTACGCGCGCGGCTTCGGTGCGCGGATCATCCAGCACCCGGAGGACCCGGTGCTGGCCGCTGGCGGTGCGGCGACCGAGGGCGATCAGGCCAGCCGGCTCGGCCTGCCCGGCATTCCCGCCGCGGCGGAGGCCATGATGGTCGCGCGCGACATCCGCCTGGCGCAGTTGACCGGCGGGGCGGTGCATTTCGCGCATATTTCCACCGGGGAAGCGCTGGACCTGATCCGCCGCGCCAAGGATGCCGGGCTGGCCGTCACCTGTGACACCGCGCCGCCCTATTTCGACCTGAACGAGACCGCTATCGGCGAATTCCGCACCTACCAGAAGCTGTCCCCGCCGCTGCGCAAGGATGCGGACCGCCTGGCGGTGATCGCCGGGCTGGCGGATGGGACGATCGATGCCATCGCGTCGGACCATCGGCCGCGCGACACCGATGAGACTCGCCTGCCCTTCGCCGTGGCCCCGCCGGGTGGCGCGGGACTGGCGACGCTGCTGGGGATCACGCTGGGGCAGGTGCATAATGGCAACCTGACCCTGGCGCAGGCGATCGACCTGATCACCGCCCGCCCGGCCCGGCTGCTGGCCGCCGCGGGCGGGCACCTCGCCAAGGGCGCGCCGGCGGATCTCTGCCTGTTCCACCCCGACCGGATCTGGAAGGTCGAGGCCGGCAAGCTACCCGGCAAAGCGCAGAACACCCCCTTCGACGGGCGGGCGCTGGAGGGCAAGGTCATCGGCACCTGGAAAGCCGGGCGCCGGGTTTTCGCCCCTACCCCATCCCAGCCATGACCGCGGCGCTGTTCATCCTGTTCGGCTACGTCTTCGGCGCGGTCCCGTTCGGGCTGCTGCTGACCCGGATGGCCGGGCTGGGTGATATCCGCGCCATCGGCTCCGGCAATATCGGCGCCACCAATGTCCTGCGCACCGGCAACAAGGGGCTGGCGGCGGCGACGCTGCTGCTGGATGCGCTCAAGGGCGTGGCCGCGGTGTTGCTGGCGCGCGCCGTGCTGGATGAGGACGCGGGGCTCTGGGCCGGGTTGGGCGCGGTCCTCGGGCATTTGTTTCCGATCTGGCTGGGCTTCAAGGGCGGCAAGGGCGCGGCCACCGGCTATGGCGTCCTGCTCGCCATCGCCTGGCCGGTGGGCCTGGCCGCGCTGGCGGTGTGGGTGATCGTGGCGAAGGTCGGGCGCATCTCCTCCCTCGCCGCGCTGGCATCCTTCGCCGCCGCGCCGGTTTTTGCGGTTTTTATCGCGAATGCGGGCGTCCTTAAGCTTTCCTTAACGGTTGCCGTGCTTGTCTGGGCGCGCCACCACGCCAATATCCGGCGGCTGCTCACCGGCACCGAACCCCGCATCGGTCAGAGCACCGCACCCGAGGCGTGATCCTGGCCCGCCGGCACCGAGGCCGGCGGCACAGAAGGACGCCTGCCTTGCCCGTCGCGAATCAGCCATCGCCGGATATCATCGACACCCTGCGCCTGGTGCGCACCGAGGGTGTGGGTCCCATCACCTACCGCCGCCTCATCGGCCGCTACGGCACCGCCAGCGCGGCGCTGGCGGCCTTGCCATCGCTGACCCGCGCCGGCGGACGGGTGAAACTGCCCAACACCCCCTCGGTCGCTGAAGCGTCCGAGGAAATGGCCCGCGTGGCCGCGCTCGGCGGCCAGTATCTGTTCATCGGGACCCCGGACTACCCGCCGCTGATGGCCCTGCTGGACGACGCGCCGCCCTGCCTGATGGTGCTGGGCGACGCCGCGCTGCTGCATCGTCCGGCGATCGCGGTGGTGGGCGGGCGGAATGCGTCCGCCAACGGGCAGCGCCTGGCCGAAATCCTGGCCGGCGATCTCGCCGCGTCGCTGGTGGTGATTTCGGGCCTGGCGCGCGGGATCGACGCGGCGGCGCATAAGGGGGCGCTGCGGTGCGGCAAAACCATCGCCGCCATCGCCGGCGGGCTAGATGTCCCCTATCCGCCCGGGCACGAAGAGCTGCAGCATCTCATCGCCCGGAGCGGCGCGGTGGTGACGGAATCGCCCCCGGGCACCGTGCCGCAGGCGCGCCATTTCCCCCGCCGCAACCGCATCATCGCGGGTCTGGCGCTCGGCGTGGTCGTGATCGAGGCGGCGCCGCGCTCGGGCAGTCTGATCACCGCCGGCATCGCGCAGGATCTGGGGCGGGAGGTTTTCGCCGTGCCCGGTTCGCCGCAGGATCCCCGCTCCCGCGGAGCGAACGACCTGCTGCGCCAGGGGGCGATCATGACCGAATCCGCCGCCGACGTTTTGAGCAATCTGCCGTCTCTGGCTCATGACTCTTTCGATCAGCCGATCGTGCGGACAGCCTCGGTGATGGGCGCCGCGACCTCGGAAAACCGCCAGCCCGCCGGCAACGATAGCGGTCCGGAGGTCCGCGAAGCCGTGCTGGCCCTGCTCGGCCCCACACCCACCGCTGTTGACGACCTGTTGCGGCGCTGCCAGTTCTCTGCTGCCGCTGTGATGGCGGTACTGTTGGAACTGGAACTCGCGGGTGGCGTCGATACGCTGCCGGGGAACCGGGTCGCCTTGTCGCAGAGCCCCGCTTCGCCGCTTTTTTCCACGGATGCCCATGTCTGACGTTGTCGTCGTCGAGTCACCCGCCAAGGCCAAGACCATCAACCGGTATCTCGGGGGGGGTTACACGGTGCTGGCCAGTTTCGGCCATGTCCGCGACCTGCCGCCCAAGGATGGCAGCGTCCGCCCGGACCAGGACTTCGCCATGGACTGGGAATCCGATCCAAGGGGGGAGCGCCAGGTCAGTGCCATCGCCAAGGCGCTCAAGGGTGCCAAGACGCTCTATCTCGCGACCGACCCGGATCGGGAAGGGGAAGCGATCTCATGGCATGTGCGGGCGATGCTCGAAGACAAGCGCCTGCTCAAGGGCGTGACCGTCCATCGCATCACCTTCAACGAGATCACCCGCAACGCCATCCAATACGCGATCAAGCATCCGCGCGAACTCGATCAGCCGCTGATCGAGGCCTATATGGCGCGCCGGGCGCTGGATTATCTGGTGGGCTTCACCCTCTCGCCGGTGCTGTGGCGCAAATTGCCGGGCAGCCGCAGCGCCGGGCGGGTGCAATCGGTGGCGCTGCGCCTGATCTGCGACCGCGAGGCCGAGATCGAGGTGTTCCGCAACCGCGAATACTGGACGATCGAGGCGGTGTTCCTCACCCCCTCCGGCGCGCCGTTCACGGCGCGGCTGACGCATCTGAACGGCAAGCGGCTGGATCAGTTCGATCTGAACAATGCCGCCCTCGCGGAAGCGGCCAAGGCGGCGGTGCAGGCCGGCGCCTTCAGCGTCCATTCGGTGGAGCGCAAGCGGGTGCGGCGCAATCCGCCGGCGCCGTTCACGACATCGACCTTGCAGCAGGAAGCGTCGCGCAAGCTGGGGTTCGGGGCGCAGCAGACGATGCGCCTGGCGCAGCAGCTCTATGAGGGGATCGAGATCGACGGTGAGACCACCGGCCTGATCACCTATATGCGAACCGACGGCGTGCAGATGGCTGGCGAAGCGGTATCGTCCATCCGCGCCCATGTCGCCGACGCCTATGGCCCGAACTACATCCCGGCGGCGCCGCGGGAATATGTCAGCAAGGTCAAGAACGCGCAGGAAGCGCATGAGGCCATCCGCCCCACCGATGTCGCCCGCACCCCGGACAGCCGGCTCATCGGCCTGTCGAGCGACCAGCGGCGCCTGTACGAGCTGATCTGGAAGCGCGCCGTGGCGTCGCAGATGCAATCGGCCGAACTGGATCAGGTCGTGGTCGATGTGGCCGACGGCAAGGGCCAGACGCTGCGCGCCAATGGCTCGATCGTCGCCTTCGACGGCTTCCTGAAGCTCTATCGGGAAGATACCGACGAGGACACGACCGGCGCCGCCGCCGAAGAAGACAACCGCATGCTGCCGCCCATGGCGGCCAAGGACCCGGTCAAGCGCGGCGACGTCAATGCGCTGCAGCACTTCACCCAGCCGCCACCGCGCTATTCCGAAGCCAGCCTCGTCAAGAAAATGGAAGAACTCGGCATCGGTCGGCCGTCGACCTATGCCTCGATCCTGTCGGTGCTGCAGGACCGCAAATATGTGAAGCTCGACAAGCGCCGCTTCGTGCCGGAAGACCGCGGCCGCCTGGTCACCGCCTTCCTGGTCAGCTTCTTCGAACATTATGTCGATACCGGCTTCACCGCCGGGCTGGAAGAAAAGCTCGACGACATCTCCGCCGGGCAGCGCGACTGGCGTCAGGTGATGCATGCCTTCTGGGACGAGTTCTCCAAGGCGGTCGAGCAGACGCGCGAGCTGAAGATCACCGATGTGATCAACGCGCTGGATCAGGACCTCGGCCCGCATTTCTTCCCGGCCCGCGACGATGGCTCCGACCCCCGCGTCTGCGTCGCCTGCGGCAGCGGTCGGCTTGGCCTGAAACTGGGGAAATACGGCAGCTTCATCGGCTGTTCCAACTATCCCACCTGCCAGTTCACCCGCCGTCTGGCGATCGACAATGCCGAAGAGGGCGGCGACACGCTGAAAGAGGGCCTGCGCGTCCTCGGCAGCGATCCCGACACCGGGGAGGAAATCACCGTCCGGCGCGGGCCCTATGGCCTGTATGTGCAGCAGGGGGAGACCAGCGAGGACAAGAAGGTCAAACCCCGCCGCACCTCCCTGACGCGGGGCATGGATGGCGATCAGATCACGCTGGAACAGGCCAAGGGCCTGCTGTCGCTCCCCCGGCTGATCGGCATCCATCCGGAAACCCAGGAAAAGATCGAAGCCGGTATCGGCCGCTTCGGCCCCTATGTGAAAATGGGCGCGATTTTCGGGTCGCTGGACAAGGACGACGACGTGCTGGCCATCGGCCTCAATCGCGCGGTCGATCTGGTGGCCAAGAAGATGGCGAGCGTGCGGACCATCGGCGATCACCCCGCCGACAAGGCGCCGGTGTCGGTGCGCAAGGGCCGGTTCGGGCCCTATGTGCAGCATGGGCTGACGGTGGCCAATCTGCCGCGCGGCGTGGCGATGGAAGACGTCACCCTGGCGGAAGCGGTGGCGATGCTGGCCGAGAAGGGCAAGCAGCTGAAACCGCGCGGCGGCGCGGGGCGCAAGGGCGGCAAGGCCGCGCCCGCCAAGGCACCGCGCAAGGCGGCGGCGAAGATGGCGGCGGCTGAGACTCCGGACGCGCCCAAAAAGGCCGCCGCCCCCAAGAAAGCCGCGGCCAAAAAGTCACCGGCGAAGAAAAAAGCCGCCGCTGGCAAGAAAGCCGCCGCGAAAGCACCGGCGAAACGCGCCGCGGAGTAGACAGCGGGCGGGGTGTGGCCCACATGCCACACCGGCGCTTGCAATCACCGGCCAAGGTTGGGCTTGTACCGATCCTCTCTGAGACATGTGGTACATATGGCGCCACACTGTGTCGGCGCCGCGCTGGCATGAGAGGGTCGGGACGGGCCTGGCCATGGCGCGGGGTTGGGCACGAACTGATGGTCCCATGTCCCGCATCCCTCCCCTCTGATGGCCAAAAAGATCCCGCATCGCGGCAAGAAGCGCGCGCGCCCCGGCTTTCCCGACCGTTCGGCCAGGCCCGCGCGCCGCTACGGTCCGGTGCTGCCGGAAACCGCGATCGTGCAGATCAGCGGCACCGATCCGGATGGCGATGCGCTGGCGCGGCTGATCGACTGGGACGCCGAGTCGGGCGGCCCGCCGCCCATCATCCATATGCGGCCGGAACAACCCGGCCGCCCGGCGCTGGCACCGGGCGAGCGGATCCTCGCGCGCCTGTCGCCGGCCGGGCCGGGGCATTATGACGGGCGCACGATCAAGCGGATTTCCGAGACGCCGGCCCGCATCCTCGGCGTCTTCAAGCCCGGCAAGCTCGAACACCGCATCGTCCCCACCGATCGTCGGTCCAAGGCCGAATGGATCGTCCCGGCGGGCGGGGAGAATGGCGCGGTCGCCGGGGAAATCGTGCTGGCCGAACCCTTGCCGGATCACCACCGCCTCGGCCTGAAACCGGCGCGGGTCGTGGAGAAGCTGGGCCATATGGGCGATGCCCGCTCGGTCAGCCTGATCTGCATCCACACGCATGACATTCCCGTGGAATTCCCCGCCGCCGCGATTGAAGAGGCGGAAAGCGCCGGGCCGGTGCCGCTGGGCGATCGCACGGATCTGCGCGGCACGCCCCTGATCACCATCGATGGGGAGGACGCGCGCGACTTCGACGACGCCGTCTTCGCCGAACCCGACGGCAGCGGCTTCCGCCTGATCGTGGCCATCGCCGATGTCGCGCATTACGTGCGGGCGGACTCCGCCCTCGATCACAGCGCCCATAGCCGCGGCAACAGCGTCTATTTCCCCGATCGGGTGGTGCCGATGCTGCCGGAGGCGCTGTCCAACGGCTGGTGCAGCCTGCGCCCGGACGAAGAGCGGGGCTGCCTGTTCGTGGAGATGCGAATCGACGCCAGCGGCCGCAAGACCGGGCACCGTTTCGGCCGCGGCCTGATGCGCAGCGCCGCCCGCATGACCTACGAGCAGGTGCAGGCCGATGAAGACGCCGGCGGCGGCCGGTTCCGCCCATTGTATGACGCCTATCGGGCGCTGATCGCGGCCCGGACGGCGCGCGGCACGCTCGACCTCGATCTGCCGGAACGCAAGGTGGTCCTCAGCGACGCCGGCCAGGTGCTCAGCATCGCGCCGCGCCCGCGCCTGGACAGCCACCGGCTGATCGAGGAATTCATGGTGCTGGCCAATGTCGCCGCCGCGGAGGAGCTTGAAGCCCGTCACCAGCCCTGCATGTACCGCGTGCACGCGCCGCCGACGGAGGAGAAGCTCGCCAATCTGCGCCTGTTCCTGCACGCGATGGGCATTTCGCTGCCGCCGGGCAATCAGGTGCATCCGCGCGACCTGGATCATGTGCTGCGCATGGTGGCCGGCACGCCGGACGCGCCGATGGTCAATGAGGTGATGCTGCGCAGCCAGTCGCAGGCCGCCTATAGCCCCGACAATCTCGGCCATTTCGGCCTGGCCCTGACCCGCTACGCGCATTTCACCAGCCCCATCCGGCGCTACGCCGATCTGCTGGTGCATCGGGCGCTGATCGCGGGGCTGGGCCTGGGCGCGGATGGGCTGAAGCCGGGCGACGCGGCTTTGTTCCCCGAAACCGGGGAGCACATCACCGCCACCGAGCGCCGGGCGCAGATGGCCGAACGGGACGCGATCGACCGCTATTTGGCCGCCTATATGGCGGAAAAGGTAGGGGAGCGTTTCGCTGCACGCATTTCCGGCGTGACCCGATTCGGATTATTCATCACGGTAACGGACAGTGGGGCGAACGGACTCGTTCCCATTTCCACTCTCCCGGACGACTACTGGCACCATGACGAGGGGGAGCAGACATTGACCGGCCGCCGCACCCGCCTGGTGTTCAAAATCGCGCAGGAAGTCGAGGTCCGGCTGACCGAAGCCAGCCCGGTCACGGGCGGTCTGGTGTTCCACATCATGCAAGGCGTGCCGGAGCAAACCGGCAGACCCAAACCCTCCTACACGGTCAGGCGGCCTGGCCGGCGATGATCCGCATCATCGTCCTGATGGGCCTGCTGCTGGCGTTCAAAGCCCACGCGGAACCGTCGGGCGGCTTTGATTCCGAACTGGCCACGAATGTCTACACCACGGCGCTGACCTTCATGGCGCCGCGCGTGGTGGACCCCGTGCCGGTGTCGAAACTCACCCAATGGGGCCTGCGGGGCCTGTCCACGCTGGACCCGCGCCTGACCACGGAACTGCACGACACGCGGTTGCGCCTGCTCAATCAGGGCAAATCGGTGTTCGAAACCGGGATTCCCAAGGATGAGACCATCACCGGCTGGGTCGGGACCATCATCGGCATGACGAACGCCGCCATTTCGGTTTCATCGACCGTGCGGCGCACCAGCACGACGGGGATCGTACAGAGCTTTTTCGATGCGCTATGCAGCCATCTCGACCCCTATTCACGCTATATCCCGCCCGATGAGGCCGGCGACGACCGGGAGCGGCGATCCGGGCGCGCGGGTATCGGCCTCAGTCTGACGCAGCGGGACGCCTTTTCGGTGGTCACCGATGTCATCCGCGACAGTCCGGCCGCCTCGGCCGGGGTGCGGCCGGGCGACACGATCATCGCGGTGGATGGCGCGGTGATGAAAGGCCGCAATGTCGTGTCGGTCAGCGCGATGATCGAGGGGCCGGAGGACACCAGCCTGACCCTGACCTGGAAGGGGCGCGACGGCAAAACCCGCGAATCCGCCTTTGTGCGGGTCATGGTCCCGCCCGAGACCGTCTTCGGAGAGCGCGCCGGCAATCTGCTGCTGATCCGCATCGCCGGCTTCAACGACACCACCGACACCCATCTGGCTCACACGCTTCAGGACGGGCTGGCCGGCGATCGTCCGCCGGACGGCATCGTGCTGGACCTGCGCAACAACCGGGGCGGACTGCTGCGCCAGGCCGTGACGGTCGCCGATACGTTTCTGCCCGATGGCCTCGTGGCCTCCAGCGTTGGGCGGGCGCCGGCGGCGAACCACATCTGGAACTCCACACCGGGCGAGTTGGCTGAGGGCGTGCCGCTGGTGATCCTGGTCGATGGCCGCACCGCGAGCGCCGCCGAGGTGCTTGCCGCCGCCTTGGCCGATCGGGGGCGGGCGGTGGTCGTCGGTAGTTCGACGGTGGGCAAGGGCCTGGTTCAAACGATCACCCCATTGCCCGATGGGGGCGAACTGTATGTGACCTGGAGCCGGGTGATCGCCCCGCGGGGCTGGCCGATCAACGGGCTGGGCGTGATGCCGCAGGTCTGCACGAGCCTGGGGGATGCGGCGGTGCAACGCCAGCTTGGCGCCCTGTCCGAGGGCGACCAGCCCCTGAAATCGGCGATCATCGCCCACCGCACGTCCCGCGCCCCCCTGGCGGCAGCCGCCATCCCGGCGGTGCGCAATGCCTGCCCCGCGGCGGAGGGGCGCGGTGAGGACCTGGCCGTGGCCCGCAGCCTGATCAATGATCGCACCGCCTATGCAACGGCGCTGCTGCCCCCTCTGGTCAGTCCGTAACCGCTCAGGCCAGATCGACCGCGTGGCGGGTGAGGTCGACCAGGGCGCAGTAGCGCAGCGCGCCTTCTTCCGTCGCGCGCATCACCACGCCGGGCGCGGCTTTGTGTTCCAGGGCTTCCTGCCAACGCGGGGCGCAGAGGCACCAGCGATCGCCGGGTTTCAGCCCGTCGAAGCCGAATTCGGGGTTTGGGGTTGAGAGGTCATTGCCGATGGATTTGCTGAAGGCCAGGAAGTCGGCGGTCATGACGGCGCAGACGGTGTGGCTTCCGATATCCTCCGGCCCGGTTTCGCAGCAGCCGTTGCGGAAGAATCCGGTGAGCGGGGTGGTGGAACAGAGCTCCAGCGGCCCCCCCATGACATTGCGCGGCGGGCGGCGGCCGCGGCGGGGGGAGGCTGATTCGTCGAACGGCATCGGTCACGCTCCGGACGGGGGCAGTGGCAGAAGTTTGGCGGTCGGGGCTTCAACGAGCAAGCGGGCATTTAGAGCCTGTCCGCTCAAAGTTGAATCGGGGGATTCCGGCGCGACGAGAAATCTGATTCAAGATGCTGGCTGGGTAGGAGGCCAGCATTGATGCCTCGTCCTTATTCGCATGACTTGCGTGAACGTGCCCTTGCCCTGGT
>CAIXEA010000215.1 GCA_903918315.1 uncultured Acetobacteraceae bacterium | reverse complement strand
CCGGACATGCTCTAAGCGATTGTTTGATCGCGTGATTCACGGCTCCGGTGATTCCACCTCCGCCGATCACGCTCTAACCGATTGTTTGATCGCGTGATTCACGGCTCCGGTGATTCCACCTCCGCCGATCACGCTCTAGCGGTCGCTGCCGAAAATCCCCCGCATGACCCCGCTGACCGCCGCGCTGCCCGGATCCTGGTTCGTGGCCGGCGCTGACTCCCGGCCCATATAGGGTGCCAAAGCGTGCGCCAGTGTCGGCACCGTCATGGTCTGCAGCCAGACCCGGCCTGGGCCGGTCAGCCGCACCAGGAAGATGCCGTCGCCGCCGAACAGCGCGTTCCTGATGCCGCTGATGGTGGTGATGTCGAAGGTGACGCTGTCTTCGAACATGCCGACATGGCCGGGATGGACCAGCAGCGTCTCGCCCGCCGCCAGTTCGGGGCTGATGACTTCACCGCCCAGCGCGACCCAGGCCTGACAGGGGCCGGTGATGTGCTGGAGCAGGAATCCCTCCCCGCCGAAAATCCCGGCGCCGAGGTTACGTTGCAGCGCCGTGGTCAGCACCACGCCCTGCGTGCCGCACAGGAATCCATGCTTGTGCACCATATACCCACGACCGGCCGCGACCTCCACGGGCAGGATCTGGCCGGGAACCTTCGGGGTGAAGGCCACCCCGCCCGAGCCGCCATCGCAGGTGAATTCCGTCATGAACAACCCGCCGCCGGAGACCGCGCGGGTGATCGCACCCCAGAGGCCGGACGAGCCGGCGGCCGCCATGGTGGTGTTCATGCGCACATTCGGGGTCATCCAGGCCATTTCGCCGGGCGGTGCGACGATGATCTCCCCCGGATCCAGCCCGATCTCCAGAACGGGCATGGTGGTGCCAGAGATCAGGGTCTGCATCGGGATTGCTCCTTCAAAAGGGTTAGCGGCTGGCTTTCCAGGCTTCGTAGCGGACTTTGTTCTCGGCATTGGGGGGATAGAGGCCGGGAAGCGAGGCGCCTTTGTTCACCTCCCCCATGATCCACTCTTCCAGCTGTTCCTGTTCGGCGGCGACGGCGGCGACCTCTTCGATCATGGCTTTCGGAATCACCACGGCGCCGTCGTCATCGACCATGATCAGGTCGTCCGGAAACACCGCGACGCCGCCGCAGCCAATGGGTTCCTGCCAGTTGATGAAGGTCAGTGCCGCGACGGAGGCCGGGGCGGCGGTGCCCTGGCACCAGACCGGCAGGCCGGTGCCGATGACGCCGGCCATGTCGCGCATGACGCCGTCGGTGACCAGGCCGGCCACGCCGCGCCTGGCCATACGGCCGCAGAGGATGTCGCCGAAGATGCCGGCATCCGTCACGCCCATGGCGTCGGCGACGGCGATGCAGCCTTCCGGCATCGCCTCAATCGCGCTGCGGGTGGAGATCGGGTTGGACCAGGACGCCGGGGTCGCCAGATCCTCCCGCGACGGGACGAAGCGCAGGGTGAAGGCGTGACCCAGCAGGCGCGGCTGGCCCGGCTTCACCGGGCGGGTGCCGCGCATCCAGACATTGCGCAGCCCTTTCTTGAGCAGCACGGTGGTGATGGTGCCGGTGGACACGCCCTTGAGGGCGGCGGCGATCTTGGGGTCAACGGTCATGGACGGGTCCTGAAACAGCGGGAAAGACCCCGCGATACTGCCCCGCCCCACCGCCAGACGCCAGCGGGATCAGTACATCAGGTTGCCGCCATTCACATGCACCACCTGCCCATTGGTAAACCCACCGGCGGCACTGGCGAGGTACAGGCAGGTGCCGGCGATTTCATCGACATGCCCGTAGCGGCGCAGCGGGACCTCGGCGATCACGTCCTCGGGCTTGCGATGCACGTATTGCGACCAGTCGCGCACCGTATCGATCGGGCCGGGGGAGACGGTATTCGCGGTGATGCCGTCGGGCCCGAACTCCCGCCCGATCGCCTTGGCGAGGCCATGCATGCCGGATTTCGCCGCCAGATTGGGCGCGCGGTGCGTCACATGGCCCCAGAATCCGTCGGCGCCGGACATCACGATGAAGCGCCCGAATTTGCGTGCCCGCATATGCGGGATGGCATGGCGGGCGAGATAGAACGAGGCTGACAGGTTGCTGCGCAGCACCTCATCCCATTCCTCCGGCGTGATATCGAGGAAGGCGCGGTATTTGCGGATGCCGACATTGGATACGACGATGTCGAGGCTGCCAAACGCCGCCACCGTCTGCGCCACCATCCGCCCCACGGCCGCATCATCGGACACATCCGCCAGGATCGGCAGGCATTCGCCGCCGCGTTGGATGATGCCGCCGGCGACGTCGTCCAGCGCCGCCTGGTCCTTGTGGCCGTTGATGACGACCTTGGCGCCGGCATTGGCGAAGGCCTCCGCCACCGCGCGGCCAATATTGCGGCCCGAGCCGGTGACCAGCGCCACGCGCCCATCCAGCCGGAAGCTTTTGTCGGTGATCACGGCGTTTGTTCTCCCCCTTATGATGGGTGACTATGCTGGAGCGGAAGCAAGGGGTGATCAAGCATGGCCAACCGTATCGTTACGCTGACCCTCAATCCCGCCGTCGATCTGGCGTCCCGCGCCGAGGCGGTGGTGCCGACGCACAAGATCCGCACCACCGATGAGCATATCGACCCCGGTGGCGGCGGCATCAACGTCTCCCGCGTCATCCATGTCCTGGGCGGGGACACGCTGGCCCTGATCCTGGCGGGCGGCGCGACGGGCACGCTGGTGGCGGATCTGCTGCGGGAGGCCGGGGTCCCCGCCCGGATCCTGCCCGTGGCGGGGCGGACGCGCGTCAGCCTGACGGTCTATGATCAGGCATCCCGGCAGGAATATCGCTTCGTGCCGGAGGGGCCGGTGATCACACCGGCGGAACTGGCCAGCGCCTGCGATGCGGTGGCGGAGATCGAGGGCGGATGGCTGGTGGCCAGCGGCAGCCTGCCGCGGGGCGCCCCGGCCAACACCTACGCCACGCTCGCCCGCGCCGCCGCCGCGCGCGGGGTGCGTTTTGTCCTGGATACGTCCGGGGAACCCCTGAAGGCCGCCCTGCATGCGGGCCTCACCCTCATTAAACCCAGCCTGCGCGAGTTGGAGCACCTGGTGGGCCGCGCCCTGCCCGATCCGGCATCCCAGGCAGCCGAGGCCATGGCCCTGGTCTGCGCCGGTGCCGCCGGCATGGTGGCCGTGACCCTGGGCGCCGAGGGGGCGTTGCTGGCGACGGTGGCCGGGGTGACGCGGCTGCCCGCTTTGTCCGGACCGGTTCGCAGCGCGGTGGGCGCGGGCGATGCGTTCCTGGCGTCCATGGTGCTGGCCCTGGCGCGCGGGGCGACACCGCCGGATGCCCTGGCCTGGGGCATCGCCGGCGGTTCGGCGGCGGTGGAAAGCGTGGGGACGGCACGGGTGACCCGGGCGGCGGTGGACGCTTGTTATCGACGCATTGTCTCGAATCCCGGCTGAGTGCCAATCTTCATCGGGCCCAAGTCCCCACTTCCCGCCACCCGCATTTCCCGCCATGGTGGGAACGCTAACATCTTCAGAAACGCCCGCTAGGGAGGCCCCCATGGCCGATGCCACCGATACCCGCACCGCCCGCGTCACCGCGGAAGACGCGTTGCTCATGCATTCCAGCGGCCGGCCCGGCAAGCTGGAAACCCTGGTCAGCAAGCCCATCGTCACGGCCCGGGATCTGTCGCTGGCGTATTCCCCCGGCGTCGCCGCGCCGTGCCTGGAGATCGAGAAGAACATAGATCTGGCCTACGAATATACGACCAAGGGCAACATGGTCGCGGTCATCTCCAATGGCACCGCCGTGCTAGGCCTGGGCAATATCGGCGCGCTGGCCGGCAAGCCGGTGATGGAGGGCAAGATCGCGCTGTTCAAGCGCTTCGCCGACATCGACGGCATCGACCTGGAAATCGCGACCGAGGACGTGGACCAGTTCATCAACGCCGTCCGCTATCAAGTGGGCTTCGGCGGCATCAACCTTGAAGATATCAAAGCCCCCGAATGCTTCGTGATCGAGCAGCGGCTGCGGGAGCTGATGGACATCCCCGTCTTCCATGACGACCAGCACGGCACCGCCATCGTCGCCGCCGCCGGGCTGATCAATGCCTGCCACCTGACCGGACGCTCCCTGCGCGACACCAAGATGGTGGTCAATGGCGCCGGTTCGGCGGCGATCGCCTGCGTCGAGCTGCTCAAGGCCATGGGCATGCAGCACAACAATGTCATCCTCTGCGACACCAAGGGCGTGCTCTATCAGGGCCGGACCGAGGGCATGAACCAGTGGAAATCCGCCCATGCGGTGCAGACCAGCGCCCGCACGCTGGAGGAAGCCATCGTCGGCTCCGACGTGTTCTTCGGCCTGTCAGTCGCCGGGGCGTTGACGCAGGACATGGTGCGATCCATGGCGGAAAAGCCGATCATCTTCGCGATGGCGAACCCGGATCCGGAGATCACGCCGGAGGATGCGCGGGCTGTTAGCCCCAATGCCATCATCGCCACGGGCCGCAGCGATTACCCCAATCAGGTGAACAACGTCCTCGGCTTCCCCTATATCTTCCGCGGCGCGCTGGATTGCCGCGCTTCGACCATCAATGAGCCGATGAAGATCGCCGCCGCGCATGCGCTGGCCAATCTGGCGCGGGAGGACGTGCCGGATGAGGTGCATGCCTCCTCCGCCGGGCGGCGTTTGAATTTCGGGCCGGATTACATCATCCCGAACGCTTTCGACCCGCGTTTGATCTCCTGGCTGCCGGTGGCGGTGGCGAAGGCGGCGATGGAGTCCGGCGTGGCGCGCAAGCCGATCGCGGATTTGCGGAAATATGCGCGGGAGCTGTCGGGGCGGTTGGATCCGACGGCGGGTGCGCTGGACGCGATCATGGAAAGCGTGCGCGCCAATCCGCGCCGGGTGGTCTTCGCCGAGGGCGAGGAGGAGAAGTCCGTCCGCGCCGCCATCGCTTTCCGCAACGCCGGCTATGGCCGCCCGGTGCTGATTGGCCGGGAAGACCGCGTGCAGGCGACGTTGGCGGCGCTGGGCATGGACACGCTGGACGGGATCGAAATCCACAATGCCCGCCTGTCCGGCGCCAATGCGAAATATGTCGAGTTCCTGTATGCCCGCCTGCAGCGCAAGGGCTTCCTGCTGCGCGACTGCCAGCGGCTGGTCAATCAGGACCGCAACGTCTTCGCTGCCTGCATGGTGGCGACGGGCGACGCGGATGCGATGGTGACGGGCCTGACCCGCTCCGCCGCGGTGTGTCTGGAGGGGGTTGGCCATGCCATCGGCAATGCGCCGGGCAAGCAGTCCTTCGGCCTGACGATCATGCTGGGCATGCGCGGGCGGACGATCTTCATCGCGGACTCGCAGGTCAATTTCCGGCCCAACGCGGCGGAGCTGGCGGATATCGCGATTGGCGCGGCGGCGGCGGCGCGGCATCTGGGGCATGAGCCGCGGGTGGCGATGATGTCGCACTCCACCTTCGGCGATCCGCCGAATGAGCGCACGATCCCGATGCGCGACGCGGTGGCGATCCTCGACAGAAGCAAGGTGGATTTTGAGTATGACGGGGAAATGAGCCCGGACGTGGCGCTGGAGCCGTCGATCCGCAAGCTATACCCGTTCTGCCGTTTGACGGGGGATGCGAATGTGCTGGTGATGCCGGGGCTGCATTCCTCGCACATCACGGCGCGGCTGGCGCACCATCTGGGCGGCGGCACCACGATCGGGCCGTTGTTGATCGGCAAAGAATTCCCGGTGCAGATCGTGCCGATGGATGCCTCGGTCAGCCAGCTGGTGGATATGGCGTGTTTGGCGGCGTATCAGGCGGTGGGGCGGTAACCACCCCGGGTTGGCGGGGGGAAGCGCGCAGGGAGGCAAACAATGGCTGGCGCCGGTGGCCTTGCGATGATCCTCCTGGCCGGGTTTTGCGGGTTTCTTTTTGTCGTCGGCGCCATTGGCCTGCTGATTTACGGCTTCATCACCAAAAAGCCGCGCCGGGGCTGGATCGCCAGCCTGATCGCGCTGACGCTGTCCGTCCTGGCGGCGCTGTTATCGACGCCGTTCTGGACCGCGGTGATCTCCGGCCATGGCACGCATGGGGAGGTGCTGCGGTGGGATGAGGATGGGCCGATCTTCTTCCTGGTTTATATCGAGGGGTTTATGATCGTGGTGGCGACGCTGGCTACATGGCTCAGGCGGCACACGAGAGCCCCCGCACCACGAAGCTCTATGACCGCACGGGAGATGAAATCACGCTCAATGAGGTCGAACGAATCACGATCTGACACGGAGAAGCAGATGTCTAACCCATCTTATTCATCCTGGCCCAGCCCAAGCGCCCGCCCGGGTCATATGGTGTCATACCGAAATAATACACCGCGCGCCTCGCCGATGCTTGCCGTGCCGCGTTTCGAACCAGATTTGTCAGGCGTTGGCGGTGG
>CAIXEA010000214.1 GCA_903918315.1 uncultured Acetobacteraceae bacterium | reverse complement strand
TTGCGAGTAGGCTGCGCCATGTCGCCATGCCATCGGAACCTCCGGGTAGATGCCGGACGCCTTTGACTCACATAACGCACCCGCGCCGGAACCCCGATCAGTGCAAACCTGCGATTCCAGTCACGCAGGGGTCGCTCTAACGAATATAGGCAAGAAAAACTAACGGTCAGAGGCGATCCCGCGTGCGACCGCCCGCCCCCACAGCCAGCGCAGGCTGGCCGGTATCGCCAGCAGCAGCACCAACAGGCTGACCGCCAGCGCCGAGGCCATCGGCCAGTCGCGATTGGCGAAGAACTCCGCCCACAGCACCCGCCCGACGAGTTGCGCGCCGGGGCCGCCCAGCAGCTCCGGGATCACGAATTCCCCGGTCGCGGGGATGAACACCAACGCGCAGCCGGCGAGGATGCCGGGCATCGACAGCGGCAGGGTCACCCGGACGAACCCCCGCCAGGGCGGCGCGCCGAGGTCGCGGGCCGCGTCCAGCAATGCCGGATCCAGCCGCGCGATCGTCGCGTAGAGCGGCAGGATCATGAAGGGGAGGTAGGCATAGACCATGCCGACGAGCAGCCCGGTCTGCGTGTAGAGCAGCGGCACCGGCCCGCCGAACACGGCGCCCGCCAGGCGCGCGATCCAGCCATCGTCGGCCAGCAACCCAATCCAGGCGTTCACCCGCATGAGAAACCCGGTCCAGAACGGCAGCATGATGGCCAGCAGCAAGGCATCCCGCCAGGCCAGCGGGGCGCGGACAATCGCCAGGGCGGTTGGGTAGCCGAGCAGCAGGCAGCCCAGCGTGGTCATGGCCGCGGCCCGCAGGCTCAGGGTGAAGGCGTCGCTATACAGGGGGTCGCTGAGGATGGTTCGGAACGACTCCAGCGACAGTGCCAGCGCGAACGGCGGCACCCCATCGGCGGGTTCGGCCAGCGCGATGGCCATCAGGATCGCCAGCGGCGCCACCAGCAGGAGCCCCAGCCACGCCCAGATCGGTGCGAGCACGAGCGTCCGGTTCATGGCGGCAGCAGGATGCAGGCCTCAGGCGCGAAGGACAGCGTGACCGCCGCGCCATCGGGCGGGCGGTCCGCCGGTAACCCGTCCCCGAGCGGTTGGCGCAGGGTGATCCCGGTTCCGTCAGGCAGGCGGATGACATAGGACATCGCGTCCCCGGCATAGGCCGATTGGGACAGGGTGCCGTCCAGCCGGTTCCCGCCGCCGCCGAAGCGCAGCCGTTCGGGCCGCAGCGCCAGCAAGGCCGGGCCTGGTGGCGCCGGGCGCGCCGCCCGCACCGGGTGGGTTTGCCCGGTCACGTCCAGTGTCACGCCGTCGGGGCGGACCGTGCAGGGCAGGATATTGGCCGCGCCCAGGAACGACGCGGCGAACCGGCTGGCCGGGCGCTCGTACACCGCCGCCGGGGTTCCCACCTGTTCCATCCGGCCGGCGCGCATGATGCCGATCCTGTCGGCCATCGTGAGGGCCTCTTCCTGGTCGTGGGTGACGAGGATGAAGCTGGTGCCCAATTGCCGGCGCAGCCGCACCAGTTCGTCGCGGGTTTCGGCGCGTAAGGCGCGATCCAGGGCCGAGAGCGGTTCGTCCAGCAGCAGCAGCGCCGGATTCGGGGCGAGGCCACGGGCCAGGGCGACCCGCTGCTGCTGCCCGCCGGAGAGCTGGTGCGGCTTGCGGTCCGCGAGCGATTCCAGGCGCACCAGTGCCAGCATCTCGGCGACCCGCGCGGCGGCGGTGGCGCGATCCAGGTGCCGCAGCCCAAAGCCGATATTGGCCGCGACGGTCATGTGCGGGAACAAGGCGTAATTCTGAAAGACGGTGTTCACCGGCCGCCGGTGCGGCGCCAGCCCGGCCATATCGGCGCCATTGAGCACGATCCGCCCCGCGGCGGGCTGCGCGAAACCCGCGATGGCGCGCAGCAGGGTGGTCTTGCCCGACCCCGACGCCCCCAGCAGAACGAACATCTCGTTCGGCTGGATCGTCAGGTCGATGGTGTCGAGAATGCTGGCCGCCCCGTGCCGGACGGTCAGCGCGGTGATCTGGAGGATGGGATCATCCACCCCCTTCATTTCCCCGCCTTGAACCGGGCCCAGAGCCGCGTGCGCGCCCGTTCCGCCGCCTGCGGCACCGGCCCGATGGTGAAGAACCCGTCGCGTTGTGCCTCGGTCGGGAAGACATTGGTATCGGCCAGCAGCTCCGGCCGGATCATCGTCCGGCTCGCCGGGATGGCGTTGGGGTAGCGCACGAGGTTGGTGATCCCGGCCATCACCTCGGGCCGCAGCACGAAGTCGATGAAGGCGTGGGCTTCGTCCTTGTTCGGGGCATCGGCGGGGATCGCCAGCATGTCGAAGCCGATTTCCGCGCCTTCTTTCGGTGCGACATAGCGGATGGTCACGGCCTGCTTCGCCTCGTGCGCCCGGGCCGCGGCCTGGATCACATCGCCCGAATAATCCAGCGCCAGGCAGGTCTTGCCGGAGGCCAGCGCTTCCAGCGTGCCGCTGCTGGAGAAGGTGCGGATATAGGGCCGGATCGCCATCAGCGTCTGCTCCACCGCCGCCAGATCGCCCGCATCCGTACTGTCGGGGCTTTTGCCGAGGTATTTGAGCACCGAGGGGATCACGTCGATCGCCGAATCCATCATGGTGATCGCGCAGGGCGCCAGGCGTTTGGCGTTCTCCGGCCGGAACAGCAGGGCCCAGCTATCCAGCGGCGCGTCAGGGGCCAGGGTCTGGATGCGGTCCGGCGCGATGCCCAGCCCGATGGTGCCGAACGAGTAGATGGCGCCAAATCTGTTGCCAGGGTCAGAGCTTTCGACCCGCTTCATCAACCCCGCATCCAGATTCTTCCAGTTCCCCACCTTGCCCCGATCGATCGGCGTCAGCGCCCCGGCCCGGATCAGGCGGGAGAAGCTGGGTTCGTTGCTGGGCACCACCACGTCATAGCCGGAATGCCCGGCGAGCAGCTTCGCTTCCAGCGTTTCCAGACTGTCGAAGACGTCGTAGCGGACCTTGATGCCGGTTTCGGCGGTGAAACGCTCCAGCGCCGCGGGGTCGATGTAGTCGGTCCAGTTATAGACATTGACCACCCGTTCCGCCCGCGCCGGCAGCGCCGGGGCCAGCAGGAGCAGGATCAGCAGCAGCCACCGCATCAGCGGGTGGAACCCAGGGGGGTACCGGGCGGGATGAACGCCGCCTGCGTGCCGCCATCGACCGGAATGATCGTGCCGGCCAGATAGCGGGCGGAGTCGCTGAGCAGGAACATCATCACGTCCACCACGTCGTCCGGCTGCGCGATGCGCCCGACCGGGGACACGCCGGATGGGCGATAGCCCTTCGACGCCGTGGGGTCGGACACCGCGGCGACCATCGGCGTATCCACCGTCCCCGGTGCCAACGCATTCACCAGCACGCCCGATGGGGCCCACTCCGCCGCCATCACCCGGCACAATTGGCTGACCGCGCCCTTCGACGCCGCGTAAGCGCCCGACACGATCTTCGGCCGCAGCGACGCGACCGAGGACAGCAGCACCACGCGGGACGGATCGTCCGGCGTCACCGCGGCACGCAGCAGCGGCAGCGCTTTCTGCGCGCACAGGAAGGTGCCGGTGGTGTTGATGCTCATCACGAGGGTGAAGTCCTCGATCGACATGTCCTCCATCAGCGCGGTGCGCAGCACGCCGGCACAGCAGATCAGGGCATTGAGCCGGTCGCCCATACTGGCGAAAGCCGCCGTGACGCTGGCGGCATCGGCGACATCGCAGCGGATGGGCTTGAACCGGTCCTGGTAGGCGGCGAAGCCCTCGGCGACCGCATCCAGGCGCGTTTGCGCCAGATCAAGGCCGTAGACGGTCCAACCCGCGTCCAGCAGCCGGCGGCAGGCGGCGAGGCCGATGCCGGACGCGGCGCCGGTGATGGCGGCTGTTTTGCGCATGAAATGCTCTCCCTGACGGTTGTGGCCGGGTCGGTGTTCCGGACCGAGGGGCGCCCTATGTCCCGGTCAAAGTCTGTTTATCAACCATCATTGGCCCGGCTTGTCCACGCGGGAGCAGGCGCGAAAAAGCAACGGGCGCCGCCAGAAAGTCTGGCGGCGCCCGTTCTCAGCCGGCTGGCGGTCCGGCCAGCCGGATCGTCAGGCGCGGCGGCGGCGGCTCGCGGCCAGCCCCAGCACGCCGGCCGCGAACAGCCCCATGCTGGCCGGTTCCGGCACGTCGATCTGGAAGCTCATGATGAGTTGCGAGGTGCCATCCGGCTGCGGAAAGCCGTTCGCCGCATAGGACGCGATGCCCCAGGTGCTGACCGTCAGATTGCCCCAGGCGTCGAAGCCCAGCGTGGTGTAGCCGTTCTGGTCCGGTGAATAGAAATCCACCGAGCTGGGGGCGAACTGCGCATTCGGATCGCCAGCCCGATAGACGTTGCTGAGCCCTGACATGCCCGCCAACCCGATGGCCGGATCGCCATGGGCGATCAAATCCGGATTGTTGTCCACCGTGGTGGAATTGGTGTTCAGCAGGTTCAGGATATTGGCGAAGCTGTGGTCGGTGATGGCATCGGGGCCACCGGCGCCGATGGGGCCGCTGACGACCTGGAACGCGCCGGGCACCAGGGCTTTGACGCCGGGATGACCGACCGGGTCCGGCTCGTAGACAAGCTGTGTGGTGCGCATCTCATGATCGTCGGTGGTCAGGAACACCACATGGTCGATGTTGTTGTCGGCGATGAACTTCATGATGTCGTTGCGTTCGGCGCGATAGCCGCCATACCACGACTTGCCGTCCTGATTGCCGCCGGTCGCGTCGATCGGGGTCGAGACCGAGATGACCTTCCAGAGGGTGCCGTTGGCTTTCGCGTCGAGCAACGATTGTTTGAGCCAGGCCAGCTGGGTCGCGCCCAGCATGGTGCGGTTGGGATTGTCGGCCCGCGCCCCCGCCTGGAACGATCCGTCGGCATTGATGCCCGTCACGTCGGCGCCGGTCACCGGGTCCTTTAACCGGATATCGCGGTATGAACGATCATCCAGCACGATGAAATCGACGTTCTTGCCCCATTGGGTGGCCGAATAGAGCTGCCTGGTGCCGATGGCGCTCGCGTCGCCGGCAACCGCCGTGGCGGCCGTGATCGTGACGTCACGGGTGGCGTGGTAATCCATATAGGCCTGCTGCAGCGCCTGGAACCCCGCCGATTTATTGTTATACAGCCCGGTGGTGTTGACGTCGTAGCTGGTGGGGTTGCCGGTGTTGGTGGACGCCTGCGGCGCTCCGCCCGCCTGAAGCTGCTTGTTGCCGAGCTCATGGTTGTCGAGCAGCGTGTAGCTGCCCGTCGCGGCCAGCATGGCTTGCACGCCCTGCTGCCCCGCCGCGGTCACCGCGCCGCCCGCCGTCACGCCAGAGATGTTTTCGAGATACTTCCGGTGATAGTCGATCAGCACCTGCGCCGCATTGGACCCGTTGGTCGCCGCATTGGCGGTGGCGGGCGAACCCGTCGCCGCCGTTTCATACATGGTGTCGCCCAGGAAGTTGAAGAAATTCAGATTCTGCGTGCCGCCGGCCGTCGTGCCGAAACCGGCGACCGAGGGGTATGGCCGGAAGCGGCCGTCCACGTCACCCGAAAAGCCGAACGAAACCGGCACCGCCACGTTCGCCGCGGTGGGCGTGGTGAATCGCCCAACCTGGCTGTTCGAGGTGCCGTCGGTGAAGCGGTAATAATAGGTCGTGCCGCCGCTCAGGCCGGTGGCATCCAGTTTCATCGTGTAATCGGCCGCGGCGGTGGTGCTGCCGCCGAAGCTCATCACCGTGCCGCTGAAACTGGCATCGGTCGAAACCTGAGCCGTCAAGGCCGTGGTGGCGCCGCCATTGTCGGCCCGCGTCCACAGGATGGCGTCGGACGACGTCATGTCGCCGGCCGACACGCCGTTGAATACGACCGCCGCCGATGCCGCGGAGGTCGCCAATGATAACAGTGCGGACAGCGCGGTCGCGGCCAGCAGCGCGCGACGGAACAGGCGGACAGGATGCGTTTGCACGGTGAACCTTTCAAGTTCTTAATCTCGCCACGCGCTTTAGCATTCCGATCCCGAGTGATGATGACGGTGTGATGACAGGTTCAGGAAGTCTGTGTTGCTGTATGACTGTTATCAAACGAGGCCCCGCCGCACACGGGCTCGCCCGGTGTGGTGGGAGCCCCAATGACGCGGCTGATCGCGTGACCGGGCGGCGTCATCGCGATTCCATTATGAATTTGATATAGTTATGTGTGGACGCTACGCTGCCTTCCTCCCTGCCGACGCGATCGCGGCGTTGTTTCAACTCACCGGTCCGCTGCCCAATTGGGCGCCGACATGGAACATGGCGCCGACACGCTCCGCACCCGTGGTGCGCCTGCATCCGCAAGCGCGCGATCGGCGCCTCGATCTGCTGCGCTGGGGGCTGGTGCCGCACTGGATCAAGGATCTGAAGGAGGCGCGCCAGCCGATCAACGCGCGGGCGGAGACGCTGGCGGTGACGCCGCTGTTTCGCGATGCCTATGCGCGGCGGCGCTGCCTGGTGCCGGCGGATGCGTTCTATGAATGGCAGACCGTGGACGGCGCCAGGCTGCCCTGGGCGATCGCCCGGGAAGACGGGGCACCGCTGGTTTTTGGCGGGCTGTGGGAGGGTTGGCGCGCCCCCGATGGCAGCGTCATCCGCAGCTTCACCATCGCCACCACCAGCGCCTGCCCCAGGCTGCGCCCCTTGCATGAGCGAATGCCGGTGGTGCTGGAACCGGCGGACTGGCCACTCTGGCTGGGGGAGACGGAGGGCGATGTGGGTGCCTTGCTGCGCCCCTCAGCGGCCGGTCTGCGGACCTGGCGGGTCAGCACCGCGGTCAATAACGTGCGCAACGACTCGCCAGCCTTGCTGGAGCCGGCATGATCGCCTGGCTCCTCGCGGTCTATGCGTTCCTGTATGCCCCCATCGCGTTCCTGGTGGTGTTCAGCTTCAACGAGTCCCGCCTGGTGACATCCTGGACCGGGTTCTCGACCCGTTGGTACGACGCGCTCTGGCACGATCCGGTCCTGATCGAGGCCGCCCTGCTGTCCCTGCGCATCGCGGCGGTGTCGGCGAGCCTGGCGACGCTCGCCGGGGCCGCGGCCGGCTTCGCGTTGGCCCGGTTCGGGCGGTTTCGCGGCAAGGGGCTGATGGAAACCCTGGCCGCCGCGCCGCTGGTCCTGCCCGATGTGATGACGGGGCTCGGGCTGCTGCTGCTGTTCGTGGCGCTGGGTCAGTGGGTCGGATGGCCCGGCGAGCGGGGGGCCGGGACGGTGACGCTGGCCCATGCCTCGGTCGCGATGGCCTATGTCACGGTGATCGTGCGATCCAGACTGAGCGAAACCGGCACCGCGCTGGAGGAAGCGGCGGCAGACCTCAACGCCGCGCCCCTGACGGTGTTCCGCCTCGTGACCTTGCCCTTGATGACCCCGGCGCTGCTGTCGGGATGGTTGCTCGGGTTCACGCTGTCGATGGATGACCTCGTGGTGGCCAGTTTTACCTCCGGCCCCGGGGCATCAACGCTGCCGATGGTGGTTTTTTCGGCCACGCGTCTGGGCGCGACGCCAAAGATCTATGCTCTTGCGAGCCTCATCGCCGGCATCGCCGGGTTGGGTGTCGTCGGCTTGATGCTGCGCGCCCGCCCCTGGGCCGGTCACCAGCCTTCCCCGCGTTTCCGGCAGGAGCATGAGGCCGGTCAGCATCAGCGTAAACCCGACTAAACCGAGGATGGCGATGGCGCCGCCGAAGCCGGTATGGGCGCTCAGGAGCCCCACCAGCGCCGGTACGATGGCCGCGATCCCCCGCCCGGCATTGTAGCCGAATCCCTGCGCGCCGCCACGGATCGCGGCCGGGAATAACTCCGTCATGATCGTCCCCATCGGCGCGAGCATCATCTGATTGACGAACCCCAGCACGAAGCCGATCGGCAGGATGATCTGGCTTGAAACGGGGGCCAACATGGCCGCTGGCATCAGGATGGCGGAGCCGAACAGGGACAGCAGGAGGGGCGCCTTGCGCCCGACCCTGTCGGCCAGATACCCGCCGGCGGCGATCCCGCAGAAACAGCCCAGGATCAGCGCGAACAGATAGGCCCCCGTCCCAACCGCCGCCAGGTGCCTGACATTGCGAAGATAAATGGGCACATAGGTCAGGATCGCGTAGCTGCTGCCCTGCGCCCCCGCCGTCATCAGCACCACCCGCCATACGATCGGCCCATGCGGCTGTCGGAAGGGGGCCAGCAGGCGGGCGCCCAATCCCGGCCCCTTGAGTTGCGACAGGTCGGGCTCGTCGAGGTTGTTATGCACCCACAGCACCAGCAATGCCGGTGCCAGGCCGAACCAGAACAACACCCGCCACGCGATGGCCTCGGGCAGGACGGCCAGGATGATGAGGTAAAGGACTGCCGCGGCCCCCCAGCCCAGTGGCCACCCGGCCTGTACCCAGCCGACGGCACGGCCGCGGCTGGGATCGCGCACTGTCTCCCCCACCAGGACCGTGGCGACGGCCCATACGCCGCCGGCACCCAGGCCCTGCAAGACGCGCAACAGGAATAATTGCTGAAAATCCTGCGCGAACCCGCACAGGAACGTGAATCCCGCATACCAAAGGATCGTGGCCTGCAGCAGCCGCACCCGCCCGAACCGATCCGCCAGCGCGCCGCAGATCCAGCCGCCCAAGGCCGAACCCAGCAGCGCGACGGTGGTCATCACACTCGCCTGGGTCGTGGTGACATGCCAGGCCGCGAGCAAGGCGGGCATCACGAAGGCGAACATCTGCACGTCGAACCCATCGCAGGACCAGGCGGCGAAGCAGGCCTGGACTGTGTTCCGTTCCCGCCAGTTCAGATCGTCGAACCATTTGACCATGCGGCGGATCTCCTGTTGCCAGGCCGAGGCGAGGGGCCCTGACGAAACCGGATCAGGTGAGGCATCCGGCAATGACATAACGCTCCGCCATTCGCCACCCCGCCGCCGGTCACGCTTGCGGGAGCGGCGGCAATCTGCGACCACTTTGCGTGGCAAACACCGACGAACAGGAGGACCCCGCTGATGGAGGATATCGACGCCCTGCTTGGCTTCGCCCCGGACTATGATTCCGCCATTCCCTACATGCGGCGGACCCGGGAATATTACGCTGCCATCGGCTACACGACGCCCTATCGCTGGGCGCATTATCTCGATGCCCCCTTCACCGCGCTGACCAAACCGCTGAGCCAGTCGCGGGTCAGCCTGATCACCACCGCCGCACCATTCCAGCCGGGCAAGGGCGATCAGGGCCCGGGCGCGGCCTATAATGGCAGCGCGAAATTCTATCAGGTTTATTCGGGGGACAGCGCGGTCGATCATGACCTGCGCATCTCCCATATTGGCTATGACCGGACGCATACCAGCGCGACCGATAGTGGCACCTGGAACGCGCTGCCGGCGTTGCGCCGGGCTGCTGCCTCGGGCCGGATCGGCGCGGTCGCGCCGCGCTTTCATGGCGCGCCGACCAATCGCAGCCATCGCGTCACGGTTGAAACCGACGCGCCGGAGATGCTGGCCCGGCTGCGCGAAGACCGCGCCGATGTCGCGGTGCTGGTGCCAAACTGCCCGGTCTGCCACCAGACCGTCAGCCTGACCGCACGCTATCTGGAGGCCAACGGCATCCCCACCGTCGTGATGGGCTGCGCCAAGGACATCGTCGAACATGCCGCGGTCGCGCGGTTCCTGTTCAGCGACTTCCCCCTCGGCAACAGCGCCGGCAAGCCGCATGACGTGGCGTCCCAGGACCAGACGCTGGAACTGGCCTTGCAGGTGCTGGAAAGCGCCTCTGGCCCGCAGACCACGCGGCAATCGCCGATCCGCTGGGCGGCGAGCGGGGATTGGAAGCTGGATTATCTGAACCTGGACCGGATCTCGGCCGATGAACTCGCCCGCCGCCGCGCCGAGTTCGACCGCCAGAAGGAACTGGCCCGCCCCAACCGCATCGTGAAGGCCGCCTGAGCATGTCCGTTCGTCCGTTCGCCGGGGTGCGCATCCTGGATTTTACCCAGGTGCTGGCTGGTCCCTATGGCTCGTACCAGCTCGCGCTGCTCGGCGCGGATGTGATCAAGGTGGAGCGGCGCGGCGGTGAGGATATGCGCCGCACCCCACTCTCACGCGAATGGGCCGATCGCGGCATGGCGCCGTCCTGGTTGGCGATCAATGGCAACAAGAAAAGCCTGACGTTGGATCTGCAACATCCGGAAGCCAAGGAGATCGTGCGCAAGCTGGCGGCGAACGCCGATGTGGTGATGGAGAATTTCCGTGGCGGCGTGATGGATCGCCTCGGCCTTGGCTACAAGGCGCTGTCGGAGATCAATCCAAAGCTCATCTATTGCGCCATTTCCGGCTTCGGCCAGACCGGCCCCTCATCCGGGGAGGCCGGGTACGACGGCAAGATCCAGGCGATGTCGGGCATCATGGCGATCACGGGCCATGAGGAAATGGGCCCGACTCGTGCCGGCTTCGCGGTCTGCGATGTGCTCTCGGGGGCGACGGCGGCGTTCGCGGTGTCCTCGGCCTTGTTCCAGCGCACCCATACCGGCCTGGGGCAGTTCATCGACGTGTCGATGCTGGAGGCGAGCCTGGCCTTCCTGTCCACCCAGGTGGCGGATTTCACCGTTGCCGGGCACCACCAGCACCAGGCCGGCAATCAGGCGATCAGCCGCAAGGTGACCGCCAATCTGTTCAAGGCCAAGGACTCCTATCTGTTGCTGGCGGTGAACGACGAGAAGCAATACCGCGCGCTGATGACCGCGCTCGGCCGCACCGACGTGTTCGACGATCCCCGCTTCGGCGACTGGTTCCTGCGCAAGGACAATGAGGCGGCGTTGCGCGAGATCATCGAATCCGCGCTGGCGGCGGAGGACTCCAAAACCTGGGAGCGGCGGTTGAACGACTCCGGCGCGCCCTGCGCCTCGATCTGGAAGATCGAAGAGATCATTGACCATCCGCAGATCGTTGCCCGTGGCGCGATGCAGACGGTGGACAGCCCCTATGGGCCATTGCGGCTGATGGGCTCCGGTTTCCAACTGGCGCATGGCGGCGGCAAGCTCGACACCGTCGGCCCGGCTTTGGGCGCGCATACCGATACTGTCCTGGCGGATATCGGCTACGACGCGGCGGCGGTGGCTGGCCTGCGGGAGCGCGGGGTGGTCTGAGGGCCGCTTCGCTGCGGTTTGTGCGCGGGATTCAGACCATCGGTGATGCCACCGCCGGTCATCCCGCTGAGGGGCCGCCATCCTGACAAAGCCCGGTCGCGTTAACCAAATCTAAACCTTTTGCTGTCACGCTGGCCCGCGCAATCAGACGGCGCCCGTGTGTCAAACCCACTCAACATCCCATTCAAGCCGATCGGCGGCTTCTTCTCGGTCGATCTGGCCCGTCCCTTGCCGCGGGCGGGGGGCGGGCTGGAGGCGTTTGGCGCCACCGACCTGCGCACTGGTCAGACCGATCTGATGGCGGTCGCGGTCGCGCCGGGGGCACCGGCGCGGGGCGGCATCATGCGCGACCTCATCGATGGCTGCCCCAACCTGCTGCATCCCCTGGGCATTGGCCCTGGGCCGCGTCCGGGCGGCGCCTCGGGCCTGTATGTCATCTGTCCGGCCCCGCCCGGTCCGCCGCTCAGCCTGTCGACGGTCCCGTGGACGGAGGCCGCGGTCCTCGCGCGGGTGCTCCGCCCGGCGGCGCAGGTGTTGTGCCACCTGGTCAGCAAGGGGCTGACCCATCGGGCGATCCGGCCCAATAACGTCTTCTCCGCCGGGCCGGGCCAGCCGATAACGCTGGGCTGCGCCTGGGCGGCGCCGCCGGCCATGCACCAACCGCCGGCTTTTGAGCCGTTCACCAGCCTGATGTGCGATCCGGCCGGGCGGGGTGATGGCGGGATCGCCGACGATGTCTATGCGCTCGGCTGCCTGTTGGTCAGTCTGGTATCGGGTGGCGCGCTGATGGCCGGTCTGGACGATGCGGCCGTGTTCCGCCGGAAGCAGGAGCTAGGCGGTTTTGCCGCGATCGCAAGCGAGCTCCGCCTGCCGCCGCTGATCGCTGATCTGGCGCGGGGCATGCTGGCCGAGGATCCGGATCACCGGCTGTTGCCCGCCATGCTGCTGGACCCCGCCGCCACCCGCGGCCGCCGGGTCGCCACCCGCCCGTCCCGCCGTTCCCAACGGCCGCTGACCGTCGGCGCCGTAGCCGTCTGGGATGCGCGCGGTCTCGCGGTCGCGATCCGTCAGGAGCCGGAGCTGGCCGCCCGTGCCTTGCGGGATGGTTCGGTGGGCCATTGGTTGCGGCGCGGGCTTGGCGATGCGTCGTTGTGCAGTCGCGTCGAAGAGCTGATCCGCCATCATACCGGGGCGCGCGGCGATCCCACCATCACGGATGCGATGCTGACCATGCGCGTCGCGGCCCTGTCGGACCCCTTGGCGCCGCTGTGCTGGCACGGGCGGGCGCTCTGGCCCGATGGGCTTGGCGCGCTGCTGGCGGCGCATGCCGGAAACCCTCCGGCGCTGGCGCTGTTGGAAAGTATGGTGGCCACCGAAGCACCCAGCATCTGGGCCGCGATGCGCGATGATCGTCATGACGCGTTCCTGGTGCGGAGCGCGGTGCGCGCGGCCCGTTCGCTGCTGCGCATTCGCCCACCGGCCGGCGGTATTCGCAGGCTGGTTTACACCCTCAA
The DNA here is from genome assembly GCA_903918315.1 of uncultured Acetobacteraceae bacterium. Taxonomy (GTDB): domain Bacteria; phylum Pseudomonadota; class Alphaproteobacteria; order Acetobacterales; family Acetobacteraceae; genus Rhodopila. The sequence goes on along the minus strand of CAIXEA010000214.1, from coordinate 6,422 downwards.
TCCCCTGTTGCCCTGCGCGGGTGTGCTGGGGGAGGGGCATTGCGTCGCGGCGATCACGGATGTCGCGGCGGCGATGGAACGGGTGGCGTCCACGGGCGGGAATCCGTTCGATGCCGATGCGCTGGCCTTTATCGCCGCACGCTCCACCCGCAGCCTGGATATGGAGGCGGCGGTTCTCGCCACCACGGAAAACCCACCGCTGGCCTGGCTCCAGATCATGACCGAAATTCAACATCGCTATGCGGATGGCCCCTTGCCGGGGATCGCGCGGTTCGTCGTGGCGCGAGCGGACCCCTTGCTGGCGCGCTGGCGCAACCGCGATCAGCGCGCGGCCGTCGCGAGCCTCCTGCCGGGGCTGGCGGAGGCGGGGCATTTCGCACCCTTGGCTGCGTTGCTCGACGATCCCGGGAGTCTGGAAGCGGATGCGAACGGCGTCCGGCAGGCAGCCGCCCGGGTGGCCGGGATTGATACCGCCCTGAATATGATCAGGGATGGCGCGCGGGCCCGCACGGCGATGGCCGAGCGGCTGGGGCAGGAACTGACGGCCGGCCTGGGTCTGACCGCCCTGGCCGTGACCTTGTTGCTGACGGTGCTGGGGTGATGGCGGCAACGCCACCCGGACCGGCGCCGGCTGCCGCGCCGACATCGGGGCAGGCGTTGATCTGGGCGCAGGGCCTGGCCTGCGGCGGGATGGTGGCCCTGGCGCCCGCGGCCTCGCTGCTGGTGGCGCTGTTGCTCGCGCCCGGTCTGCTGGCGCTGGCGCTGGACCGCGGCCCCGGGCGCCCGATCGCGCGGGCCATGCTGCTCTGCGGCGCCGCGCCCTGCGTGGCACCCATCATGCGGGTCTGGGACAAGGGGGGCGGGGAGGCGGCGCTGGCGCTGGTCACCGACCCCGCGTCGCTGTGCGGGGCCTGGGGCGCGGCGGCGGCGGGCTGGCTGGCTTTGACCCTGCTGCCGGTTGGCGTGAAACTGATCCTGGACGCGCGCAGCCTATCCCAGGCCGCCCGGCTGCGGGCGGAACGGGACAGGCTCATCCGCGATTGGGGCCTGGAAGAGGGCGGGCAGGCGGATCAATGAGCCAAAGCGAGGGAGGTTGACGCCGCCCGCCGCTCGGTCACTTCCTGCTTCATGGCCTTTTGCAGCTTTTCGAAGGCGCGGACCTCGATCTGGCGCACCCGCTCGCGGGAGATGCTGTATTGCACCGACAGGGCCTCCAGCGTCGCGGGCTCATCCTTGAGGCGGCGTTCGATCAGGATGCGGCGTTCGCGCTCGTTCAGGGTTTTCAGCGCATTGGCCAGCAGCGCCTGCCGACCGCTCGCTTCTTCCCGCTCGGCGAGGACGGTTTCCTGGCTGTCGGAGTCATCGACGAGCCAATCCTGCCATTCGCCTTCGCCTTCCTGGCGCAGCGGTGCGTTCAGGCTGTTATCCGGGGCGGCGAGGCGGCGGTTCATGCTGATCACGTCCTGTTCGGGGACGTCGAGCAGATGCGCGATCTTGCCCACCTGCTCGGGCTTCAGATCGCCGTCTTCGAAGGCCTGCATCTGGCCCTTGAGGCGGCGCAGATTGAAGAACAGCTTCTTCTGCGCGGCGGTGGTGCCCATTTTCACGAGCGACCACGAATGCAGGATGTATTCCTGGATGGCCGCGCGGATCCACCACATGGCATAGGTCGCGAGACGGAAGCCGCGATCCGGATCGAAGCGCTTGACGGCCTGCATCATGCCGACATTGCCCTCACTGATCAGCTCCCCGACCGGCAGGCCGTAGCCGCGGTAGCCCATCGCGATCTTGGCGACGAGGCGCAGGTGGGATGTGACCAGCTTATGCGCGGCCTGGGTGTCTTCGCTGTCGCGCCACCGTTTCGCGAGGGACAGTTCTTCCTCCGGCGCGAGCATGGGAAATTTGCGGATGTCCTGAAGATAGCGGGACAGATTGCCGTCGGGGGCCATATTGATGACAGAAGCAGCCATGACAGACTCCTACGCCGTCCGATCCTGACTTGCCCTGGGCTTTCCGGGCCCGTTGTGGCGCAAGGGGTGGTTCGGCACGAGGCCCGGCCCACTGGGTTGGGGCCGGAACCGGATTGGATGAGGGAGGGGGTCTTGCGGTCCCGAACACCCGCCCCATCTTTGGCAGCGTGGCATCCGGACTTCCCCATCGTGACAGGTCATCCACCCGTCGCGACAAGTCCATTTTATACAGGACCGCACCGGTCCTGTCAAGATTACTAACTGATTAACAACGAGACAGGTTACCGCGCCCCGCCGGGCTTCTTATCCAGCGCCGCGATCAGCGCCTCCATGTCCGGGGGGATCGGTGTCTCGAAATTCAGCGCCGCGCCGGTTCGGGGATGGGCGAATCCGAGTCGCGCGGCATGCAGCGCCTGGCGCGGAAAATCCAGCAACTGGCCGTGGGCCGGCGCACCCAATGAACGCGCCGCGGCGGGAATGCGGCGAAGATAGATGGGATCGCCGACGACGGGGTGTCCGGCATGCGCCAGATGCACCCGAATCTGGTGCGTTCGCCCGGTCGCCAGCCGGCATTCCAGCATGGCGACCGACGTACCCCAGGCACGCAGAACCCGGTAACGGGTCAAGGCGTATTTGCCCCCGGCGGCCACCACCGCCATGCGCTTGCGGTCACGCTTGTCGCGGCCGATGGCGCCCTCGATCTCCCCCATCGGTGCGGCCGGCACGCCCCAGCACAGCGCGCGATAGGCCCGATCGAGGTCGCGGGCCGCGAAAGCGGCGGTCAGAACATCGTTGGCGAGCTGGGTCTTGGCGACGACCATGACCCCCGATGTGTCCTTGTCCAGCCGATGCACGATGCCCGGCCGCTTCTCGGCGCCGATGCCCGTGAAGCCAGGCCCGCAATGGGCGAGCAGCGCATTGACCAGCGTGCCATCCAGATTGCCGGGCGCGGGATGCACCACCAGCCCGGCCGGCTTGTCGAGGACGATGATATCCTTGTCCTCAAACAAAATCGGAAACGGAATCGCCTGCGGCTGCGGCCAGGCCGCTATCGGCGGCGGCACGTCCAGCACATAGACCGCGCCGACCCGTGCCGGTTCAGCCGGTGCCGTCACCAGCGTGCCATCGCGCCGCAGCCGGGCATCCTCTATCAGCGTCTTGACGCGGGAGCGTGAGAGACCGCCAAACACCTCCGCCAGGCAAGCGTCGATCCGCTTGCCGGCGTCGTCGGGCGTGGCGGTGTGCAGGAGCGGGCCGTGTGGGGCGGATGGGTTGGACATGGCGCGGGCTTAACGCGGTTTGGCGCGCCAGGGAAAGGTGAAGTGACATGACGGAGACATTGAGCAGCGGCATGCGGGCGGTGAAGATCGCCGCCATCGTGATGGGCGTGCTGATCGTGGTGGGCACGGTGGCGCTGATGGTGATGCTGGCCCGCCATTCCCCCGGACCGGCGGCACCGAGCGAAGCGGCGGCGGTATCCGCGCCCGTCCCGGTATCCGCGTTGGGGGTTCTGAGCGAGCCCCCCGGCACCAGCATCGCCGCGATCGCCACGGCCGGCGATCGGCTGGCGATCCAGCTGCGGGGCGGCGGCGCGGATCGGGTGGTGTTTGTCGACCCGCGCACCGCGGCGGTGACGGGGCGCATTTCCTTGCCACGGGAGTGAAACAGGGTCTTGAGGTGGGCGTGGTTCCAGCGTAGAAGGCCCGCCTTGGCCGATGTCCCGTTCGTCTAGAGGCCCAGGACAGTGCCCTCTCACGGCACCAACAGGGGTTCGAATCCCCTACGGGACGCCAAATAACCCAGTGGTCACATGGCACCGGGTTCCCGCCTCCGCCGGGCCAGGTTCGATACCTGGAAATACCCACGAAACGCTATGTCACGCAGTATTAGCCTATGAACGTGCGATTATCGCGTGATGCGGCGCCGGCTATCGCATGATGCTGATGGCACGACCGACCCAGGCGCGAAACGGGAGGGTTATGCGGCCCGTCGGACCGGCATGCCCCGGTTGTTGGCGCTGTACGCGCCAAAGTCCCCTTAGGCCTGGAGGCGCGTAAGCCGTTGCGTAGACATGCCGGGCGGGTGGATGAGGCCCTGACGCTGGTGGGTCAGTTGTAAATTCCCACTGCCTGGCGTGTATCCGTCCTCAGACGGACAAACTCTAGTGGCGTTGAGAGGCCCCGGCCGGTGCGAGCCGGCCGCGTGCTTCCACCGAAGCCACGATTTCGACCTGCCGGCGCCGGATGAGCTCGTCCTTCATGGACGCGATCTGGCTTTCCGTCCGCCGGCGTTCATCGCCATGCTGCGCGATCCAGCGATCCCGCTGATCTTCCAGGACCGTAATCAGATCGGCTGCCGATTCAAGGTCGCCATGACGGCATGCCAGCGAGAACCCATCGACGATCCCGTCGATCAGCCGGCGATGGCGTGAGTTGGGGGTCGAACGAGACGCATTATGAGGCAGAGAGGTATCGGCCAGCGGATGCGCTTGTCCTACGGTGGTTGAACGGGCGGACATCACAATCTTCCTCGGAAATCTGGGCCGGCAGGCCCTGATGGTGCGGACGCGGTCAGCAGCGTGGGTTGGTCTGGTTGCGCCAATCCTTACAAAAATATATCGGCAGGCCCGTCGAAGAGCAAGCAATTTTTAGACGGAAACCGAAATTGCGGCAATCACATTGAAGTTATTCCGACAGACTTGGGCCCGCGGAGGGCGCCCCAACGATGGGGACGCCCGCTGTCTGGCTCGATCGAGGCTGTTGGCGCTGGATTTGGGCCTCCGGTGAGTCCATCTCCGCCGATCACGCTCTAGGAGCCCGTCCGAGAATTCTCTAGCCGACGCGAGCTGAAGTTTGATTCACTACGACCCATGAGCAAATCCTTTCGTACGTGGGATGTGGATCAGGCGTGGCTGCTGCCGCCCTCGGTGCACCACTTCGTTCCGCCAGGCCACCTGGCGCACTTTGTTCGCGATACGGTGCGTGAGGGGCTGGACCTTTCGGCGATCACCGGCGTCTACAAGGCAGCGCAAGGCCAGCCGCCTTATCATCCCGGTATGCTGGTGGCGCTTCTCTTGTATGGCTATAGCCGCGGCATCTATTCCAGCCGCCAACTTGCTCGGGCTTGCGAGGAGCGGGTCGACGTGATGGCCGTCACTGGACTGAACCGGCCGGATTTCCGCACCATCAGCGACTTCCGCAAACGGCATCTGGCAGCGATCTCGACGCTGTTCGTCCAGGTGCCGCGGCTGTGTCAGGTGGCAGGCCTGGTCAAGCTGGGCCACGTGGCGGTTGACGGCACCAAGCTGCGGGCGAATGCCAGCCGCCACAAAGCCATGAGCTATCAACACATGGTGCGTCAGGAGCCCAAGCTTGCCGCCGAGGTGAAATCCTGGCTGGACCAGGCCGCTGCCGCTGCCGCTGCCGCTGCCGCTGCCGCTGCCGCTGCCGCTGACGCGTCTGAGGATGCGCAGCACGGGGCGGATCGCCGCGGCGACGAAATGCCGGACTGGATGGCCGACAAGCAGCGCCGCCTCGAACGCATCCGCGCCGCCAAGGCCCAGCTTGAGGCCGAGGCCCAGGCCGGACCAGCCGGCACCGACCCCGACGGGCCCGGTCCATCCTCCGGCATGCAGGAGCGTGGCCAGCGCAAGGACAAGCCTGCCGATACGCCGCCCGACAAGGCACAACGCAACTTCACGGACGGCGACAGCCGCATCATGCCGAGCCAGGGTGGGTTCATCGCCGGCTACAACGGCCAGATCGCGGTCGACGCTGCCCACCAGATCATCGTGGCCCAACGCCTTTGCACCAACCCGGCCGACTTCGCAGGCCTGATCCCGCTGGTTGATCAGGCTCGTGCGAACCTGGGCCGCAAGCCGCGCGAGGTGTCAGGCGACACCGGGTTTGCCACCGAAGCCAACCTGGCCGCCATGGCCGAGCGCCGTGTCGCCGCCTACTTGTCGCCAGGTCGCATCCGACACGGCGACACCGATCCCACCGCCGGCCGCGTGCTCAAGCGCAAGCCGCTGATGCAGGCGATGGCCGACACGATCCGCAGGGCCGGGCGACGAAGTCGATACCGGCTGCGCAAGCAGGTCGTCGAGCCGGTGTTCGGGCACATCAAGCAGGCCAGAGGCTTCCGACAGTTCCTCCTCCGCGGTCTCAGGCAGGTCAGAGGCGAGTGGGCGATGATCTGCACCGTCCACAATCTCCTCAAGCTGCACAAAGCAGCAACCTGAGAAGGACGCACTCAATCAAACCCACCCAAAGAACCGCAGATAATACGCCCGCTGTGAGCCATTCTCGGACAGGCTCCTAGGCCGTGTGGACGGATTTGATCAAGACAAACACACAGGCCAATGACACGAATGCCTCGTAGTTTCGCTTGGTCTTCTCACAGCGCATAGCGACCCGCTTGAACCGTTTGAGTTTGCCGAAGCATTGCTCGACG
>CAIXEA010000213.1 GCA_903918315.1 uncultured Acetobacteraceae bacterium | reverse complement strand
TAATTTTTTGGTTCATTGATTTATGGGCGCCATATGTGCCGTTGACGGGTTGGATTGTAACGCAGAGGGCGCTGAGATCATGAGATCACTGAGAAAATCAATAGCTCAGCGATCTCAGGGTGCTCGGCGTTAAACGCCGATCGATCAACAGGGTGGACGGTGCCAAAGGCGTTTCCCGTGCTGCCGGCACCAACGGTTGAAGCCCTTGGTTCACGCCCTGTTCGTCATGGCCCGGCTTGTCCGGGCCACCGCTCGCGGCGCGGTGCGGGGGGGGGGGGCGGATTTGCACGAAGATCACGAAGATTTTGAAGCCACGAAGCCTTGCGTTTGCTTCGGGTTTTTTGGGTTTATTGAATGGATATGTTTTGATCTTTTTTTGGTTCATTGATTTATGGGCGCCATATGTGCCGTTGGTGGGTTGGATTGTAACGCTGAGGGCGCTGAGATCATGAGATCACTGATCGCTCAGCGATCTCATGATCTCAGGGTGCTCGGCGTTGAAAATGGTTCGGCCGCCGGTATGCGCCGCGCGGACGGTGGATAAGCCGCTTAGGTCGTTTCCGATGGAATTCGGCCTTTGGCGTGCGTGCTATGCCTTTGGTGGCGGCATGTGATCACGCCTCGTCACGCCTCCCGCGGGCGGGTCGGGCAGACCGTCATCAAACATTGGCACCCATAGGACACACCATGCGCCGTTATCCGACGATTCGTCCGGCCGTCACGGCGGCACTCGCTTTGCTGATCGTGGTCGAGAGCGGCTTCACGGGGCTGCGCGACGCCCGCGCCTCCGGTCCGGGCGGTTGAACCGCCGCACCCCGCGACGCCGCCCCCGGCGGTTGCCGTGCCCGCGCCCGCGGTCAGCCCATCCGAACCGCCGAAGCCGGGTACGCCGCACGGGGCGGGCAAGCCGAAGGAGGGGCAGTGATCGCCCAGCGCGGCGCGGTCACACCGGAGCGGCTGGCCTCGGTCAGCCGGTCTCCGTCCGTCCCCGCAAGCGCCGACCGAGCGAGAGTTCGGTGACGATGCCGTGGAGGGTGCGGAGTTCCTGGGTCGTGACCTCCCCGCGCTGGAACAGGTGCTGGATGTTGCGCACCATGCCCGGGCGCTTGGGCAGGTTGCGCAGGAAGCCGCTGGCATCCAGTTCGGCGATCAGATGCGTCATGAAATTGTCCAGCTCGCCTTTGGTGGCGACGCCGGTCTCATTGGTCATCAGCGTGTGCGGGGGGGTGGCGTCGTCGGCCATCCACCATTCATAGGCCATGACCAGCACCGCCTGGGCGAGGTTCAGGGACATGAATTCGGGGTTCAGCGGGTAGCGGATCAGGGCGTCGGCCTGGGCCATGTCGTCGTTGTCGAGGCCGGCGCGCTCCGGCCCGAACAGCAGGCCGACGCGCAGGGCGCGGGTGCAGATTTCGCGCATTTCGGCGGCGGCGCCGCGGGCGGTCATGACGGGTTTGACGATATGGCGCGGGCGCGGGCAGGTGGCGAAGACGTGGTGCAGGTCTGCCACCGCCTCCGCCACCGTCGCATGCACCGTCGCCGCATCCAGCAGCCGATCGGCGCCGGAGGCGGTGCGCCAGGCCTTTTCCTGGGGCCAGCCGTCGCGCGGGGCGACGAGGCGCAGGTGGAACAATCCACCATTGGCCATGGCGCGGGCGCAGGCCCCGATATTATCCGCCAGTTGCGGCCGCACCAGAATCACCACCGGCGTGTTGCCGATGGGGTGCAGGTCCGCGCCGCCGTCGCGCCCGGTCATGCGGCGCGTCCGGAGGGGCGATGGGTGGGCGGCGTCATGATAACGCTCACGGGCCGAACCAGGCGTGGTAGATCTGCTTCAGCCAGGCCTTGAAGCCCGGATTGGCATCGGCCTGGGCCTTGATGGCGGCGGCCTGCTGCTTGACCTGCGCCTGGGTCGCGGGGTCGAGATTGTTGTAAATCTGCTTCGCCTGATCCTTGGTGATCGGCGGGGTGGCCGGGATGCCCGGCGGTGGCGGCGGGTTTGCCGCCAGAGGGCCCGGGGCGGCCAGAACCGCCAGGATCGTGATAGCCCGCAGCCTTCGCATGATGCGCATCCTTTCCTACCCGGCCCGCCGCCAGGTGGTGGTGCCGGCGCCATCTTCCAACACGATACCCTTGGCCGTCAGCTCGGCGCGGATGGCGTCGGCGCGGGCGAAGTCGCGGGATTTGCGGGCGGCGAGGCGTTCGGCGATCGCGGCCTCGATCGCGGCGCCATCATCCGCCCCGCCGCGGAACCAGGATTCGGGCGTCTGTTGCAGCACGCCCAGGATATCGCCGGCGGCGCGCAGGCCGCGCGCGGCCTCCAGATCGCCGGCCAGCGCCGCATCGGCCAGCGCATGCATCGCCGACAGCGCCATCGGCGTGTTCAGATCGTCGCAGAGCGCGTCATGCACAGAGGTCGGCAGGTCGCCGGGGCCGAGATCAGGGAAGCGCTCCAGCGCGCGGTAGAAACGATCGAGTTCTTTCTTCGCTTCCGCCAGCGCGGCGTCGGAGAAATCCAGCACCGCGCGGTAATGCGCGCGCAGCAGTAGCAGGCGCACGGCTTCGCCCGGGGCTTTGGCCAGGACCTGGCGGATGGTGAAGAAATTGCCGAGGCTTTTCGACATCTTCTCCCCATTCACCAGCAGCATGCCGTTATGCATCCAGTATTGCGCGAAATGGCTGCCGGGGAAGGCGCAGGTGCTTTGTGCCATTTCGTTTTCGTGATGCGGGAAGATCAGGTCCGAGCCGCCGCCATGGATGTCGAAGCTTTCGCCGAGGTAACGCCACGACATGGCCGAGCATTCGATATGCCAGCCCGGCCGGCCGCGGCCCCATGGGCTGTCCCAGCCCGGCAGATCGGGGGTGGAGGGTTTCCATAATACGAAATCGCCGGGATCGCGCTTGTAGGGCGCGACATCGACGCGGGCACCGGCGAGCAGCTCATCATGGCTATGGCCCGACAGGTGCCCGTAATGCGGGTCGGTGCTGACGGCGAACAGGACATGGCCCTCGGCGGCATAGGCATGCCCGTTGGCGATCAGGCGTTCGATGATGGCGATCATCTCGGGGATATGGCCGGTGGCGCGGGGCTCCACGTCCGGGGGCAGGGCGTTCAGGGCGGCGATATCGGTATGAAAATCCGCGGTGGTCCGTTGCGTGATCGTGGCGATCGGTTCGCCCGACTCCTTGGACCGCGCGTTGATCTTGTCGTCCACGTCGGTGATGTTGCGGGCGTAGGTGACGCGCGGATAGAGCGTGCGCAGCAGCCGTGAGAGCACGTCGAAGACCACGATCGGGCGCGCATTCCCCAGATGGGCGAGGTCGTAGACCGTCGGGCCGCAGACGTACATGCGCACATGCCGGGGGTCGAGGGGCGTGAACCGCTCCTTCCGGCGGGTCAGGCTGTTGTGCAGGTGCATCTCGGGCATGGCGGCGGCGTCCGTTGGGGTGGGGGCGCTTTGTCGGTCAAATGGGGCTGGGAATCAACCAGAGCGGGATCGCGGGATTCAGACCTTCAGTGATTCCACCTGCGGTCATCCCGCTCTAATCGCCGGCCATGTGGCGGAGGTCCTTGATCAACCGAAAAAGGTGCAGAGGGTCGGTTGGGGACGGGAAGAATTCCATATGCTCATAGAACGCTCGGGCGGACTCGTCCTTGGCATGTACCGCGAAAGCGCGGATACCGGCGATGTCGGCCGCGCGCAGGGTGCGCAGTATGGCGTCTTTCAACAGCCCGGCACCGATCTGGCGGCCCTGCCAGGCGGTGCTGACCGCCATGCGGGCCAGCAACATGACCGGGACGGGATGGCGGGCGAGGCCCTTTTTGAGGCGTTCCGGGGCGTCGGCGTAAGCGACTTCGGCGACGACAAGGGTGTAAAATCCGACAATCTCTGCGTCGCGCAGCGCGATATAGGTCTGCGAGGCATTCGCTTGCTGATTGGTGAACGCATAGCGGCTCAGGAACCGATCAAGATCGGGGCTGCCACAGGTGAAACCGTCAACTGGATGCGCGCGCTGGAGTTTCTCGATCCGGAAGCCCTGCGTCATTTGCCGCCGGGTGCGTCGAAGACCGACGGTTCCCGCAACAGACGGCTTAGGCGCGGCGTGTCATGGGTTGGGGCGTCAAGCGCCACCGTGAACGATTCCCACTGTTCAGCGCTGAGGCGGAAGCGCCGCCGATCGGGAAGGGTTTCCTGGGCGCGTGCCAGGGCGCTGTCGAGGACGAACTGGCTCAAAGAGCGGTTGGAGGCGAGGGCAGCGGCGTTCAGGGTGCGCTTGGTCTCTGGCGACAGGCGGAGGTCGAGTTTGGTGGTTCTGGCTGTGTGTGTGGGCATGAGCGGCTCCATTGGCGATGGGTATAGCGTCGTTGTCTGACAATGTCAGCACAAATCTGGGCCCCGATGTCGGCATCAGTAAAATTGACGCAACGCTGTTGTCACGGTCTATAGTGTTCGGATAAAGGTAATCGGCCCAATCACTCAGGAGATTCTTGTGCAGAACGCCCTTCATCCGGCGGCCCGGGTGGTTACCGAAATCCAACTCGTCGACGACAGCGTGGTTCTGGTTTTGTGAAAAGACGAGCGGGAGCGCAGCACCACAAAATCTGCGCTCCTTAGGTAGGCTAACCCATCTTATTCATCGCATGGCAGGGATTCGCGAACGGACATGGCGCAAACATATGGAATCGTTCAGTGATTGGTTGCTTACACCCACACCGAACGCCGGACATAATCCGCCATGCCCGCCACCGATGAGGATAC
>CAIXEA010000212.1 GCA_903918315.1 uncultured Acetobacteraceae bacterium | reverse complement strand
GTATCCTCATCGGTGGCGGGCATGGCGGATTATGTCCGGCGTTCGGTGTGGGTGTAAGCAACCAATCACTGAACGATTCCATATGTTTGCGCCATGTCCGTTCGCGAATCCCTGCCATGCGATGAATAAGATGGGTTAGGTTATCCAGCGGGGCACGTGTTACCGTGTTCCTCCTTTGACGATACCCAAGATACCCAATTAAGGATCGCCTTCGACTTTGATGGCGTACTTGTTGACGATGAAGCAGAGGCTAAATATGCAGATGGCGGTCTACCTTTGTTTCATTATCACGAGGTTGAAAACAAGGATAAGCCACTTAAAAGCGGTCCTTTGATGCCTCTGATGCAGCGTATTTCGGGTATTCAGAAAATGGAAACAAAAAATGCTAGGCGCGTGAATAATGCCGATAAAGCGATAAGAATATCCATTGTTACCGCTCGGAATGCACCAGCGCATGAGCGTTTGATCAACACGATGAAGCATTTAGGGATCGAGGTAGACGAGTTATTCCTAACGGGCGGAATAGAAAAGAAAAATATCCTTGATATTATGAAGCCGCAGATATTTTTTGATGATCAAATTGGACATTTGAAACCTGCATCTGAAAATACACCTTGCGTTCATATACCATTTGGAATTCGGAATCAGCAAGAGTAGTTTTTATCAAAATAAATTGAATGGTCTGACCGTGTCTTAAAATTTTCTATACAGAGTATTTAACCTCGAAAAAACCAAACCGTAACCCCCGCACACAACACCACCACAGCCCCCCGAATCACCCGAGCCGGCACTAACCGAGCCCCAAGCGCCCCCAAATACCCCCCAGCCACAACCCCGCCCATCATCGCCAGCATCTCCGGCCACCGCACCGCCCCCGCCAGCACGAAACACACCGCCGCCAACCCATTCGCCGCGCTCGTCAGCAGCGTCCGCGCCGGCGCCATCGCCTTCAGATCGGCTGTATCAAACAGGCTCCACACCGCCATCATCATCAGCCCGACCGCGCCGCCGAAATAGCCGCCGTAAATGGCGATCAGGAACTGCGCCACCAGCACCGGCCCCTTGCCGATATGTACCGAACCGCGTAGCCAGTGCACCAGCTCCCGCCCACCCGCAAACACCAGCGTCGCCAGCAGCAGCAGCCACGGCACCACCGCGCGGAACGTGCTGTCCGGGGTCACCAGCAGCAGCGCCGCCCCCAGCAGCCCGCCCGCCAGCGTCACCGGCAGCAGCACCCGCAGCGGCAGCCCGCCAAACCCCGTCATGCCATCGCGATAGGCCCAGGCGCTGGCCAGCGTGCCCGGCAGCAGCGCCACCGTGTTGGTCGCATTGGCCACCACCGGCGGCAGCCCGGCGAAGACCAGGGCCGGGAACGACACGAACGACCCGCCCCCCGCGATCGCGTTCATCGCCCCCGCCACCAGCCCCGCACCCAGCAAGAGCGCCAGCGGCTCCACTACAGCGACCGCGGCACGGCCCGCTCCAGCTCCGCCAGCCAGACCGCGGCATTGCCGTCCGATGGCGCCCGCCAGTCGCCGCGTGGGGACAGGGAGCCCCCGGCCGAGACCTTGGGCCCGTTCGGCATGGCGCTGCGCTTGAACTGGCTGAAGCCGAAGAAGCGGCGGATGAAGACCTCCATCCAATGCCGGATCACCGGCAGGTCATAAGCCTGGCGCCGCTCCGGCGGGAAATGTGGCGGCCAGGCGCCGCGGGCCGCGTCCTCCCATGTGTGCAGCGCCATGAAGGCGACCTTCGACGGCGGGAAGCCGTAGCGCAGGATGTAGAACAGGGTGAAATCCTGCAACGCGTAGGGGCCGATCTGGGCCTCGGTGCTCTGCGGGGTTTGGCCGGCGCCGGCGGGGATCAGCTCGGGGGAGATCTCGGTCGAAACGATGGCCTCCAGCGTGGCGCAGACATCGGCCGGGAAGCGCTGCGTGCCGATGATCCAGCGGATCAGGTGCTGGATCAGCGTCTTGGGCACCCCGGCATTGACGTTGTAATGCGCCATCTGATCGCCCACCCCATAGGTGCACCAGCCCAGCGCCAGCTCCGACAGGTCGCCGGTGCCGATGACGATGCCGTTGTGGTGGTTGGCCAGGCGGAACAGGTAGTCGGTGCGCAGCCCCGCCTGCACGTTTTCGAACGTGATGTCATATTGAGAGGTGCCATCGGCGTAGGGATGCCCGATATCGCCCAGCATCTGGATCGCCGAGGGCCGTATATCCAGCTCCGCCGCCGTCACGCCCAGGGCGGTCATCAAGGCCCAGGCATTGGCCTTGGTATGATCGGACGTGGCGAAGCCGGGCATCGTATAGGCCAGGATGTTCGACCGCGGCAGCCCGAGCTGATCAAACGCCTGGGCGCAGACGATCAGCGCCTGCGTCGAGTCCAATCCGCCGGAAATGCCGATGACCACCTTCTGCAACCCCGCCGCCCGCAGCCGCTGCATCAGGCCGGACACCTGGATGTTGTAAGCCTCGTAACAATCCTGCTCCAGCCGGGTGGTGTCGGCCGGCACGAAGGGAAAGCGCTCCAGCTGGCGCCGGAACCCGACATCCCCCGCCGGTGGCGCCAGGGTGAAGCCGATGCGGCGCCAGGACCGCGCATGCCGGCGGCGGTTGGTGTCGAAGGACCCCATCTGCAACCGCTCCTGCCGCAGCAGATCGAGGTCGATGTCGGCGATGGCGGCCTGGTCGCTGGCGGGGAAGCGTCCCGTTTCCGCCAGCGTGGCCCCGTTTTCAAAGACCGAGGCCTGACCGTCCCAGGCCAGATCGGTGGTCGACTCCCCCGCCCCCGCCGCCGCATACACATAAACCGCCAGGCACCGCGCCGACTGTGATCGGCAGAGCAGCTTGCGGGTTTCCGCCTTGCCGATGGTGATGTTGCTGGCCGACAGGTTGGCGAGGATGGTCGCCCCCGCCAAGGCCGCGTCGCTGCTCGGCGGCGCCGGGACCCAGATATCCTCACAGATTTCGGGATGCACGACGAAGCCAGGGAGATCCTCGGCTTCGAACAGCAGGTCGGTGCCGAAGGGCACGCGCGCCCCCCCCAGGGCGATGTCGCCGCCTACCTGCCCGTCACCGCTGGCGAAGTGCCGCGTCTCATAGAATTCCCGATAGTTGGGCAGGTGTATCTTGGGCACCACGCCCAGGATGCGGCCGCGATGGATGGCGATGGCGCAGTTATACAACGCCCCCTGATGGCGCAGCGGCGCGCCAATCAGCAGCAGCGGCAGCAGCGGGGCGGAGGCAGCGGCGATGGCGGTGATCGCCGCTTCCACCGCGTCCAGCAGCGCCTGCTGTTGCAGCAGGTCGCCGATGGAATAGCCGGACACGCACAGTTCCGGGAACACCGCGAGGGCCACGGACTGGCGGTCGCAGTCCGCCGCCATGCGGGTGATGGTCCGCGCGTTCGCCGCCGGGTCCGCCAAGGCGGTGCGGGTGGTGCAGGCGGCCACCCGGGCGAAGCCGTGCCGGTAGAGGGATCGGAAGCTCATGGAGCACACTATCGCGCGGCTTGCCCGTTTCGGCTACCGGGACCTCAGCTACCTGGCCTGCCTGACACCGGCCGAACCGGGGGCGGTGCGCCACGGATGGTGGCAACTGCGCACCTGCGGATACTGACCCCTGGGATTGTCGCAGAGATAGCGGGCCCCGCTCTGAATCGGGGGGGGCATTTGCACCATGGGCGGCGCCGGGACCATGACCACCGGTGGCACGACCCCGAAGACCAGCGGCGGCACGCCATACCCGGGCATGCTATAACCGGGCATCCCGAAGCTGTGCATGCCATAGCCCCCACCCGGCGGGTGGTCGGACCGCCAGGCGCAGGCCGGCGTTGCCGCGAGCAGGGAACAGAAAATCAGCGGGACGGATCGCATGGCAGTCAGCCCTTGAGATGAGGGCCGCAGTCTGCGCAGCAAATGGTTAACAAACCGTTGACGGCATCAAGGAATTTAGGCCGATCGGCCTGAAATTTCCGCGAGCATCGTGTCCACGAAGGCGTGCATGAACCGGGCCCGCTCCGCCGCCATCGCCTGCCCGGCCGGGGTCAGAAACCCATCCGCGACATGGAACAGCTTGGCCTTGAAGTGGTCCAGCGCATAGCGCTTATCGTCCAGCGGCCGCCCCAGCGCGGCCGGATCCGCCGCGCTATAAAGGCCGGACTGCAGCCGCCCCCCACTATAAAAACACCGCGCGATCCCCACCGCCCCAATCGCATCCAGCCGATCGGCGTCCTGGAGAATGCGGGCCTCCGTTGTTTGCGGGGCGAGGGCGGCGGAGAAACTATGCGTGGCGATGGCATGCGCCAGATCGTCCACCCGCTGGGCCGCCCAGCCAAACGGGGCGATCAGGCCCCGCGCCCGCTCGGCCGACAGGCGGGAGGCCTGGGCGCGGAGCGGCGAGTCTTTCTCCACCGCCACGCAGTCATGCAGGATCACCGCCGCCAGCAGCAGTTCGATATCCGCGCCCGGTTCCGTCCGCGCGATGGCGGCGGCGTTGCGCCAGACCCGCTGGATATGGGTCAGATCGTGGGAGCCGTCCGTTCCCTCCGGCCCCAAAGTCGCGATCAGGTCCGCGGCCAGGGCGGCATAGGGCGCGAAGGGCAAATCAGAGCATCCGCTGCAGGATCAGCTTCTGCACATCCGAGGTGCCTTCGTAGATCTGGCAGACGCGGACGTCGCGGTAGATGCGCTCCACCGGATAATCCGCCAGGAAGCCGTAGCCGCCCAGGGTCTGGATGGACGCGGTGCAGATCGCTTCGGCGGCTTCAGAGGCGAACAATTTCGCCATGCAGGCCGCTTCCAGGGCCGGGTGGCCGGCGGCTTTCAGCCGGGCGGCATGCAGGGTCAGCTGGCGCGCCGCTTCCAGGCGCGTTTTCGCGTCCGCGAGGCGGAAACCCACCGCCTGGAAGTCGATGATATTGCCGCCGAAGGCTTTCCGCTCCTTGGCGTAGGCGATGGCATAGTCCAGCGCGGCGCGGGCCATGCCCACGGCCTGCGCGGCGATGCCGATGCGCCCGGATTCAAGGGTGGACAGGGCGATCTTGTAACCCTCGCCTTCCTGGCCAATGCGCTGGTCTTCGGGCACTTCCATGTCGGTGAAGCTCAGCGCGGCGGTGTCGGACGCCTTCTGGCCCAGCTTTTCCTCCAGGCGGTCGATGGCAAAGCCGGGTGTGGTTTTGTCGACGATGAAGGCCGACAGGCCGCGCTTGCCGGCGGTGGGGTCGGTCACGGCGAAGAAGACCAGGCTGCCGGGATGGGCGGCGTTGCTGATGAACTGCTTGGACCCGTTGACGATGTAGCGATCACCCTTCTTCACCGCCCGGGTGCGCAGGTTGGACGCGTCCGAACCCGCCTGCGGCTCGGTCAGGCCAAAGGAGCCCACATGCGCCCCGGTCGCGAGCTTGCGCAGCCAGCGGTCCTTCTGCGCGGCATTGCCGTACTGGCCGACAACGATGCAGGTGGGGGAATTGTGGACCGAGACCAGCGTGGACACGGACCCGTCGCCGGCGGCGATTTCCTCCAGCAGCATCGCATAGGTCACGGGATCGATTTCACTGCCGTCCCATTCGGCCGCCGTGGTCGCACCGAGAATGCCGAGGTCCCCCAGTTCGCGCACGATCTCCGGCTCGATCATGCCCGCTTTTTCGCGGGCGGCGGCGTGCGGGGTGAGGCGGTCCTGCGCGAATTTGCGCACCATATCAACGATGTCCGTGTCACCGAAGAGGGAGGGACTGGTCTGGCTCAGGCTGTCGGGCATTGCGGTTCACCCATGGGTTGGTGCGGCTTTCTAGCCGGTGGCGCGTGCGCCGGGTAGGGGATTGTAGGGCGGCTTGGTTACTCTCCCTTGCTCGCCCCGCGCATCAGCCCCGCCAGCGGCACCGCGACCGCGGCCGCGAAGCCCATCAGATAGAATGCGTTGATATAGCCGATCATGGCGGCCTGGCGCTGGATTTCGTTGGACACCCGCAGCAGGCCGGTCGCGGTATCCAGCCCCCATTGTGACGGTACCCCGGGGAAGACCAGCGCCTTGTTGTAGGGGGAGATGAATTCCGTCAGCCGCGCGTAGTTGATGGTGGTGGATCGCAGCAGCACCATGACGGTCAGCGAGATAAACATGCTGGATCCGAAATTGCGCAGCAGGGTGAAGATCGCCGAACCCTCGGTAACGAGGTGCCGCGGCAGGGTGGCAAAGGCCATGACGGTCATCGGAGTGAAGGCGATGCTCTGACCGAAGCCTTGCAGCATGTTGGTCCAGAACACGTCGAAAAAAGTCAGGTTGATGTCGAATTGCGCCATCGACAGCCCGGCGATGGCCTGCAACGCCAGGCCGCAGGCGATCGCGAGCCGCGGCGCCACCCGGGTGAAGGGCACGATCACCAGGAACGCCATCCAGTTGCCCAACCCGCGCGCGGCCAGCAAGGAGCCGATGACACTGTCGGGATAGTCTCGCAGATCGTGTAGCAGGCTGGGGAATAGCGTCAGGGTGGTGAAGCTGAGCATCCCCATCACGAAAGCGATGGTGATCCCGATCGCGAAATTACGATCCCGCAGCAGCCTGGGATTGAGGAAGGGCTGCGCGGCGGTCAGGCAGTGCACGACGAACATCCAGAATGAGACCCCGCCGACGATCGCCAGCACGACGATCTCATTCGCGTCGAACCAGTCCCAGCGCTGGCCGCGGTCCATGATCAGCTGCGCGGCCAGGATCGCCAGCGACAAGGTCAGAAACCCCGTCCAGTCGAAGCGCAGCCGGCTGCGCTCGGTGCGGTCTGACAGCGCGAACCAGACGCAGGTCATGGCCGCGCAGCCGGGTGGCACGATCATGAAGAACGCCGCCCGCCAATTGGATGCCTCGGTCGCCATCGATCCCAACACCGGCCCCAGCACCGGGCCGAACACCGCCCCGATGCCCCAGATCACCAAAGCCGTCGCATGCAGATGCCGCGGGAACGACGCCAGCAAAATCGCCTGGCCCATTGGCATGATCGGCGCCCCGAAAATGCCCTGGAAGACGCGAAACAGAATCAACGCCTCCAGGCTGTTGGCCAGGCCGCACAGGAACGATGACACCGTGAAGCCGGTCACGGTGGCGAACATCAAAGTCCGCCAGCCCAGTCGGCTGGACAACCAGCCGGTCAAGGGCGTCGCCACCGCCGTGGCCACCAGATTCAGCGTGATGACCCACGAGATCTCATCCTGCGTGGCGGACAGGGTGCCACGAACCTCCGGCAGGACCACGTTCGCCAGGGTGATCGTCATGCCGAACAGCAGGTTCGACAACTGCACCATCAGGAGAATGAGCCATTGCCGGCCGGTGCAGCTGAAGATGCCGCCTTGCTGGGTGGTGACGCTCATGCGGCTGGCGCGCGGTTAAAGCCCACCGCTTTGGGCGCGGTTCCGCTGAACCCGGCCTGCGGGGTGTTCGGCTTCAGGGGCTTTCCTCCCGTGACGGCTTCCTCGCGGGCATCGTGGCATGGCGCGAAGGGAAACGCGAATGGCGCGTCTCACCAGGGCCGGAGTCCGCGGTCGGCGGTCCATGGGATATGTTTCTTTTTGTGATAAAATGTTGCTTTAAATGCGAAGTCTATGCTTGCCAACACTTTCCACCCAAAGCTACGATTTGCTCTCAAGCGCAATGGCGCCCACTATTGATGGGACGGGGATGCCCATTGGATCAGTCAAAAATGCAGCCGATTGGGGACAGTATGAGGTATTTTGGAATTCTCCTCGCGGCGATGCTTGTGCTCGCCGGGGCCCGCCCCGCGTCCGCGGTGCCCAGCTTTGCCGGCCAGACCGGCCAACCCTGC